>SAAL01000109.1 GCA_009929445.1 Bacteroidia bacterium
AGATGTGTTGATAATCAATTAGATATAAAATTAGTTTCTTTGTGTAACTTGGTGTTTTAGTGTCTTTGTGGCAAAAACAAGGTTTTCGGAGCAGACTCATAATTATATAATTGTATAATTGTTCAATCTTTTATGTGTCAATCAAACCCGAAATCCGAAACCCGAAACTCAAAACTCAGAACTCAGAACTCAGAACTCAAAACTCAGAACTAACTTCTTTATTTATTATCTTTGCAAAAAATAACTTACAGATGAATTATTCTGACCGAAATGGAAGGAAATGAAAGGATTTTTCATCAGAAAAATTAAACTTTAACAGAAACCAAATAAGATTATTAACCTGTCTGCTTACCCGGTTTGGGGCAGTAGAACATATTTTATAAACAAAATGAAACTTAAAATCTATCTTACTACTTTATTGCTGGTACTGCTCACAGCAAGTGCATGTACTACCTACAAAAATGTGCCTTACCTGCAGCAACTCACCGAAGGCAGCACGGAGTGGGGGCAGACCAAACCGCAGGATGTAATATACGACGCACGCATCATGCCCAACGACCTGCTTACCATCACCGTGAATGCATCCGACCGCGAAGCGGGAATGCCCTTCAACCTGCTGTATCCAACCGGAAGCCTGACCGGAAGTAGTGGCATAGGAGCACAATCGCTGCAGAAATACCTGGTGGACTACCAGGGATACATCAACTTCCCCACCGTAGGGATGCTTCAGGTGCAGGGTATGACCCGCCGCGAAGCGGAATCGGCCATCCTGAGTCGCATCAGCAGCAACTTCAAGGAAATGCCCATAGTCATTGTGAGTTTCTCCGATTATAAAATCTCCGTGCTTGGCGAAGTGGCTCATCCCGGTACTTTCACCATCCCCAACGAAAAGGTAAACGTACTGCAGGCGCTCTCGCTGGCAGGCGATATGACCATATACGGAAAACGCGACAATGTGAAAATAATCCGCGAACATGCCAACGGTGAAAAGGAAATCATTCCGGTAAACCTCAACGACCGTAACCTGCTTCACTCGCCCAACTACTACCTCCATCAAAACGATGTGCTGTACGTGGAACCCAACAAAGCCAAAGCACAGGGAGCAGAAATTGGAAGCGCCACATCGCTCGCGTTCTCAGGCGTCTCCATCCTCATCACGGTGGTCAACCTGGTGCTGAACCTGATAAAATAACGGTCTGTGATTAACGATAAACAACTAACGATTCAACGATGCATACTGCGATAAGCTCGGCAACCTGCAAAAAAACAAATCAACAAATAAAAAAATGAAAGACTTTGACGTATCTGATTTAGACCTGGAGACATTAGACAGTCTGCTCGGGAAAACAGAAAAAAAACAAACGATAGAAGAAATTATAGCTCCTTACCTGGTAAAATGGAAATGGTTTCTCCTTTCGGCACTGATTGCCATCATCCTGGCGCTCGTATATCTGCGTTACACCTCCAAAGTGTATCAGGTGAACTCCAGCATCATTCTGAAAGAGGAAAAAGACTCCCGTTACCGTGGCGGAGCGAATGTTTTCAGCGGACTGGACCTCATGGGAACAGTAAACAACGTGGACAACGAAATTGAAGTGCTCCGTTCCAAAACCATTATCAAGGGCACTGTAGATCAGCTGGATCTGCACACCTCCTACATTGTGGAAGGCAGGGTAAAATCTTCCGACCTTTACAGGGAAAGTCCCCTGATAGTGAAAATGGAACAGGTGGACCTGGATAACCTCAAAAGTCCGGTAATGCTCACTGCCGTTATCAACAAGGACCAGAGTGTGGATATAGCGGCTACCTTCAACGGCAAAAAGACCAACACCAAAATCAAACAAATGCCCGCACTCTACAAAACTCCGGCCGGCATTCTCACCGTTTCGTTCCGTGCCGGCAAAGCGCCCAACTACGGAGTACCCATTCAGGTCATCATCCGCAAGCCGATGTCGGTGGTTCCTTATTTCCGTTCGGGACTGGCAGTGGCACCCACATCCAAAACCACATCCGTACTCAACCTGGCTTATACCACTACCGAAACGCAGAAGGGAATCGACTTCCTCAATTCGCTCGTTGCGGTGTATAACCTCGATGCTACGGCCGATAAGAACAAGGAAGCGCTCAATACGCAGGAATTTATCGATGGCCGTCTGGCCATTATCAACAGCGAACTCGGAAGCGCCGAAAGGCAGGTGGAAGACTACAAGCGGAGTCAGGGCCTTACCGATATCACTTCGGATGTACAGATGTCGCTGCAAAAAGGGAGCCAGTACGAGCAGAAACTGGTGGAAGTAAGCACTCAGCTCAACCTGGTGGATTACCTGGATACCTACATCAACGAACAGCGGAACAGAAACAAGCTGATTCCGAGCAATGTGGGGATAGAAGATCCGACCCTGGCTGCCACCATCAACGAATACAACCGGCAGATACTGGAACGCGACCGACTGCTGCGTACCAACACCGAGTCCAATCCGGTGATTCAGAAACTCGACGGTCAGATAGAAGGCCTTCGGGCAGGAATAGAAAGTAGCATTGCCAGTGTGAAACAGGGACTCAGCATAGCACGCCGCGATGCGCAGAGCCAGGTGAACTATTACAAAAGCCAGACCGGCGCAGCTCCTACTCAGGAACGTCAGTTTACTGAAATAGCCCGCGAACAGCAAATCAAATCGAGCCTTTTCCTTATGCTGCTGCAGAAACGCGAAGAAAACGCCCTCTCGCTGGCTGCTACGGCTCCCAAAGCCAAAGTACTCGATGAAGCTACCGTGGGCAGGATGATCAAACCAAAACGGATGATGGTACTTATGATTGCCCTCTTCCTCGGACTCCTCATTCCGGCACTCATCATCTTCCTGAAAGACCTGCTTCACTTCCGTATCGAGAGCCGCGCCGACATCGACAGATACTCCAACATTCCTTCGCTGGGCGAAATTCCGGTTTCCGCTTCGGGAAATATAGCCGTGGTTGCCAACGAGAACCGCGAAACAGAAGAAGCTTTCCGGATGCTCCGTACCAACCTCCTCTTTACACTCGGCAAGGATAAGAAGGTAGTGGTGGTGACTTCCACCGAACCGAAAGAGGGAAAAACATTCATCGCCATCAATACCGCCATCAGCCTCTCGCTGCTCGACAAAAAAGTGCTGCTCATGGGGATGGACCTTCGCTTGCCGCGCCTGTCGGAATACCTCAACATTGAAACCGGACACGGCATGTCGCAATTCCTTTCCGGTAACGAAAACAATATTCTGGATATCGTGCAGCCCTCGGGCATCAATCCCAACCTGTCGGTGATATCGGCCGGAGCGATTCCGCCCAATCCCGCCGAGCTCATTGCCCGCACCGAGTTCGAAAAAGGCATGGAAGTGCTCAGGCAGAAATTCGATTATATCATCATCGACTCCGCTCCGGTGAGTCTGGTTACTGATACCATCGTGGCTTCACGCGTTGCCGATGCCACCATGTACGTATGCCGCGCCAACTACTCGCGCAAGAACAACCTCCGTTTTGCTAACGACTTGTCCGAAAAGAAAATGCTTCCGAATATGGGGCTCGTGGTCAACGATGTATCCAATTTCCACTCCGGCTACGGCAGCTACGGCAGCTATAGCAGCTACGGATATGGCTACGGATATGGCTATAATAAAGATAATAAAAAGAAAAAACGGATTCTTTAGACAGCAGTAAGCCGGTTTTGTATTAGCAGTTATTGTTAATAGTCGCCGGAACCATCATAATAATCCGGATATTCCGCAACAGAACGTGAAACGTGGAACTTGGAAAATGAAAAGGCTTTAATCTAAACGATTAAAGCCTTTTCTTAATTTTTTTACGGAACAATGGTTTTGTTCGCTGAAAGAAAAGCTCTATGTGGTAACTTATTTAGAAGCTGCGATAGAAACTTTACGGAATTCTTTCAATGATTTTTCCAAATCCAGAGAAGCTTTACGTGCACGTGCACCTGCTGCTTTGTTACCTTTGTCTGCCTGAAGAGCTGCGTTTTCTGCGAAAGCAGCGATTTCTGCGTTAATTTTTGCTACAAGTTCTTTCATAAAACATTTAAAATTTATGTGGTTATATAAAACGGAAATAATTTTTTTACAAAAATACAATCTTTTATCGTCCCTGCAAGGATTTTGGTTAATTTAATCGATTTTTTTTAAAAAAAAATCAATTATTGCTGTTCTTAACCTCTTTTCCGGTCTGAACGGACAAAAGAACGGGCACAACACCGCTCTACGCAGATTTGTGAGCCACCAGTATAAATTGCTCGTATTCCGAAATTGTTCCGGGAATTTTTTCCTGCCGCAGCACGTGGTAAGTTTCCACTGCATCTACTGCAAATCCTGCCTGTTCGAACAGCACCGACAGCGCACCGGTATCAAATCCGCGGTGGGGAATGGGCTGAAAGCGGTGAAACGATCCGTCCTCGGAACGTATATCGCCGATAACCACCACAGCGCCGGGTCTTGTTATGCTGTGCAGGTGTTTCAGGGTGTGAGCAATGTCTTCGATGTGGTGAAAAGCCATGTTGGAGATTACCAGGTCGATATCCTGCCTGTTGTAGTCTGTTATCTCCCCGTGTAAGATGTCAATATTACTTATCCCGATGGTTTTCTTTCGCAGCACATCGAGCATTGAGGCTGATGTATCTTCAAAAACAATTGAAGCCAGGTCAGGCAGCAACATCAAACCCACCAGACCCGTCCCGGCTCCTATTTCGAGCGCTTTCCAGCTGCCCTGAAGGGTTACACGGCGGTGAAGTTCGGTAACGAACCTTTCAGCCATTTTTTCTTTGTCGGGTTGATCCCAATAGGCAGCCCGGTCAGCAAATGAATCAATCATGTTTATTTACAGTTTATTAATTTACAAATTACAATTGGTGAATTTCAACAACCAAACAACCAAACAACCAAACATCCAAACAACTATAAAAGTTCTTTCGCTAAATCGATTTTCCCGTATAAAAAAATAATATTGTATATTTGCAGCCGGATAGTGGAAAAGATTTGCCTGCATCAAATCAAACGTACTATTGTACCGACCGCTGAAATAAAGAAACTTATACAAATATTCACCAATGAAACTTAAAACAATTTTTATGGCATTAGTACTGACAGCGCTTGCTGCGTGCGACAATAATGAAAAGAAAACTGACGATGCGCCTCTCATCGGCAAACAAACTCCCGTCATCGAAAACGGATTACTGACTCCCGAAGTGCTCTGGGCTTTCGGACGAATTGGCGGAGTGCAGGTATCGCCCGACGAAACAAAGATTCTGTACACCGTAAGCTATTACAGCGTCGAACAAAACAAAAGCAACTCCGAAATCTTTGTGATGAACGTGGACGGAACAGACCGGAAGCAAATTACCGCCACCCCGCACCGCGAATCGGCAGCCAAATGGATGAACGACAGTCAAACCATCGCTTTCCTCTCCAACGAATCGGGCTCCTCGCAACTCTGGACCATGAAAGCCGACGGTTCGCGACGTACCCGCCTCACCGAAACAGAGGGCGGAATCAACGATTTTGCATTCTCACCCGATGAAAGCAAACTGCTCTACGTGGCGGATGTAAAATACGGAGAACGTACTGTTGACAAGCATCCCGACCTCCCCAAATCCAGCGGAATTATTGTCAACGACCTCATGTACCGCCATTGGGATGAATGGGTACAAACCGTTCCGCACCCTTTCCTGGCCGATTTTGTCGGTGGAATGCTTGAAAATATTAAAGACATTCTGGCAGGTGAACCCTATGAAAGTCCGATGAAACCTTTCGGCGGTATCGAACAACTGGCCTGGAGTCCCGATGGAAAAACCGTGGCATACACCTGCCGCAAAAAAACGGGTAAAGAATATGCGCTTTCCACCAATTCGGATATCTACCTGTACAACACCGAAAATGCAACTTCCGAAAATAAAACCGAAGGCATGCCCGGATACGATCAGAATCCGGTTTTCTCACCCGACGGCGAATGGATGGCCTGGGAAAGCATGGAAAACGACGGGTTTGAATCGGACAAAAGTCGGTTGTATGTACTGAATACCAAAACAGGGGAGAAAAAAGACCTGAGTGCTCGCTTCGATCAGAGTTCGAATGCACTGAGCTGGTCGCCCGACAGCAAATACATCTACTTTGTAAGCGTATGGCACGGAACTACACAGGTGTACCGCGCCGATGTACTCACCGATTCCATAACTCAGGTAACCCGGGGCATGCACGATTACGAATCGGTTATTCCGCTGAAAGACAAATTGATCGGCGTAAAACACTCGCTGAGCAAACCGGATGAAATTTATGCCATCAACCAGACTACGGGCGAAGAAAAGGAACTCTCCTTCGAGAACAGGGAAATACTGGAAAAACTGAAGATGGGCAACGTGGAAGAACGGTGGATAGCTACTACCGACGGAAAACAGATGCTCACCTGGGTGGTATATCCGCCGGATTTTGATCCAAACAAGAAATATCCAACGTTGCTTTACTGCCAGGGAGGACCTCAGTCGGCCGTGAGTCAGTTCTGGTCATACCGGTGGAATCTGCAGATCATGGCTGCCAACGGTTATATTGTTGTAGCACCCAACAGAAGGGGATTGCCCGGATTCGGTCATGAATGGCTTACACAGATCAGCGGCGACTACGGTGGACAAAACATGAAAGATTACCTCTCTGCCATCGATGCGGTGGCTAAGGAACCTTTTGTGAATAAAGATAAACTCGGATGTGTGGGTGCCAGCTATGGTGGTTTCTCGGTTTACTGGCTTGCCGGACATCACCAGAAACGCTTCAAGGCATTCATAGCTCACGACGGCATGTTTAACCTTCCACAACAATACCTCGAAACGGAGGAAATGTGGTTTGTGAACTGGGATTTGGGTGGTGCGTACTGGGATAAACAGAATGCCACTGCTCAGCGGTCGTATGCCAACTCTCCGCATCTCTTTGTGGATAAATGGGACACACCCATACTGGTCATTCACGGTGAAAAAGATTACCGCATCCTTGCCTCGCAGGGCATGGCTGCCTTCAATGCTGCGGTACTGAGAGGCGTTCCGGCCGAAATGCTTATCTTCCCCGATGAAAACCACTGGGTACTGCAGCCGCAAAATGGTGTACTGTGGCAGCGTACCTTCTTCGGATGGCTGGATAAGTGGCTGAAGTAATTCTCAGCTGCGTGCTGCTTCGCCATGCTGACGGAAGCAAATAGTAGTAATTGGTATAAATTTCTTATTATAAAAGAGCCGGGCTTAAGACATCGTGTCAAATGGCTTGGCTTTTTTTAGTTTCTCGACAGATAACTCTTTTCAAAAAAAAACAATGCACTGCCGGATCAATCTTAAATAATGTTAATTTTAAAAAGCTCTTGCAGCGTTTTGAACACAAATACCATCATATAATAAACAAGGGATGATTTCGGACAACGAACAACTTTTAATAGCCGGCTGTAAACGGGGCGAGCCGTGGGCAAGGAGGGAACTGTATGAGAAATATGCCCCTGCCATGCTTTCGTTGTGTGTACGTTACGTTGCCAACCGCGAAACTGCAAAAGACGTTTTACAGGATGGATTTGTGAAGGTATTTACCCATATCGGTCAGTATGAGGCACGTGGACCGCTACCGGCCTGGCTGCGTCAGATTTTTGTAAACACCGCGCTCGAATACCTTCAGAAAAATGAAATATTGAAAATGAATGTCAGCATGGATCATTTTTCGGATTCGATCGATGAGTTTGACCATCGGGTACTTGACAAACTTTCAGCCGACGAACTGTTGGAATGTGTAGCCGAACTTCCCGACAGAAGCCGCTCCATATTCAACTTATATGCTATAGAAGGATACTCGCATGCCGAAATAGCCGAAAAACTGAACATTCAGGAAAACACCTCCCGGTCACAGTTTGCACGTGCCCGAAAAGCATTACAGCAACTGGTGTCGGATTTAATGAATAAAAGATAATGTCAGATAATATCAAACATACAGACGAAAAAGATGTTTTCAGCACCCTGATAAAGGAAAAGCTCGAAAATCATCAGTTGCCGGTGGACGAAAGCATCTGGAATGCCATAGAGCAAAAGATGACTCCCCGGCGGCGAATTATCACACCGGTGTGGTACTGGATTTCGGCTGCTGCAGCAGTCGTTGCACTTGTGCTCCTTATCCATCCTTTTACCGAAACGAAGCAAAATCCGGCTCTCACCGGCGTACAGCAGACTGAAATGCTGAAACCGGATTCAAGCCCTCAGTTGCAGTATGACAGGCAAATCCACGCTGCTGAAAAGGTGGAAGATGTATTTACGGCACTAACCGGAAGCAGTAAAAATACTGAAAACATTGGAAATAATTTATCAGATCAAACTGTATCAACATCAGAAAAACAACTTTTAATTACCGAAAACAGGAACAAGCCATACACTACCGCTCCCGGTGAAACCAGAATAACTGAAACTCAGACTGCCGAAGTGCAGAAACCGGAAGAAAAAGTGATGAACGATGCAGTCAATACCGTTGTTGATTCGGTTCGGCAAAAGAAAACAACCACCGGAACTCCGGTCACTTCGCTGCCCGACCTCAACGACTATCCGGAAGTACCGCCCGCCAAACACCAGCCATTGAAAAAAAGACCGTTGCTCATAGCCGCTGCAGTGGGTACAGGAGGCAGTTTATCATCCATATCGCAATTTGATGGAGGGGTAAAATTCTACGATAGCAGTCCGAGTCTGGTAAAAAGAGAAATTGCCTCCAACTACACCACCGTGCTCGATGCCAACGATTATACGGAAGCAAAACACGATCCTCCGGTTTCGGCAGGGATCATGCTGGTAAAGCCCCTGAACAGGACTTTAAGTCTCGAAAGCGGCCTCATATATACCTATCTCCGCTCCGAATACTACCGACCGGGACTGACCAACTACCGCGGCGTACTGCAACTGCACTACCTGGGTGTTCCGCTTAATATGAGAGCACTGCTGATTGATTTTCCGAAGTGGAACCTCTACGTTTCGGCCGGAGGAATGGTGGAGAAGGGACTGCGATCCATTTACATGCAGGAAATAGAAGATCAGCAGGCTACCGCCAATACGAATGTAAAATCGGGAATTGACGGGCTGCAATGGTCGCTCAACGGTGCGCTGGGAGCAGAATATAAACTCCGGAAAGGGCTGAGCCTGTATGCAGAACCTGAATTAACGTATTACCTCCGGAATAACCAACCGAGAAGCGCGCGCACCGAGCAGCCGCTCACCATCGGTCTGAACGGAGGATTAAGAATAGAATTGTAATACCTTCAAATTTTTAGAAAAATGAAAACACCCGTTTTAATGCTGTTGTTGGTATCGCTGCTGATAAGCTGCGATAACACCAATCCTGTGCCCGACCGGACGGCAGACCCGATCAACCTGACAGCTGTGCAGAAACAGCGCGTGGCTCAGGACAATGAATTTGCCTTTGATTTGATGAACCGGACGATGGCAGATACGTCTGATGAAAACGTGTTCATATCTCCGCTGAGTGTAAGCATTGCACTCGGTATGGCCCGAAACGGTGCTATAGGAGTCACAAAAACGGAGATGGAAACTGCTCTGAAAATGGAAGGACTCACCGATGCCGAAATCAACGAGTACTACAAACTGTTGCAGACCACCCTGCCTGATCTCGATCCGAAAACCAGGCTGACCATAGCCAACTCCATCTGGTACAGAAATTCGTTCAGCGTGAAAGCCGGTTTTCTGA
>SAAL01000021.1 GCA_009929445.1 Bacteroidia bacterium
TATGTTTGTGGAAAAACAAAAGTACTATATCGGAGGGAAGTTATCGCTTAGATGGCTTCCCTTTTTGATGCATTATTTCTTTGTCGGTCAGTAGTGAAAAATAATAGGAGACAATAATAATGAGTCAATCACATCACGAAAATGAAAATATGGGTGCGGGTCACATCACTAAAAAGAACTATATTATTGGTTTTTTGCTGGCAACCCTCTTTACAATCATATCATTTGGATTTGTGGCTTTTAAGGATTCAATGCCCAGGAGTGCTGTCGTAATCCTGCTTTCTGTGGCTGCTTTGCTGCAGATGTTTGTTCATTTGTATTACTTTCTGCACCTTAACAAGTCGTCAGAACAACGCTGGAACGTAATTGTATTTGCATTTACGGCTTTACTGGTGTTTATATTTGTAGGCGGAACCATTTGGGTAATGTACACATTGAACCTGCGAATGATGTAATTAAAAAGTCATTTCACTCTGAAATCCGGCATATCGACACGATATACCGGATTTTTTCTTTTTGGAAATACCCGTAATTTTTTCAAAAGAGGTGACCTTTTTGATGAAATAAAAAGGGACAAAATGCACTTAAGAAAAATATTTTTTTTATTATTTTAATTTAACACAATTATTCAAAAAAAAACTATGTATATTTGTGTCAAATAAAGGGATTTATCTGTATCCTGAGGAAAAAATAATATCGCAAAAACGACTACTAATCACACGTTAAAGTAAAACGAAAACATGACGATAAAAAAAATCAGCATACCCCGTTGGTTTAGAAATATTTACAATTTTTACAAAGAAGGTTTTCAAAATATGACGCTCGGACGAACGCTCTGGGCAATAGTTCTCATCAAACTTTTCATCATGTTTGCCATCCTCAAGGTCTTCTTTTTCCCCAATTTTCTCAACTCAAAATTTGAAAAAGAAGAGGACAGGGCTAATTACGTAAAATCTGAACTTATAGATAGATCTACCGCCACAGCCACAATTACCGACTCGATTTCTTATTAATATTTCGTTAAGATATAAAATATTTTATTCAATTAAACTAAAAATCTATGGAATTATTAAGTACATCACTGGTCGATTGGTCAAGAGGCCAGTTTGCCCTCACAGCTATGTATCACTGGCTGTTTGTACCTCTGACTCTGGGGCTTGGAGTCATTCAGGCTATTATGGAAACAATTTATGTAAAGACCGGAAAAGAGGAATGGAAGAAAGCCGCCAAATTCTGGATGACAATTTTTGGAATTAATTTCGCAATCGGAGTTGCTACCGGAATTATTCTCGAGTTTCAGTTTGGAACTAACTGGTCAAACTACAGCTTTTTCGTAGGCGATATTTTCGGAGCACCGCTGGCCATCGAAGGTATTCTGGCGTTTTTCATGGAAGCCACTTTTATTTCCATCATGTTTTTCGGATGGAACAAAGTGAGCAAAGGTGTTCACCTGGCAGCTACATGGCTTACCATCACCGGTGCTACGCTTTCGGCACTTTGGATTCTGGTAGCCAATGCCTGGATGCAGCTTCCGCTCGGGATGGAATTCAATCCGACTACAGTTCGCAATGAAATGGTCGATTTCTGGTCTATCATCTCATCACCGGTTGCCATCAACAAATTCTTTCACGCTGTGGCTTCAGGCTGGGTGGAAGCTTCTGTGATAGTATTGGGCATAAGTTCGTGGTATTTAATCAAAAAACGGAAAGAAGAATTTGCAAAGAAAAGTATTCTGGTTGCGGCTTCTTTTGGTTTATTTGCCGTGCTGTTTATCATCTTCACAGGTCACGGGTCGGCCCAGCAAGTTGCTGCTCATCAACCCATGAAACTCGCTGTAATGGAAGGACTCTACGAAGGACGTGAAGGAGCGCCGCTGGTAGCCATGGGAGTAATCAACCCGAAAAAAGAAACGTATAATGATGATGTAGACCCTGTAGTTATGGCTATTGAATTTCCTAAAATGCTTTCATGGCTCTCATTCAGTGATGTGAATGCTTACGTTCCCGGAATCAGAAACATTGTTGAAGGCGGATATACAAAGCCTGACGGTAAAATAGCTGATTCTTTTGAAACGAAAAAGCAAATGGGGCAAACTGCCATCACAGCATTGAAAAATTATAAAATTGCCGAAGCTGCCAAAGATACTGCTGCCATGGCGGTGCATAAAACCACACTGGATGCTAACTATAAATATTTCGGTTACGGGTATCTGGATAAGCCGGAAGATACAATTCCCAACGTTCCTCTGGTGTTTTATTCGTTCCACATCATGGTGATTTTGGGAGTGTTATTCCTGTTGAATTTCGCACTTGCCTTATTTTTGGGCTGGAAAAATAAACTGTCTGACTATAAGTGGATTTTATGGGTGTTTTTGTGGACAATACCACTGGGATATTTAGCCGGACAGCTTGGGTGGATTGTGGCCGAAGTAGGCCGTCAGCCCTGGACTATTCAGGATATTTTGCCGGTTCAGGCAGCCGTGTCGAGTTTGCAAACTTCATCCGTACTTATTACATTTGTTCTGTTTGCCGTGCTGTTTACAGTTTTGTTGATAGCAGAAATAAGCATCATGTTAAAACAAATACGCAAAGGACCGGAGAGTAACTAACAAACCAACGAATACTAACGCTATAAATTAATATAACTATGATAACATATTCATTTCTACAACATTACTGGTGGTTCTTAATATCACTGCTGGGCGGGCTGCTTTCATTCCTGCTTTTCGTTCAGGGCGGACAAACTTTGATCAAATCGTTGGGAAAAACGGAAGACGAACGCAAACTCATAACGAATGTAATTGGTAAAAAATGGCATTACACCTTTACCACACTCGTCACTTTTGGAGGTGCATTTTTTGCTTCGTTCCCGTTGTTCTACTCCACCAGTTTCGGTGGTGCCTACTGGGTTTGGATGCTGATATTGTTTTGCTTTATTATACAGGCTGTATCCTACGAATATCAAAATAAACCGGGTAATTTCTTTGGAAAAAATGCGTACCGCGGATTTTTGTTTGCCAATGGTTTGCTGGGTACATTCCTTCTGGGTGCCGCTATTGCTACGTTTTTCACAGGTTCGCAGTTTAGTGTCAACAAAGCGAACATCGCCGAATTTTCCGGTCAGTTTGCTCCGGTTATCAGTCAGTGGCAAAGTCCCTGGAAGGGATTAGAGTTGCTGTTTTCCGATTTACGTGTCTGGCTCTTTGGTTTTACCGTATTTTTCCTTGCCCGAACGCTGGCAGTACTATTTTTGAAAAACCGTATTGACAACCAGGCAATTGAAGAACGATTGAAAAAAGCACTTTTGATGAATGCCGTTCCATTCCTGGTGTTCTTCCTTACATTCCTTATCTGGACGTTGCTTGCCAAAGGTTTTGCAGTTGACCCGGCTACAGGAGTGGTTTCATTGGAACAATTTAAATATTTCAATAACTTAATACAGGTTCCGGTACTTTTGATATTACTTCTGCTTGGTGTAGTCGGGGTACTTTACGGCATTGGTTTCTCTGTTTTGAAAAATACGTGGAGAAAAGGTATTTGGTTTGCCGGAATCGGCACTGTGCTGACCGTTACAACATTATTGCTTGTTGCCGGATATAACAATACAGCTTACTATCCTTCTACTTATGACCTGCAAAGTTCGCTTACGATATTCAATTCATCTTCAAGCTATTATACGCTTAAAGTGATGTCAATCGTATCATTCCTTATACCGTTTGTACTGGCTTACATTTTCTATGCCTGGAGAGCTCTGGAAAAAGGCCACGCTACCATTGATGAGTTCAAAGAAGGTCATTCTTATTAAAATTAGAAATCAGAAATCAGTAATTAGTCCCGATAACTATCGGGAAAAAGTTAGAAGACTGACTGTTGCAGGCTGATCAGAAATCAGAATTTTGAAAATTGAAACTCCCGAAGTGCAGTGCATTTCGGGAGTTTATTGTGGTCAGATGATATTAATTGCATCTTTTAGGCTGTGAATTTCGGTTACGTTATCCGGTAATTCATATTTTTTTTCGCTGTGATTAAGAAACAGTCCATCAATTCCTGCCAGCGATGCTCCGTTGATATCGGCGTCAAAACTGTCGCCTATCATCACAGTTTCTTCTTTGCGGGCTTTGTTGAGGTTGAGTGCATATTCGAATATTTTTCTGTCGGGTTTGAGTGTGCCTACGGCTTCTGATAGTACTACGTGGTCAAAGTAATGCTCTATTCCGGCACTTCTGAGTTTGCGGTACTGTACTTCCACGAATCCGTTTGAGATGATAGTCATAGGTAAAGTTTTCATCCGGCAGAAGTCCATCAGCTCGCGTGCAAAAGGAACAAGGCCTGTTTTCGTACCCAGAATTTCAAGAAAATCGGTATTCATTTGCAGGGCAATATCCGGATCGTTAATGCCGATCTGCTGCAGGAGATGCAGAAATCGTTCTACAATCAGAAAATCTTTCGTGATGAGTCCTTGCCCGTACTGAGTCCAGAGTTCCAGGTTTTTTTTTGAATAGTCGCGGTAGAAATTTTCGAAATCCTCAAAATGCTCATTCAGCTTTCGGGCATGAAAAACATCGCGCAATGATTCTTTAGCATTGGCGTGGAAATCCCAGATGGTGTCGTCCAGATCCAGGAATATGTATTTGTATTTGTTTTTCACCGTTGAGAATTGGCAATTCTTTGTTGTCGTTTTTTTTTAATCAACCTCCACCACCAGGTATTTGCTTACACTCCAGAATTCTGCCGGATTGGTTATGACCAGCACGTAGTTTTCATTCTCCTTTTCAAGCGTGTAGCTGGTTTTTGGGTGGCTGGTGAGCAGTTTTGCCTTTGCTTTGGAATAAAGCGGTATCGATTTTGTATTTCGGGTGTCCACTCTGACGAAATAGTTTTTGTTAAAATCAGACTGAAGTACCTTTTTGGCGCTGAAAATTCCTTCGGATGAGATTATTTTGTTGTCTTTCAGCTCTTTTATTGAGCCTATGGCATACCAGGCAGTATTCATGGCTTCGTTCTGTTGCTGAATCAGTGCATTTTTTTCATCGTTCTTCTGTGAAAGATCTTCAACGTTTTTGCCCAGCGCGTCAACGGTTGTTCCCAGTTGTGTAATCACCGAATCTTTTTGTTGTAACTGAATTTCCAGGCGGGCAACTTTGGCTGATTCATCATTCAGTTGTTTGGCCAGCGAGGCGATAGTTTTTTCAAGATTTACCAGCTGAAATGAACTGTTCTTCATCTTGTTGCGCATTTTTTCAAGTTCTTCCTTGTTGACCTTTATCAATTCATTGATGTATGCCATGTCCTCAGATACCTTGTTTCTTACATCGCGGGGTGTGTTTTCGCTCAGCGGACGTACAGAAATGACGTTTTGAGCATCCTTTATTTTCTCAATGTTCTGCTGTATGTCATTGAGGGTAGCAAAGTATCCGTTCACTTCTTCTTCCAGCTGAAGTTTTGCACTTTGGAGCGAATCATTTTCAGCTTTCAGGCGCTCCACCTCGCCGCTTTTTGGCTGGCTGCAGGATACCAGAAGCAATGATATTGTGAGGATTAGTAAAGTATTATGTTTCATGATGAAGTGAATGATTTTTTTATTTATGTTCAGAAAGAATCTTTGAAAAGGTATTAACTAAACGGTCAGTAAATTCATTTTATTTTTCAAAAATGCATTATTTGGTCAACAAAATTAAGTTTATTCTTCAAAACCTGCAACAACAATTACAAATTCGCCTTTTGGGGAGTTTTGAGTGAAATGTTCAATCAATTCAGCAAGCGTTCCCCGAACGGTTTCTTCGTATAGTTTTGAAATCTCGCGCGAAACAGATGCTTTTCTGACGGGTCCCAGCACTTCTGCCAGTTGTGTCAGTGTTTTTACAATCCTGAAAGGCGATTCATAGAATATCATCGTTCTGGATTCATCCGACAGCGATTTCAGCCTGGTTTGGCGTCCTTTTTTTTGCGGAAGAAAACCTTCGAAACAAAACCGGTCGTTGGGCAGACCTGAACTTACCAGCGCCGGAACAAAAGCAGTGGCACCGGGCAGACACTCTACTTCAATACCTTGTTCTACGCAAGCTCTCACCAGCATGAATCCGGGGTCTGAAATGGCGGGAGTGCCCGCATCTGAAATTAAGGCGATATTTAGTCCGCTTTTAAGCTTTTCGATGACGTGCTGCAGGGTTTTATGCTCATTGAATTTGTGATGCGATTGCATCGGAGTCTTGATTTCATAGTGCTTCAGCAAAAAACCGCTCGTACGAGTGTCTTCAGCCAGAATCAAATCAACACTTTTCAATACATTCACAGACCGGAAAGTCATGTCTTCCAGGTTGCCAATAGGTGTGGGTACAACGTAAAGCTTCATTTGTGGCTGAAGTTAAAAGTCAGAAGTCAGAAACCTGCCTGCCGCAGGCTGGTCAGAAATTAGAAAAATTGTTGTCAGAGGTATCTTCTTTTTACAATTTGCAGAAACTCATCTGCATGAGGATTGTCATCGCTCCACCCGAATTTTGATCTCAGGTATGATACTGCCTCTTCGTATTTAGCCAGCTGATTGAGATAGGCAATGGATTTATTCATTGTTTCGCCGTTGTTGCCGAAAAGCTCACGCTGAAAACGAAACCGGTCGCCGATATTCAAAGCCTGGCGGATGTCCTCAATTTTTTGATTGGCCAGATTATCACCCAATGAACTGATTTCGGTTTTCTGAAGACTTTCGTGGAGTGTTGTGCTATTCTGAATGAGTCGGTTATGAATGTTTTCTCTTATTGTTTCTTCCGGTGTTTGTTCGGTTTCTTTTAGGTTGTTTCCCGATGCGGATTCAGTCTCCTCGTATGCCAGAATTTGCTCATTTTCACCTATTTCTTCCACTTCTATTTCTTCCTGAAATTCCTCATTCAGACTTATAATTATCTCATCATTTCTATTTCCACTTACCTCCTGATTTCTCTCAGTTGCTTGTTCAACAAGGGTTTCGGGGATTGCTTCAATTTCATTCATATCTTCGTCCGCCACACCTGAGGGTAATGCTCCGGTTTCTGAATCGTCCGTCTGTGAATGCAGCAACTCATCATCCTGCCCGGTGGGTATGTCAAAACTATTGTGCCCGGAGTCTGTACCTGTAACGACATTATTTTCAATTTTTTCGTCATCGCTAAATGATTGATAATCAATTTCACCCAATTCATTTTCCGGATTTTTTCCGAGAGATTTCAGACCTTCGATGATATTTTCAGCTTTTTGTTTTGCCAGAAGAAGTATGGGCTCCGGAAAAACAGACATACTCTCAAAACCCCTGGTAAGCAGGCTGAGTTCATAAATATCCTTTTGCAACAGCATCACTAAAAATTCTTTGTTCATATCTTTTTCAATTAAAAAGAGTTCGGTAAAATTATTTTTTTTATTTTTGTAGAAATTAATACGATCAGCATTAAAACTGCCGTAAAGATACAAATTAAACTATTGAATTAAATACTGTAAAATCCAAAATTTCGAGAAATAATGATTTATTCTGAGCAAAATCATCCAAACCAGGTGAGAAGAGGAAGTATTGAGGTAATTTGCGGATCCATGTTTTCGGGCAAGACAGAGGAGCTGATCCGCAGGCTGAAGCGGGCAAATTTTGCAAAGCTGCGGGTGGAGATATTCAAACCGAAGATTGATACACGTTATTCTGAAGAAGATGTGGTGTCACACGACCGTACTACCATCCGCTCTACACCCGTGGAATCATCCGGAAGTATCCTGCTCATGACCAGCGAAGTAGATGTGGTAGGAATAGATGAAGCACAGTTTTTTGACGAAGGCCTGGTAGAAGTATGCAAACAGCTGGCCAACAGTGGGATACGCGTAATTGTTGCGGGTCTCGACATGGATTTCAGGTGTACGCCTTTCGGGCCGATGCCCGCTCTGATGGCTATTGCCGACGATGTGTATAAAGTTCACGCCATCTGCGTGCGCTGCGGTGCGCTGGCGTATGTATCGCACCGGCTCGTTGCCGGTGATAAGCAGGTGCTGCTTGGCGAAATGACTGAGTATGAGCCGATTTGCCGTGATTGTTACAATCATACGATGAAATAATTATAACAAAAAGGGACAAGTTTTTTCTTGTCCCTTTTTGTTCCTACCTGTTTATTTTTCCACTTTCTTGATGTCTCTTATCATGAGCTGAATGGAAGTGTTTCCGTTGAAATTGTTTTCCTCAAGCGTGTAGCAGATATCGAGCGGATTCAGTGCCTTGAGATGATCGTTGAATTCGTACATCCGAAAGGCAATACCACTCATTACATTTTCAGAACTGCTGTCGGTCAGCTCCAGTTTCAGGTGTTCCTGATCTTTGCCCACCAATCGGCTGCTGCCGAAGTCGTACACGTTTTTCGATTCGAAAACAGGTTTCATGTTGCCCGGTCCGAAAGGTCCGAATTGTTTCAACACCCTGAAAAATTTAGGTGTAATATCCTTGAATTCGATGATGGCATCAATATCAATCTGAGGATATGTCTGATCTTCTTCAATGTGTTCGGCAACGTACTTTTCAAACCTGCGGCTAAATTCATCCACATGTTCAATCTTCATGGTCAGACCAGCAGCGTACATGTGACCGCCGAAGTTTTCAAGCAAATCTTTACAGGACTCAACAGCTTTGTACAAATCGAAACCAAGTACAGAGCGTGCCGAGCCGGATGCAAATCCGTTGGATTCGGTCAGTACAACCGAGGGTTTGTAATACTCCTCTGCCAGGCGTGATGCCACGATTCCGATGACACCTTTGTGCCAGTCGGGTTTGAAAACCACGATTGATTTCCGTTCGGAATAGGTGTCGTCCTGCCGGATGAGTGCAATGGCGTCGTCGGTGATGTTTTTGTCCAGGTCTTTCCGGTCGTTGTTGTATTCGTTGATTGTTCCGCTTCGCTCATAGGCGAAGTTATAATCTCTCGAAACCATCAGTTCAACGGCCTCAGTAGCCAGTTTCATCCTGCCCGAGGCGTTTATTCGCGGACCAATTTTGAATACGATGTCACTGATGGAAATCTCCCTGTCCTTCAGTCCGCAAACTTCAATGATTGCTTTGACACCCGTACTTGGATTGGAATTGATCTGTTTCAGACCGTAGAAGGCGAGTATGCGGTTTTCGCCCGTTATCGGTACTATGTCAGAAGCAATGCTGAGTGCTACCAAATCCAGCAGAGGGATCAGCTCTTCAAATCGGATGTTGTTTTCCATTGCAAATGCCTGCATCAGCTTAAATCCGACTCCACAGCCCGAGAGATGCTTGTAGGGATAATTGCAGTCTGCCCGTTTTGAATCAAGTACAGCTACGGCAGGCGGAAGTTCGTCGTCGGGGTTGTGGTGGTCGCAGATAATAAAATCCACACCAAGTGTTTTGGCATATTTTATTTTTTCGACAGCCTTAATGCCACAATCCAGGGCTATTATCAGCTTGAAATTGTTTTGAGCAGCAAAGTCAATTCCTTTAATGGAAATGCCATAACCTTCGTTGTAACGATCGGGAATGTAGAAATCAAGATTGGAATAAAACTTGACCAGGAATCTGTAAACAAGTGAAACCGAGGTGGTTCCATCAACATCGTAATCGCCGTAAATCAGTATCTTTTCATTACTTTGCATTGCTTTTGTGAGTCTTTCTACCGCTTTGTCCATGTCTTTCATCAGGAAAGGATCATGCAAATCATTCAAATCCGGACGGAAAAAAGAGCGGGCATCATCAAAGGTTACAATGCCCCGCTGCACAAGAAGTTTTGCTAAAACCGGGCTGATACTTAATTCATTGGCTAGTTTGTTTTTGATTTCATTTTGTTCGTCGGTTAGTTCCGAGTAAATCCATGTATTTATCATTTTGTTTATTATTATTCCCTTCAGGTCGAAATGCCGTTGCATTTCAATGTCAAATCATCACCTCGTTTCAACCAATAATCCACCCATCAAACAATCTTTTTTCTATAACACCTTATCACTTATAATCGTTCATAAAGATAGTGAAATTTTGTTGTTAATTATTATCAAAAAAAATAAAACTTTTAGCTGTGTGTTTTTTCCAACTTTACCGGAACATGCATCGATTTTCCAAACATCGAATTGACTTTTTCGATGAAATAAGATGCCAGGAAAGGAGAGGAGGCTTCCATGTTTTGATGAATGAAAAAGAACAGGTTTTTCAGTCCTTTTTTTTGCCATTTCCCGATTCGTTCCAGCCATTCATCCATTCGCAGATAGTCTATTTCGTAGATATTACTGCCTGTAAAACGGATGAAAGCCGAAGAAGTGGTGAGCCGTTGATGCAGCAAATCTCTTCTGCCTGCAGTATCGGTTATCAGATTTGTAACGTTGTTGCTTTGGAGTAGTGAGCAAAATTCATCCCAAGTCTGCGGGTCCGAAAACCATTGCTCATTGCGAACTTCCACAGCCAACGGAATGGATTTGGGAAAATATTCAACGAAGGCTGCCAGTTTTGTAAATTCACGGGGTGAAAACTGATTATTCAGTTGAAGAAATACTGTTCCGAGTTTTTCTTCGAAATGGATGACTGCATCACAAAAAGCATCAGTCAATTGATTGACGTTCAGCAGTCTGCGGTAATGACTGATGGAATTCGTTATTTTCGGGAAAAACCTGAAATCTGCCGGAGTTTTATCTCTCCATCTGATTACCTGTCCGTCCGAAGGCTGCGTGTAATAGGTAGCATTCAGTTCGATGGAGTTAAATTGGGTAGAATAATAAGTGAGTTCGTCTTTGGTGCCGCGGGGATAAAATCCTTTCAGATCCGATTTGCTCCACCTTGCACACCCTACGTACACGTTAAATTCATCACTTTTTGCACCGGGAAGCACGTTTGCGGTTGCCGGATGATCAGCAGGCAGGGTGAAGTCCACCAAATAAGGTATTTCCACTTTTCCAAATTTCATAAAGGCAAAGATAAGACAAATTCCCCGACGGGAAACAAACGAAATGAATTCTCCTGATAAAAGATTTTTTTTAATCTGCTCATTTTTATCTATTTTTGTTTTTTCTAATCCTTTAATTTTTTACAAAACATGAAACGAACAGTTTTCTTAATTTTATCTTTTTGCCTTACAATCAGTGTATTTGCTCAGGCAACTAAATCCATCAGACTCGGAGAGCCTTCTGCAAGCCGGAAAACCGATGTGATGAAAGCATTTCAAAACCGGCAATCGACCAACGAATACCAAAGCAAAGATTTATCCCTTCAGGATTTATCTGATTTGCTGTGGGCTGCCAACGGCATCAACCGGCCACAAAATGGCAAAAAAACAGCACCTTCTGCCATGAATTCGCAGGATATAGACGTGTATGTTTGCCGGGCTGATGGTGTTTATTTGTACGATGCAGCTAAAAAAGAGCTCAGGCAAGTTGCAAAAAAGGATTTACGTCCGCTTATGAACGGCAACCGACCCAATGATGCGCCAGTATTGTTGCTTTTAGTAGCCGATTTATCACGCTACAAAAGTTATGTGCCGGGTAACGACGAAGCGAACAAACGCCTTCGGGATATGAGCGCGCTCGATGCCGGAATTGTATCGCAGAATATTTCGATTCTTTGTGCAGCTGCCGCACTCGGAACCCGTCCGCGCGCCTATATGAACCACGACGAACTACGCAAAGAACTAAATCTAACGAATTCACAAATCATTTGGCTGAATCATTCGGTTGGATATACCAAAAAGTAAAAGATAAATTAGAACCTTCACTATTCTTTCAAAAAAAAATAGAGAAGCTTTATTAAACAAGCGCAGGATGTTTTCTTGCGCTTTTTTTATGTTTCTTTAAAAATTAAGTCCTTTTTTTTGTGGGAAATAATTGTAGTTTAGAATATTGTTCGTAATTTTGCGAACTAAAATTAATTATATCAACATGAATACCACTAGAAATAAAGATTATACGATTGATAACGAGCAACTTGCCCGATTTGCTAAAGCGATGGGGCATCCGGCGCGCATTACAATACTTGAATATTTATCTTCATTGGATTGTTGCTATTTCGGCGAAATTCATAATGAACTACCCATTGCAAAAGCAACTGTTTCACAACATTTAAAAGAATTGAAAGATGCAGGCCTCATTCAGGGAGAAATAGAGACACCCAAAGTTAAATACTGCATTAACAAAGAAAATTGGGAAAAGGCTCAGGCCTATTTCGAAACATTTTTTGCGTTAAACAAAGAAAAAATACGATGTTGTAATTAAACTTTTCAAACATATAAACTCAAATTTTAAAATGGACATCAAAATTCTGGGCACAGGCTGCCCAAAGTGCAAATCACTCGAAAAAATAACCCGCGAGGTAGTAGAACAAAATGGACTTTCAGCCGAAATATCGAAAGTAGAAGACATTATGGAAATAATGAAATTCAATGTAATGTCAACTCCTGCTTTGGTGGTGAATGGTAAGGTAGAAATAAAAGGACGCATTCCTTCAGCAGGCGAAATCAAAGCAATATTGTCAAAATACGAATAATTCTATTAACAAAAAACTCAACATGAAAAGATTTGCTATTTTCAGTGTGATGCTTTCCATAGTCCTGGGAAGCATGTCATGCGACGCTCAAACCAAAAAAACGCCAAAAGCAACCAAAGAAGTTTCCTCAAAAGTGGAAGTGTATTATTTCCACTATACCCGTCGGTGCATCACTTGCAACGCTGTAGAAGAAGTGACCAGGAAATCACTTGCTGAAATGTATCCGGAACAACAAAAATCAGGAAAAATCACGTTCACCAGTGTCAATCTCGATGATGAGAATAGTAAAACTATTGCAAAAAAATGTCAGGCAGAAGGTCAGGCGTTGCTTGTTGTGTCTAACGCTCAGCGAGTGGACCTAACGGATAAAGGTTTTATGTATGCACGTAGCAAGCCCGAAAAATTGAAAGAAGAAATAAAAAATGCGATAGATCCGCTTTTGTAATATGCATTTTATAAATTTTCAATTGAAGCATGGAGATATTGCAATCAATTTTAGATAACACTCAATACAGTTTTATCACCGCTATCATTCTGGGACTGATGACCGCTATCAGTCCCTGCCCATTGGCTACTAACATTTCTGCTATCGGGTTTATAAGCCGCGACCTGAAAGACAGTAAACGGGTATTTATCAGCGGATTAGTTTATACCCTTGGCAGGGCAATTAGCTACACAGGTTTGGCACTTATCATCTTTTTTGGCGCCAGCAAAATGAATGTTTCCATGCTGTTTCAGGGCTGGGGCGAAAAATTGCTTGGTCCTGTTATGATTCTTATCGGACTTTTTATGCTCGATGTAATTAAGTTGAAACTTCCGGGTCTTTCCGGGCTGACTGATAAAATTGGCGAGAACAGTAAGGGTAGTTACTGGAGTACTTTACTGCTGGGAATGGTTTTCGCGCTGGCTTTTTGTCCGTATAGCGGTGTATTGTATTTCGTGATGCTCATTCCGATGACTGTGGCCAGTGCCAGCGGTTTGTATCTGCCCGTACTATTTGCAATTGCCACTGGTTTGCCGGTAATTATATTTGCATGGTTGTTGGCGTATGCAGTGGGTAATGTAGGGAAACTTTACAATCAAATTAAAACTTTTGAACTGTGGTTCAGACGTGTTGTTTCGGTCATTTTTATCGGTGTTGGAGTTTATTATGTTATAATTTTCTTTATTAATTAAATATTTTCTACCACAATTGAATAAATACTCTTGTGGTATTTTTTTAACCTTTTTGTTCGTGCTTTTACGAACAATCAATTACTTATTATTAAAAAATGGAAACAAAAAAGGAGTTGAAAATTCTTTTAGGAATTGTAGTCGTTTTTCTGGCAGTTTTTTTTCTGCCTGTTCAAAGTCCGGTATTTAATACAGCAGTTGCTGCCACATTCGACCTTGCAAAATGGTATGCACAGGAACATGTTATTCTCTGCCTTTTGCCGGCTTTCCTGATTGCAGGAGTGATTTCAGTTTTTGTAAGTCAGGCTTCGGTAATTAAATATTTCGGAGCTAAAGCAAAACGATGGGTAGCTTATACGGTTGCTGCTGTTTCAGGGACGATTCTGGCAGTTTGTTCATGTACTATTTTACCACTATTTTCGAGTATTCACAAACGCGGTGCCGGACTCGGACCGGCTATTGCATTTTTATATTCAGGACCAGCCATCAATATTTTGGCGATAATTCTTACAGCACGCATTTTAGGTCTCGAAATCGGGGTTGCACGTTTTCTAGGGGCAGTGGTTTTTAGTGTGCTTATCGGCTTGATTATGGCAGTCATATATCGAAAAGAGGAAAAGGTGCGGGCAGAGGAGCAAATGAATTTTCCGGATGTGCCTGAAAACCGACCATTATGGCAAACTGCACTACACTTTTTTACATTGGTGCTTATTTTGGTTTTTGCTAACTGGGGAAAACCCGGTGAAGGCGATACAAGTAGCTTGTGGTATTATATTTGGGCATACAAATGGTATATTACCGGCTTTTTCGGGCTTGGGTTGGTGTATTCGATGATTGCCATTCTGAAGCTGAAAAGCTGGCAGGTTTTGCTCGGGGCTGTAGTTACAGCTTTAAGTGCCTTGCTTATTGGAAATCCGTTGGTAAGCGTTGTGGTAGCCATTGCTGCTGTAAGTTCAATAGCACTGATGGATAAGTCGGAAGATGGCGAAAACCGTGAATGGATAATTTCAAGTTGGGGCTTTGCCAAACAAATAATGCCTTTACTGGCAATTGGAGTGGTAATTGCAGGATTTTTACTCGGTTCAACGCACGACAATACATCCATTGCAGGTGTTATACCAAATTCATGGGTGGCTTGGGCAGTTGGTGGAAATTCTGTGCTTTCAAACTTCTTTGCTTCAATTGTAGGAGCATTTATGTATTTTGCCACACTTACCGAAGTTCCTATTGTTCAGGGTTTATTGGCATCGGGTATGGGTAAAGGTCCTGCATTGGCACTTTTATTGGCTGGACCATCCCTTTCGTTGCCTAACATGTTGGTTATTCGTGGTGTACTTGGCACACAGAAAACTGTAGTTTATGTGGCAATTGTGGTTATACTTTCAACTGTTGCAGGATTGATTTTTGGTGCAATGTAATATGAAACTTAAAAATTTATTGTTACTAATTTTTATAATTTCTACAGTATCGACTTTTGCTCAAAAGGTCGATACACTTAATGTAAATCAAACGTTAGAACTTATAAATTCCGATAATTCAATCATCTTTATCGATTGCAGGGATAGTGTTTCTTTCAAGTCCGGTCATTTGCCACGGGCTATACATTTGGATGTGTACGACGATAATTTTGCTCAGAAACTACAACTTTTTGATAAAAACAAAGTCTATCTTATCTATTGTAGAACAAATGGGCGAAGTAAAAACATGTCTGAGCAAATGATTGCTAATGGTTTTACAAGGATTTATTTGTTCGAATCGGGATTTTTAAAATGGAAAGAATCAGACTATCCAATTGAAATAGAATAGTCAATTAAACAAAATAGAATAATGAAAAAACTTTGCCAAACAGCAATCCTTGTATTGCTGGCAGCATTTTTCGGTTATTCTGTGACGGCGCAGACAAACACCGCCGATTTTAAACCCTCGGGCAATATCGTAATGCAGGTATTTGGATATTCCAAAGCCGACCTGAATGCAGCAAGCCCAAATTTTGCTTTTGGCATTGGGCGTGCGCATTTTGGGTATAATTATAATTTTACTCCTCAGCTTTCAGCGGCACTTATTGTAGATGCTGCCGGACGAACCACTACGCTGGGAAACGGTTTTGTAACCGATCAGTACGGATACCAAACGCCTCTAACAACCACAGGTAAAGAAGGTAGTTATTACACCGCTTTTCTGAAATTTGCCTACATTCAGTGGAAAGCTAACGATTGGGCACGCTTACAAATTGGTGGCATTTTACAAAATCATTATATTACACAGGAAAAATTCTGGGGCTATCGTTATCTGTACGAAACTTTTCAGGACAGGTACTACGGCATGGCAAGTGGCGATTATGGCGCTATTGGCTATTTTAATTTGAGTCCCAAGCTGAATGTTGATATAGCCATAACCAACGGTGAAGGCATTCGCAGCAATCAGGCTACTGATGGAAAAATTAAATATGCTGTTGGCATTGATTTTATTCCTGTGAAAAACTGGCATAATCGACTTTATTACGAAAACAATACTATAACCAAAACTCAGGGCATCAACAATCAGCATCTTATTTCGTTTTTTAGCGGTTGGCAGATTTTGGATAATTTTCGTGTGGGAATAGATCTGAATTACCGCATTAATAATCAGCAGGTAAGTGGAAGAAATCTGGGAGGAGGCAGTATTTTTGCAGCTTTCGGTTTTCAATCTAAATGGGAAATTTTCACACGTTATGACCGATTACTTTCAAATAAAATCAGCAGACTAATGATTGTTGATTGGAATTACCGTAATGATGGTTCAGCATTAATTACAGGTATTCAATATGAACCCGTTAAAACTGTTCAACTCGCATTAAGTTATCAGGGCTGGCGAAAAGCTTCTCAAGAGGGAACGAATAAAGATTATGTGTTTTTGAGTACAGAATTTAAATTATAAAAAAATGAAAATCAAAAGAAAAAATGAAATGAAAGTAACCTTATTCATAATGGTTTTTGTTATGACATTTGTAGTTACATTTGTAAGTGTATCAATAAATTATGCCTTTCAACCTGGTTTTTTAATGAAATGGATAAATTCGTGGGGACTTGCCTATATAGTGGCTCTACCAGTAGTTATGATTATTATGCCAGTTATTAAAAAGTTCTTAGCCAGACACATTATTGACTAAATAATTAAAAATATGGAAACAAAAAAAACTGCTTGCCTCTGTGGTACAAGCTACTACAATGTAGTAAGCTGCTCCGGCGCTTCGGATTTAGGACAATTGTCGGACGTGATAGCTCGCAAACTGCGTGATAATAAAGTGCGCAAAATGAATTGTCTTACTATGATTGCCATTGGCGATCAGTCATTGATTGCCGCTTTTAAAGAAGCAAATGTTCTGGCTATTGATGGTTGTCCGAAAGATTGTGCAAAAAAGATTTTGGAAAAAGCTGGAATCGAAAATTTCAATCATCTCCGTTTGACCGATTTGGGGTATCAAAAGGGGAAGAGTCCGGTAACGGAAAACCTGATTAATGAAGTGTATGCCAAAGCTGAAATTATCTACTAAGCAAAAGGGAGTTTCGTCCGTTGTCGCTTTACTTTCGTCGGTTCTGTTTTTCGCTATTTTGCTACTCAATAAGCAAAATATGGAAAACTATGTTTCAAAAATTGTGAAGCAAGGCAATACAGTCGAAAGCAATCTAAGCACTGAGGCGAAACTCGATCAACTTTACAATTATTCAAAAAACAATAAAACCTTTCAGTTTACTTTTCTTGAACTCGGAGCAAAGGGTTGCTCAGCTTGTATACGTATGGAAGGCGTAATGGACGAAGTACGAAAAAACCACGGTGAGAAAATCAATGTGGTTTTTTACAATGTTCTGTTACCCGAGAATCAGGAATATATGACATTCTACGGTATTGCGACTATTCCGACACAAATTTTTCTTGATAACTCAGGAAAGGAAGTATTTCGCCATAATGGTTTTATATCAATGAAAGAAATTGAAAATATATTGTTTTAATTTCTTAAACTACAACCAACTTATCCTAATTCTTTTATTCGAAGAACTTTTGCTTTGTAACAAAAATTTAATACAAAATATTTTGCCTTGCCAAAAATATGCCGTATGTTTGCGACATAAAACAATAGTGTTATGAGAAAACCCGAAGTATTTGATACAGAGCTACAAGAGTTGGCTGCATTTGCCAAAGTAATTTCGCATCCGGCGCGTTTGGCTATTTTGAAGTATCTGGCCGAAACAAAATCCTGCATATCGGGTGATATTTCCGACAAATTACCCTTGAGTCGCACAACAGTATCACAACACCTGAAAGAATTACGTGATAGTGGGTTGATTCACGGTGAAATTGATGGATTAAGAATAAACTATTGCCTTTGTGGTAGTTCTATTGAAGAAAAGTTAGCTAAATTCGATGCGTTTTTCAGCAAGGTCGCTTGTCAGGAAATCACTTGTAAATAATAAAATTATGAATATTAAAGAAATAACTGCAAAGGAAGCCTTTGGGTTAATAACAGAAGGAGCATTATTAGTGGATGTGCGCGAAAAAGACGAAGTGCTTCAAACAGCATTTCAAGTTAACGAAATTGAAAACATACCATATAGCACTTTCGACGATAATTATTCAAATCTACCACAAAACCGTAAAATAGTATTAGCTTGTCATATGGGTATGCGCAGTTTACGAGCTGCCCAATTTCTTGTTATACAAGGTTGGGACGAAGCGAAAATTTACAACATGGATGGTGGAATGGAAGCATGGAAAAAAGCAGGTCTTTCGGTAAAATCAGCACCAAGAACATTTTCTTTTGCTAAACCGGAATCTTCATGCGGATGTGGCAGCGGTGGATGTTGCTAATTTTTAATTTATAACTTCTAATTTTAAATAAAATGAAAGTATTAATTCTTTGTACAGGAAACTCTTGCCGCAGCCAAATGGCACACGGCTTTTTACAATCTTTTAATCCAAACATTACAGTTTGCTCAGCCGGAACACAGGCTAGCGGCAAGTTGAATGAAAAAGCAGTTGCAGTAATGAAGGAAGCTGGTGTTGATATCAGCCATCATACATCCGATCAGGTAGATAAATACCTCAACGACCAATGGGATTATGTCATCACCGTATGCGGAGGGGCCAACGAAGCTTGTCCGGCCTTTCTGGGCAACGTTAAACATCGATTGCATATTGGTTTTGATGATCCAAGTCACGCAGTGGGCACAGCTGAATTTATAGATAGTGAATATATACGGGTGAGAGACGAGATTAAAGAAGCTTTTTGGAGATTTTACATGCAAGAAATAAAACCAAATCTATGAATCCATCGGATATAAAATTTGTAATTCAGAAAAAATACGGTGAAATTGCTCAACAAAGTCTAATTCGGGAAAAAACGTCTTGTTGTGGTACTTCCGGTTGTTGTGGTGAGTCTGAATTTAGCATGATTGGTGACGAATATATAAATGTAAAAGGTCATAATGCCGATGCCGATTTAGGGTTGGGTTGTGGTATTCCTACCCAATTTGCCAATATAAAGGAGGGCGATTCGGTACTCGATTTAGGCAGCGGTGCCGGTAACGATTGTTTTGTTGCACGTGCCATTGTGGGTGAAACCGGTAAAGTTACCGGAATAGATTTTACCGATGCTATGACTGAAAAAGCACGTGCCAACAATGCAAAACTTGGGTTTACGAATGTGGAATTCATTCAGGGTGATATTGAGGAAATGCCTTTGCCCGACAATGCCTTTGATGTGGTGATTTCGAACTGCGTACTTAATCTGGTGCCAGATAAGCAAAAGGCTTTTCGTGAGATTTTTCGTGTGCTTAAGCCGGGAGGGCATTTCTGTGTGTCGGACGTGGTAATTAAAGGCACTTTGCCCGAAAAATTACAGAAGGATGCCGAAATGTATGCGGGGTGTGTCTCCGGTGCAAGCAATATGGATGACTATTTGGAGATAATACACAATCAGGGATTTAAGAATATTGTCATTCACAAAGAAAAAGTGATTTCTATTCCGGAAAATGTTCTGGATAACTATCTGTCAAAAGAAGAAATCGTAAGTTTAACAAATGGAGATACAGGAATCATAAGCGTTACTGTTTCAGCAAAAAAATAAAAAGTATGCCATCTAAAAAAAGATTAAAATTTACCGACCGCTATCTCACACTCTGGATTTTTCTGGCCATGTTTATCGGTGTGTTTTCGGGGTGGATGTTTCCTGCTGTGGCTCAGTTTTGGAATAGTATGTCATCGGGCACAACCAATATCCCGATAGCTATAGGACTAATAGTGATGATGTATCCGCCGTTGGCAAAAGTGAAATACGAAGAACTGGGCGAAGTGTTTAAGAATACAAGGGTGCTGGGACTGTCGCTGGTTCAAAACTGGATTATCGGACCGGTACTGATGTTTCTGCTGGCTGTTTTGCTTTTCAAATTTTTTCCCGGAGAAAATAATGCCAACCTACCGTATGTGTATGGTATTATCATGATCGGGCTGGCGCGTTGTATTGCTATGGTCATAGTTTGGAACGATCTGGCAAAAGGAGACACACAATATGCAGCCGGATTGGTGGCTTTCAACAGTATTTTTCAGGTGCTTTTCTTCTCGGTGTATGCTTACTTTTTTATCGCCATTGCTCCGGGTTGGTTTGGAATTCCTACCAGCGATGCTGTAGCTAAAATCACCATCGGACAAATTGCCGAAAGCGTTTTCATTTACCTCGGTATTCCGTTCATTGCCGGATTCCTCACCCGTTTTATCCTTATCCGGGTGAGAAGCAAAGAGTGGTATCACACCAAATTTATTCCGAAAATCAGTCCGCTGACACTCATTGCGCTGATATTCACCATTATAGTGATGTTCTCGCTTAAAGGCGAATACATTGTAAAAATACCTATGGACGTAGTACTGATAGCTGTTCCATTGCTTATCTATTTCGTCATCATGTTTGTGGGTTCATTCTGGATGAGCAAAAAGGCGGGAGCAACTTACGAACAATCAACCACGCTGTCGTTTACAGCTGCCAGCAATAATTTTGAACTCGCCATTGCCGTTGCCATTGCCGTTTTTGGCATCAATTCCGGCGAGGCTTTTGCTGCTGTAATTGGTCCGCTGGTGGAAGTGCCGGTAATGATTGCCCTTGTCAACGTGGCATTTTGGTTCAGGAAAAAGTGGTTTGCGTGAAAAAAAAGAGGTTGCAAACAGATTAGCAGCCTCTTTTTTTTGTATTATCGGAAATGAAAAGTTACGAAAACTGAGTTTATTCAATGGTTGTAACTCATCCATCATTGCTGAATCATTCCGCGTCTGTTCAGGTTGTTCAACGGGTTCATGTTTCCACCGGAGTTGACCGGCCCCATTGAGTTGTTGGTATTAGTTCTGTTAGTTGTACCTGAAGGTCTGTTTGTTTTTGAAGCAGCATCAGTAGAATTTCCAGACGATTCGCCGGGGAAGCTCGGACGTTTCGTGCTCTCTTGTCTTTTTGGCGGTTCCGTTCGTACATATTTTGTAAAAACATCATCCACTTTCAGGGGGCGTTCTGTTTCGTACCAGAAGAAGTTACGCAGATAAAGATCATTTTCTTCCATCTGGCTAATCGGATACATGGCACCACTGGAGGCTGTAGTAAGCACAATTCGTTGAACTTTTTTATCTTTGAAATACATGGTGACGTAACTGCTCAATGTTTTATTTATCCCGATGTATTCACCTGTTTTATCATCTTTCGGAAAATAAATGGTTTCGGCATTCCCGTTTACATACACTTTGCTTAGCTGACCGCTATCCAGGTAAGCGGTTATTTCTTTCCCTGATAATTGATTGAAATAATTCAGACTGTCTTTTTGAATGGCAATGCCCGATTGTTCGATGTGTACTTTCTCTACCTTCTGATTTTTTGTGTAAGCGGTCATTTTGTTCCCCATCAGCTGATTATTGTCCGACCATAATACCGGCAAAACCCGAAGGTGCAGAATGGAATCACGCGAAGTGTAAAGCAGCGAATCGCACATACCCTGAATATCGCTTCGGAGGAATCGTACGTTTTTGAATGCTTTTACCATGTTAAAAGAAACAGAATCCGTTGCTACAGAGTCTCTCATTGAGATAAGCGTATCGGCGCTCATGAAGAGTGAATCGCGGGTTGACCAGTCGATGAGCAGGGCCGAGTCGGTGGCAAGTCCTACACGCGATATTTCATCGTAGGATACAAAGTTGCCTGTTAGTGTCGATTTTTGTTTAGGATCGGTAAGCTCCACATCTGAAAATGCTTCACCGTATTTTTTCTTTTTATCGTAAAAAATGGTATCGCCAATCAGCGTCTTTCCGTCATTTTGCTCCACCAACGATCTGTTGAGCAGCATCATGCGGTCATTCTTGGTGTCGTACCAGCCTCGCTGACTGTAAATGTCGGTTTCAGCTTTATATACGATGAGCGAATTTCCTACTATATCTGCCACCGAACTGCTTGTATTGTATTTCAGGGTGTCGGTGGTCATATTTGCATCCGGATTGGTCATTTTCACCTGATCTTTGAAAAGTGCTACCTTTGTGGCGGGTGAATACTGCCCCCACATGGATGTGAGTGTATTTTGCCCGTCGACAATTACGCCACCCGTGTCGTAGAATGCCAGGTTCTGATTCCGGTCATAGTAAAGCACGTTTGTGGTAAGCACTGTATTTCGGTTTACCATTTTCACGTTGTCCCAGATGCGTGCCAGTTTGGTGTTTCCATTGTAGTTAAGAAAATCGCCGTAAACAGTAAGCGTGTCAGCCTGCACTATCCGAACGTTGCTGAAAGCATCGAATGAATTGGCTTGTTCGTAAAAATAAGCACTGTCGCAGAATAACAATGCATTGTCGTGTCTGAATACCACATTTCCTAATAAAATCTGAATACCGGGATACAAATCCTGGTTGTAGAGCAGTGTATTGCTTCGCTCCAGCTGCACCATGGATGACCCTCTGTTTTTAGCAGCCGGATTAACAGGTTTAAGTACGGTAGCGCCTACTCTCGACGGATTGCCCAGCCGGTTTTTCCGTGAGGTGGAAGTGGTTCTTTTATCTTCTTTGGTTTTGGATTGGAGTATTTCGTTGCGCAATTGTTTAGGCCTGCTGGTTTGAGCTATCAGGCCTGATATAAAAGTAAAGGCAAGAAAAGTCATTATCAATGCCCTGACCAGCGATTTATTTAGTCTGTAAAGTTTCATTTGCAGTGAAGAGATTGATTGAGCATAGTTCCTTTATATCACAGGTTCATCACTTACCATTCTCTTTTTCGGGTTTTCTATTTGTTCAGCCAGCCGCTGTAAGTGAAGTTACAGTCGCGGTATTCCGGATCAATGCTTATGTAGGTCTCTTTCTGCTTTTTGGCCACCCATTCTTGCAGAAATTCGCTTTTTTTCTTTTCTTCGAGGAAAGATTTCAGCATTTGGTAGTCTTCCTTCACGTTGGCTTTGTGGGTGGGTATTTTTGATTTCATTTTTACTACCGCTATTACTTCGTTGCCGGTAGTCTGGTCAATCATGGTGAAAGCCTTTGACACTTCACCCACATTCATTGCATACGCTGCCCGGGCTATTTCGGGTGGTAAGTCCTGGTATTCGTACTTCGAAGTGATTGATCCGGTGTACTTATCCTGCTGCATCATGAGTCCGGCGTTCATTCGGGTGTTTTTATCCTGCGAGTAAGCCATTACGGTTTGCTCAAATGTGATTTTATTTTCACGGATGAGGTTGGCCAGTGAGTCCAGCTTGTTTATTCCCTGTGTTTTGACATCAGAAGTGGCTTTAGGGCGCATAAGTATATGGCGTACGTTCACTTTGTCGCCGCGACGTTCGATGAACTGAATGATATGAAAACCGAACTGTGTTTCAACTATTCTGGATACTTTGTTCGGATCCTGCATATTGAAAGCTACGGATGCGAAATCAGGGTCGTAAATTCCTCTTCCGGCAAATCCTAATTCGCCCCCTTTTTTGGCGCTTTCCACATCATCCGAATAAAGTCTTGCAAGCAGGCTGAAGTCTCCGGGATTTTTATTGGCCCGTTCGGTGAATTCGCGCAGTTGCTCTTTCACGCGATTGATTTCTGCCTGTGGAATGGGAGGAAGCAAAGATAAAACCTGCAGTTCAACCTGTTCAGGGATGGTAGGAAGGCTGTCGGCCGGAATGTTGCTGAAGTAGCGGCGTACTTCGGCCGGAGTAGCTTCGATTTTTTCAACGAGTTTGGCCTGCATCTGCTGAGCCATGCTTCGTGTGCGGTTTCGTGTGCGTATTTCGTCTCTAAGTTGTGAGATGGGACGGCGCATATACTCTTCAAGTTTCTGAGCCGAACCGGCATTATTGATGTAGTATTCCAGCTCCCTGTCGGAAATGCTATTGATGTAGCTTTCGTTCACTGTTATGCTATCGATGGCAGCCTGATGCAGGTATAGTTTTTCGATGGCTATCTGTTCCGGAAAAATGCAATAGGGATTCCCTTCAATGGGTCTCCGGTTGATTTCGGCATCCAGTATCATGGTTTCAACGTCCGATTTCAGTATCGCTTCATCACCAACTATCCATATTACTTCGTCGATGATGTTTTTTTTGTTTTGTTGTGCTTTAAGTCCGCCTGTGAGCAGGGTAAGCGCCAGAAGGAGCAAAGATAATTTTCGCATATTCGTTATGTTCATTACCGGTTTTTTGCCGGATCCGATTCTTATGTTTTTTTAAAAATATTGTTTGTGAATTGATTATTTCTTTTTATAAAACTTTATATTTCCTTTTTTCAAGGCATCGTTGTACACGTTTTTTTCAAATGTGATAATAAAATCCGATTTTTTTCTGTTCAGCAGGGTCGTTGTGATTCTTTCTTTTGCATAGTCATAAGGTTCGGTATCGCCTGCTGCAATGGCTTTGGAGATATGCAGTAAATAAGAATTTATACTGTCAGAAACTTCGGCAAATCGTGTGTTTAGTACAAAACCTGAAGTATTTTCAGTTACAAAAGGAGCTTTTTTGGTTATTTCAGTGAATGGAGTCCATTTGTTCATAAAATAATCGTAACTGATGGCATTTTGCAAACTGTATTTCTCAATTTTCTCCAGCGATTTAGTATCGCCTTTTCTTACCCATTCTTTTACAGCTTCCATTTGAGGTGCTCCCACAGGCACTATAAGCAACATTCCTTTTATGAGGTTATCTTCAAGCGTGAGATGTGTCTTGAATTCTTCATAGAAGTTTTTGGCTTCCTTTTCCGAAATTTTCGGATCCAGTCGTTCTGCTACGAGCGCCTGTTCGTATGCATGTATGATGAGCGATTGTCTGTATTCATCTGCCAGTTTGTTGATTTCATCCAGGTTGTCGATGTTGCGTTTTGCATTTTCGTACATGAGCACTTCGGTAGCCCATTTTTTTATGTATCGGTCGGCAATATCTGCGCTGTCAATTACGGTCGAATTGGGTGGTATAATCTTATCTGTTTCGTCTTTGTACAGAAATTTTCCTTCCACCTCCAGTATGGGTGTCCGCCCGTTATCCGACTTCTTTTCGGAGCAAGATACGATGACTGAAAGGAGTATGAAGAACAACAATTTTTTCATTCGAAAGGGCAGAAGATTAACCACATACCAATGGGATACAGCAATGCCAGAATAAGAATTCAAAGGTAGAACTTTTATTCTGGCATTCGTTAAAAAATTAGTTTTTCTTAACCGTTTTCAGTACTTTTTCGTCAATGGTCACCGGGTATTTTTTTCGCAATCCGGCTATCCATTCTTTTTCGAGGTAATCCTGATAGTTGGCAGTAACTATACCCCGTACATCGGAGTATTCTTCGGGTAGTGTTTTTAGCATTTTGCCGGCTACAAAGTAAAACGGGTATTCTTTGGAAGGTGTGTATGTGCCTTTTTTGAAAATTCTAAAGTCTATAACCGGATTTTCTCCTTCTACCCAGAGGCCTTTTTCTACTTTCACGTATTGAATACTGTCGTTCAGTCTTTTATTCAGGTAGGTGCTGATGGAATCCTGCAGGGCTCTTTTGACTATTTTTTGGGCAGCTTTCATCGTTGCCTTGTCTTTTGCATGGATTATGTGGCCTTTGTAGTGCGGTTTTGCCCATGCATATTCTGCCTTATTGGCTTCAAAATACCGTTTCAGACCTTCCGTATCTTTGGTGGCTTTTTCCCATACTTCGTTGTTCATTACTTCGAAGAGTAAAATTCCGTCGTGGTATTCCTGCATAAGATTATGAAAATCAGGATATTTACGGTCAAGCTGTGTCTGTTCGTAAGCAACAAGCCGGCTGTTGACAAATTCTTTATAGTTGTCCTGAATGAAATCGCTTCTCACTCCGCGGAATGTTCTGGCACCTGAAAGCAGGTAGTCGGCAAAGTCTTTTTGAGTAAATTGCTGACCGCCGAACGAAAACATGGGCAGGTTCATTTTTCGGGCTTCTACGGCAAACATGCTGTCCGATGGAGCATAGTTGTCCGATAGTTTCAGAAAATCAGCCAGATAATTAGGTTCTTGTGTGAAATTGTATTCTTTTTTCAGATTTTCGGCAAAAGAGTCACCTGTCATTTTATTGCGCTCGTTTTGCTTTATTTGTCCTTCCAGAGAGGCTTTCAGATCATCGAAACTTCCCACCGGCTTTTTGTCAATGAGTTTGATAATGTGCCATCCAAACTGCGACTCGACGGGTTGTGAAACATCGCCTTTATTCCGGAGTGCAAAAGCGGCATTCTCAAATTCAGGAATCATTTGTCCGCTTCCGAACCAGGGTAATTCGCCATTTTGACGTGCTGAGCCCGGATCCTGTGAAAGTTTTACGGCCAACTCACCGAAATCGTCGCCGGCAAGTATGCGCTGATAGATGGAGTCTGTTCTTTGTTTTACCGAAACGTTGTTTTCAGGGTGCTGACGGTCGTTCATGAGCAGAATGTGCGATACTTTCACTTCGCCCTGCGACTGACGTTTGCCTTCCACTTTGATGATGTGATAACCGATAAACGTGCGAACCGGTTTCGATACCTTTCCGACAGGAGTGCTGTAAGCCATGTTTTCGAAACTATAGGGAGTGCGCATAGTCGAAATCCAGCCCACATATCCGCCGTTTTGGGCTACGCTCGGATCTTCGGACACTTCACGAGCCAGGCTTTCAAAATCTTCTTTTTGAGCACGTTTCCAGATTGCAAGTGCTTTGTTGTAAACTTGCAATGTATCGGCAGAAGTACCTGTTTCGGGTATCCGGAATAAGATATGCCTTACCTCTACCTCTTCGGTTTTGCGGCTGTAGGCTTCTTCTACCAGTTTATCCAGGGCTTTGCTGTCGTTCAGGTATTGTTCAGCCAGTTGATTGCGGTACATACCCAGTTCTGATTTGAAAGATTGAGTGGTATCCAATCCCTGAGTAATGGCTTCTTCAACTTTCAACTTGAAATTCACAAACAAATCCACGTATTCATCCAGCGATTTTTTATCAACTACGTTGTTTGAATTATTCTTGTTGTATATATATTCAAATTCCGACAGGGGAATGTTTTTCCCATTAATTTTCATCAATACCGGATCTGACTGCTGTGCCATCAGTGCATTTGAAGCCAAAACCAAAACCAAAAGGGAAACAAAAACTTTTTTCATCTGTTTGAACTATTTTTTTTATGAACTTAAATTGTTATTATCTTTATTCGCAATATTAAACGTTTTGAATCAGAAAAAATTGTTTGATGTTTGAAAATGTGTCTGCAATTCAGAATTCAGAACACGGAGCTTGAAACCTGGAATCTGGAACCCTGCCTGCCTCGGGCAGGTCAGAACTCAGAACTCTAATTATCTCCCCGGCTGTAATTAGGTGCTTCACTTGTTATGGTCACATCGTGCGGATGATTTTCGACTACTCCGGCGCTGGTAATTCGGGTGAATTTGGCCTGATGAAGCTCTCCGATGTTATTCGCACCACAGTAACCCATTCCGGCGCGAAGTCCTCCAATCATCTGATAAACAACTTCGTACAAGGAACCTTTGAAGGGAACGCGGGCTGAAATTCCTTCCGGAACCAGTTTCTTGATGTCGTCTTCCATGTCCTGAAAATAACGGTCCTTGGAGCCTTTGTCCATGGCTTCCAGTGAGCCCATTCCCCGATAGGATTTGAATTTACGTCCGTTGAAAATGATAGTTTCGCCAGGTGATTCCTCCACTCCGGCAAACAATGATCCGGCCATGATGGTGTCGGCTCCGGCAGCCAGTGCTTTCACTATATCACCCGAATAGCGGATGCCTCCGTCGGCTATCACCGGTACTCCGGTGTCCTGCAGTGCATGTGCTACGGCATAGATGGCCGAAAGTTGCGGAACGCCCACACCGGCAATGATGCGTGTGGTACAGATTGAACCCGGTCCGATTCCCACTTTCACGGCATCAGCTCCCGATTCTACAAGAGCCAGGGCAGCTTCGGCAGTGGCAATGTTACCTACAATCACGTCGATTTCGGTAAACCGGGATTTAACTTTTTTGAGAGCGTCAATTACCCCTTTCGAGTGGCCGTGAGCCGTATCAATCACAATGGCATCCACGCCGGCTTCTACCAGTGCTTCTATGCGTTCGAATGTGTCGGAGGTGATTCCAACTCCGGCTGCCACGCGTAAGCGGCCCCGACTGTCCTTGCAGGCCATGGGTTTGTCTTTGGCTTTGGTTATGTCCTTGTAGGTGAGCAGACCGATGAGTTTGTAATTCTCATCCACTACAGGTAATTTCTCTATTTTATACTGCTGTAGAATTTCGGCTGCTTCCTCCAGGTTGGTGGTGCGCGATGTTGTTACCAAATTTTCTTTGGTCATTACCTCATCGATAAGCTTACTCAGGTCGCGCTGAAAGCGCAAATCGCGGTTGGTGACTATTCCCATCAGGTAACCATCGTCGTCCACCACGGGTATTCCGCCGATTTTGTATTCCGCCATCAACGAAAGGGCATCGGCTACCGTAGCTCCCTGCCGGATGGTTACCGGATTGGAAATCATTCCATTTTCGGCACGTTTCACCATGCTTACCTGACGGGCTTGTTCGGCTATGGTCATATTCTTGTGTATAACTCCAATGCCGCCTTCACGGGCTATTGCAATAGCCATTTTAGCTTCGGTGACTGTATCCATGGCAGCCGAAACTACAGGGATTTTCAATTCAATGTTTCTGGAAAAACGGGTGGTGAGACTCACGTTGCGGGGAAGTACTTCAGAGTAAGCCGGAACGAGCAACACATCGTCGAAAGTAAAGCCTTCAAACTCTATTTTATCTGCAATAAAAGACATAGTATGAGTATTTTAGCGTTGTTAATACCTATGAAAAATATTGCCTGCAAATGTAATCATTTTTTGTGGGTAATGGATTATTTTATTTGTGAAAAAACAGTAAAATGAGTTTCCTCTTCAGGTGGCTTGACTGGCTCTATGCAATTACACTGCTGATAGCAGTGCTTGTCAGCTTATTTCTATCAGTTTGTTCGGAAAGATTTTGAAAAGAAAATAGATGAATCTCCAGCGCCGGTATGTGTAAATTATTTTTCTTTTTTTACGGATGGAATTGTATATCTGTCTGGCTGCCACCTCCACGGGTGCTACCCAGAATACATAATTATTGCCTTTCATGCGGGTTTCCACATATCCAGGTATTATTGTGGTTACCGTGACGGGCAATTTAAGGTAAGCTGCGTGGTTTCTGAGTCCTTCGAGGTAATTTATCTGGTAGGCTTTGGCGGCATTGTAAACTTTGCTGTTGCGCCAGCCTCTGGCTCCTGCCACCGACGATATGCCGGCCAGATGTCCATGGTTTTGCTCTCTGAAAATACGGAATGCCCAGTTGCATATACAGGTAAATGCCATTACATTGATCTGAAGTGATTCAAATTCCACCTTAAAGTCAAAATCCAAAGTCTGACCCGATAAACCTGCACTGATTACAACCAGGTCCAGTCCTCCAAGCTCTTCGGTGATCCGGTTGAGATTGGGGACAATCACATCAATTTCACTCAGGTCGAAAGCTCCCACTACGTATGAATCGGGATTTTCGGCGTAAAGTTCATTGAGCAGATTTTCTCTTCGGGCTGTTATACCAACCTTATAGTCGTTTTTAACCAGTAAGCGAGCCAGTTCTCTGCCAATTCCGGAGGAGGCACCTACAACAATTGCTTTTTTCATAACAGATATGTTCACATAAATTACTTCAAAATGACTGAAAATCAACAACATCTATTCAGTGAAATCACTAAACGCATGAAACCGGTAAATCAATACAAATGTAAGTAAATTAATTGAGGTTGTATCTTAAAATTTAACTTATTGAAAAAACTATTTGAGTTGAAAAAGTAAATATTCTACAAACACGCATCTTGATGTGATGATGATCTCATCATATGTATCATAATATCTCGAGTGAATTAACTCAGTCTTGTGTAATGGATATTTAGCTGATTTTTTTTTAGAAAAGCAGGAGTGAAAATATATATTGAAATTAAATGTAAATAATTTGTTATAAAATAAATAGAATTATGTAATTTTGTTGTCAATTAATCAACCCTTAAACATTTTTGTACCATGACTTACGATGAATACGAGAAAATCAAAAAACTGGAAGAACTTCTGAAAAACGGAACCATTACTCAGGAAGAATTCGACAAGGAAAGGGAAAAAATCATCAGCAGTACCCCAAAATCAGCACCTTCTGAAAAACCTGTTGCTGCCAGCACCAGGCAGCCGCTTATGGGTATTGAAGAAAATCTGTACCTGCTGCTTATGCATTTATCACAGTTTCTCACTGCCTTCATTATTCCTCTGGTGATGTGGCTGGTTGGGAAAGATGAAAACAAGCGGGTGGATTTTCATGGAAAAAACATTTTGAATTTCCAGATTACGTATATTATCTGGTTGATTGTAGGAATTATTACCATTCCTCTTATTATCGGTATAGTCATTTTATCCGTGTTGGGTATTGCCATGACAGTGTTTATTATTGTAGCTGCCGTGAAATCATACAACGGTGAGGACTGGAAATACCCGCTGACAATCAATTTTCTGAAATAATTTCAAGGAATTAATACTGACAGTAAAAAACGTGTGAGGCTTGGAAACAGTTTCATGCGTTTTGCGTTTATATAGCCACGTATGATATTTACAGATATACACACCCATCATTCGTTGTCCGAACCGGACATTTTAACAGTTCGAAACATCCGGATGGAAGAAGCTGAAAGTGTCCTTGCTACTGCTCAGGGAGGATTTTTCTCAGTCGGAATTCATCCATGGTATCTCCACAATATCTCTGCTGAGGATATCGGACTACTCGAGTTGCTTTGCAGTGATAAACGTGTTGTGCTGATAGGAGAATGCGGAATCGATAAAAACTCAACATTTTCGGCCGAAATGCAAATCCCTGTTTTTGAAAAGCAAATCATGCTTTCCGAAAAAATCTCAAAACCGCTGATTGTACATTGCGTGGGCAGTTTCAATGAGTTGTTTGTCTTGCGGAAAAAACACCAACCAACCCAACGATGGATTATACACGGTTTTCGTGGCAAGCCGCAGCTGGCTGAGCAGATACTTCAATCCGGTTGTGACATTTCATTCGGTGAAAAATTTAATCCGGAAAGTGTAAGAATAGTGCCTTTTGAGCGCTTATTTATTGAGACAGATCAAAGCGAGTTTTCCATCGAAGAAATATATCATCAGATTGCCGCTGCAAAAAACTGCAAAATTCATGAATTGTCGGCAGGAAATTTATTTATAAACGAATTCTCCAGCATTTTATAAAAATATCCAATTGTTAAATCTGTTTTCAGATTATGTTTAAAAACTAAATAAAAGATAAGCCTCACCAAATTTTCATAGCTTTGCCCGAAATTTGCGTTTCAAATTAAAAAAATCACATGAAGAAATATATCTCACTCGCTGTTTTTCTCCTTGCTGTTTTTTCGGCACACCCTCAGGGTATATCATCGATCCAGCAGCGTAAACTGGCTCAGGCGCTGTCTGCCATTTCGGGTATGTATGTGGACACCATCAACGACAAAAAAATCATAGAATCCACCATTCGCGGAGTGCTTGAAGAGCTCGATCCGCATTCCACATATATACCGAAGGAGGAAGTTCAGCGTATGCACGAGCCGCTCGAAGGCAGTTTCGATGGTATTGGCGTGCAGTTTCAGATTATTAAGGATACGATCAACGTGGTGCAAACCGTATCGGGTACTCCTGCCGAAAAAGTGGGAGTACTGCCCGGTGATAAAATCGTGTATATTGAAAATGAATCGGTTGCCGGTATAAAAATTCAGAATACCGATGTTTTCAAACGGCTGCGCGGCAAAAGAGGAACACCTGTAAACATTCGGGTGAAACGTGGTAATGCCGCGGAACTCATCGATTTCAAAATCATACGTGATAAAATACCTATCTACAGTGTGGATGCCTCGTATATGCTCACCGATAAGATTGGATATATCAAAATAAACAGTTTCGGATCAACTACAACCGAGGAATTTAACAAAGCGCTTAAAACGCTGAAATCCAAAGGGATGAAAGACCTGGTGATTAGCCTGGAGCGTAACGGGGGCGGATTTCTTAAAACCTCCATCGAGCTGGCCGACGAACTACTGCCTGCAAAACAGCTGATAGTCTATACCGAAGGACTGAATGCTCCCCGTACCGAAGCCAAAGCTACCGCCGCCGGAAACTTTGAATCCGGACGTGTGGTAATACTCATCGATGAGTTTTCGGCTTCGGCCAGCGAAATTCTGAGTGGTGCTGTCCAGGACTGGGACAGAGGAGTTCTTATTGGAAGGCGGACGTTCGGCAAAGGTCTCGTACAGCGGGAAGTATCGCTTGCCGACGGCTCCATGATGCGTCTGACGGTAGCCCGTTACTACACACCTACCGGACGCAGCATACAGAAACCGTATGTAAACGGAGGCGCCAAAGATTACAACAAAGATTTGGAAGAACGCTTTGAGAAAGGCGAAATGATGCATCCGGACAGCATTCATTTTCCCGATTCGCTGAAATTCAATACACTGACCGCAAACAGGACTGTGTATGGCGGCGGAGGCATCATGCCCGATATTTTCATCCCGATGGATACAACCGAAAACACGCTTTATCACCGCCGCATAGTGGGTAAGGGAGTAGTCAACAGCACCATGATAGAATATCTGAACATAAACAGAGATGAACTCCGAAAAAAATATCCCTCGTTTGATGCATTTAATAAGAATTACGAAGCCGATGAATCGTTGCTGAAAATCCTCATCGACAACGCCGAAAAAGAGGGCATAAAACCCGATGAAAAAGACTTTAACCGCTCAAAACGAGTAATCAAAATACAACTGAAAGCAATGATAGCCAATGATTTGTGGGGGCTGAATGAATATTATGAGGTAATCAATTCGGATAACAAATCGTTGCAGAAAGCCGTTGAAATACTCAACACAAAAGGAGCTTACGATAAAATGCTGGGAAAGAAAAAGTAGCCGTTAATTTTTACATGATAATGAATTAATGAATGCGTCAGGATCACCTCATCTGCAATTTCACCCGGATTTTTTTCAAGTTAAATGATTCGTTGTCATGAAAGATTATATTACTGAAAATTGGGTGGAAATTGCCGGTGCAGTGCTGAGTCTGCTGTACCTCTATCTGTCCATTCGTGAGAAATCCGCCCTGTGGATTTTCGGTTTCATCAGTTCGGTGCTGTATATTTTTGTTTTTTTCGAAAGCAAGCTCTACGCCGATATGTCGCTTAATTTTTACTACCTGGGTGTGAGCATTTACGGCTGGATCAACTGGCATCGAAAAAACGGTCAGTTCAAGGATTCCGGACTACATATTACACGCATCAGTGGCAAGGAGCAAATCCTCTCGTATCTTTTCGGTACTATATTCGTTTATCTGGCATATTACCTCGTGCTCGAGTTCCTTACTGACTCCACTATTCCCGTAGCCGACTCGGTGGTGGGTGCACTCAGTGTGATAGCTACGTGGATGCTTGCCCGGAAGAAGATAGAAAACTGGCTGGTCTGGATTGTGGTCGATGCTTTTGCTGCGGGATTGTATTTTTATAAAGGACTGTATCCCACCACCATACTCTTTATAATTTACACAATTATGGCTGTTGTAGGTTATTATCAGTGGAAGAAAACTCCGGACGCCATCAAATAGGCGATTTCATTTCAAGGTACACATCCAGCACCTCCAGATCTCGTTGGATAACTATATGCAGCGGTCTTTTGCGGGGAGTTTCGAGTATTTTTCTGATTTCAACCATTTTCATCGTAAAAACCGGCTGTTTGTCCACTTCCAGTATTAAATCTCCCGGTTTGATCCCTTTCAGGTCGGCGGTTGAATTTTTCCACACTTTATGCACTGTAATATCAAAGATGTAAGGGAAATTTTGTGTCATTTCGATACCCGAGATGTTGTAACTGAATTTTTCGGCAAACATCCGGTTGGGTTTGAGATAAAGAGCCGGTGTTTTGAAATCGATGAAGCTATCGAAACGCTTCAGCACCTGATTACCGAGTGTGCCGTCTCTGGATGAGCGGATTATGAAATCAGCTATGTAAAGCGAATCAGGAAAGGTAACGATGGGCTTTTTCAGGTAAAAAGGTCCTATGTTCAGGCTGTCAATTACGGCGTAATACCCGTGAATTTCGCCGTTCAGACCCTCGCCGATGTATCCGTGTATTCTCTTTTCGGGCAGTTCGAAAGCATCCGAGCGGATAGTCTGAAACCAGGCGCCGATTTCAGCACCCGTATCTATCAGCATGGCCAGGTTTTCATTTGTTATCCCATTGTTTATTACATTGGCATTGACATACATTTTACTGCCGGCCACAATGGCGGGTATTCGCTTGTATGATCCCGGCACTGCGTATGACTCGTGAGTGTAGAAAGTGATTCTTTGACGCGAATAGCTTATTTCCACTACATAATCTTTCAGGATTTCCGAACCGAGTATTCCATTGATTTTTTCTCCCGTGATGGATGAAAAACTGATGATTTTGTCCATAAGCACCAGAATGTCCTGGTTTTGAAGCCGCAGATTTCCTATTTTGAGCATATTTTTCGTGCTGTGGTATGCCCGGATGCTGTCATTGAGTCCCAGACCGCGTATTCCTACAATTTCACCGCGAGGCAATTCAACCGAATCTTCGGGTAGAATTTCGGTTATCATGGTGTTTTTTACGCCTGTATCAAGTATGAAATTAAGCGGAGATGAACCGTTGATGCTGGTCTCAACCACAATGGTGCTACCTACAAGTCTGAATGGGAAAGAAGCCACTTTCTTCTGTCTGCAGAATGCAGGCTGACTTATCAGCACCAAAAGAAGCAGGATGTAAGCTATTCGTTTCATGCTGTCAGAAAGGATAATTTTGAAGCGTCAGGATTTTCTTGTTGTTCGTTTTCTGCCGTAGCCAGCCGTTCACCAAATGAGTAATGTAGGCGCTACCCGCACCCAGCAAGGCTCCTGCAGCCACATCCGAAGGATAATGAACGCCCAGATTCATGCGCGAGTAACCCACAGAGCATGCCCAGAAATACGACGGAGCTATGACATACCATTTCGGATAGCTGAGTGTGAGCGTGGTAGCGGTGGCAAAAGCCAGCGAGGTATGACCCGATGGCATGGAGCTGGAAGTCATTATCTTATAAGGTTCTATCAGATGTGGGTAGGTCTCGTAGGGACGTGGTCTGTCCACAGTCCATTTCAATGAATAGGTCAGTGCGGTATTCACAGCCTGACCGGCCAGGATATATGCGGCGTTTTTCAGCATCTGGTCGTCGTGTTTAAGCAAAGAAATTGCTCCCAGCGCTGCTGGTACACCAAAAGAAACGTAAATGGCCGATTCGGACATAAACGTAGAATAACCTTTCAGGAATTTGTCCTCATTGCTGTTGATCCGGTCAAGCGTTTCTATATCCGGATTTTGAGCATGTATCTGCCAATTTAAAGAGATGGCTGTGACCAAAAGCAGAATAATTGTTGTAATTTTGCGCATCGTTACGTTTTTTCTATTACAAATATAGATTAATTTTTCCGGCAAACGTTCAACATGTTTCAAATAATCATCAGATTCCTTTCAGAAGGAAAAAGTTCATTATCAATCAGCAAAATAAATACGATTGCCGCGAATGAAAATCTTTGAATTTTAATAAATACATTTTTCTAAGAAAATGCTAAAAATAGCCGTGATAGGACCCGAATCGACTGGAAAAACGGAACTTTGCAGAAAACTTGCCGTTCATTTTCATGCGGAATGGGTTCCGGAAATGGCTCGTGAATACGTAGAAAAACTTGAAGACCAGTACACTTTTGAGGACGTTTGCAGCATTGCCCGCTTGCAAATAGAACAGGAGCAAAAATACGGGCGAAAAACGAAGCCGGATTATATTTTTTTTGATACGGATTTGATCGTAACCAAAGTCTGGCTGGCTTATAAATATGATTTTGTACCCGATTTTGTGAACGAAAGATTAGCCTCCCGTTTTTTTGATTTTTACCTGATTTGCCTGCCAGACATTCCCTGGGAATACGACCCGGTGAGAGAAAACGGAGATAAGCGTGAGTTTTTTTACGCCTGGTACGAAAATGAAATCAACGTACTGGGTACACCCTATTCCCGCATCGGAGGCTCCGGAGAAGAAAGGCTTCAGAATGCCCTGCAGGCTATAAAGGTATTTGAAACAAACAGAAAATCCAATACATTCTGAACACATCATTCAGATCTGTTGTTTGATTATCTTCAGGAATTTTTTAAAAAACAAAAAAACTACTCTCAATGAATAATGAAATAAAACGTACAATAGCTCAACTTTCAGATCCTGAAGGGTTGAAGTACGTATGTCGTCGTCAGGAAGAAAATCACCCCATGCCATCGACCGAAATTATCAATAAAATCGTAAAACTGCTTCGCTCGGTCATATTTCCGGGTTATTTCGGGAATGCGGATGTCAATCCTGAGAATGTGAGTGAGCATATTGAAGAAAATGTACAACTGATACATGCTCTCTTACTTCAGCAGGTTAAGTCGGGAATGTGTTTTGAAAATTCAGAACTTGATTTTCATTGCACCGAACTGAATCAAAAAGCCGAAAGCCTGACTGCCGATTTTATTTCCGGATTGCCGCAGCTGCGCGATATGCTCCACAAAGATGCAGTAGCTTCGTTCAACGGCGATCCCGCCTCCAAAAGCCTGGGCGAAGTGATATTTTGCTATCCCGGCATTCGGGCCATCAGCAGCTACCGCATTGCTCATGAATTGCTGCAACTGGGTGTTCCAATTATTCCACGCGTCATTACCGAACTAGCCCATTCCGAAACCGGCATCGATATTCATCCGGGAGCTACCATTGATCATTCGTTCATGATTGATCACGGCACGGGTGTGGTAATCGGCGAAACAGCCCGGATAGGCAAAAATGTGAGGATCTATCAGGGAGTAACGCTGGGTGCCAAAAGTTTTCCGCTCGATAAAAACGGCAATCCCATCAAGGGAATCGACCGCCATCCGAAGATTGGCGACAATGTGATCATTTATTCCAATTCCACCATTCTGGGAAATATCCACGTAGGCGAAAATGCAGTTATCGGAGGGAATATATGGGTGGATACCGATGTGCCGGCAGGAACTAAAGTGCTTCAGCGTAAAAGGGTGGAACAGGAAGCAACAAACGGTGATACAAAACGGAGAAAAGATAAAAAACAGAAAACGGAAAGAAAAAAAGACAAGCCGGAAAAACAGAAAGATAAACAGAAAGAAAAATATGCAGCGGAAAGGATCAGATATGTTTTTGATCCGAAAACCGACAAACCCATTCCTCCCTTTGCCAAATGCAAAGGCTGCAAAAGCAAAAACGGATGTTCGGGCTGCCGCGCCAAATACGAGAAAAAATACGGAGTAAAAGCGTGAATGATTCCCGAAAATAAGCCGGAGAGAAGAAAAAAAACAGTGTGAAAAAAGGAACCGGTAAAACGGGATAAAAAAAATATTCAAAATCAGATAGATATGGAATTTGAAATGGTAGCCAAGACCTTCAAAGGTCTCGAAGAGGTACTCGCAGGAGAACTCGTGGAGTTGGGAGCCAACAATGTGCAACTGGAGCGGCGCGCCGTAAGCTTTTCCGGTAACCTCGAGATGCTCTACAAAGCCAATTTGCACCTGCGTACTGCAACCCGCGTACTCAAAACCATTGCTGCATTCAAAGCAGAAAACCCCGACGAGGTGTACGAAAAGGTAAAAAAAATCGACTGGGAAAAATACATGAAGGTTGACACTACCTTTGCCATCGACTCAACGGTTTATTCGGAGGTTTTTCGTCATTCCCGGTTTGTGGCTTACCGCGTAAAAGATGCCATTGCCGATTTTTTTACCGAGAAATACGATAAGCGTCCGTCAGTAAGGCTGGACAATCCTCAGCTGATGATTAACATACACATTGCCCACAACCAGTGTACCCTCTCGCTCGACAGCTCAGGCGAATCGCTCCACAAGCGCGGATACAGGGCATCGCAGACCGAAGCACCTCTCAACGAAGCGCTTGCCGCAGGCATGATTCTGATGACCGGCTGGCGGGGCGAATCCGATTTCCTCGATCCCATGTGCGGCTCGGGTACGTTGCTTATTGAAGCGGCACTCATAGCCCTGAATATACCCCCGGGCATTTTCCGCAGTTCTTTTGCTTTTGAAAAATGGAACGATTTTGACGAAGATACATTTCAGAGACTTTACAACGACGATAGCCTGGAGCGGACATTCGAACATAAAATTTACGGTTCGGACAATGCGCCGCGCGCCATCAGCATTGCCCGCCAGAATGTACAGAGTGCCGGACTGACCAAATACATCGAGCTGGCTGTCAGTCCGTTGCAGGAACTGGAAGCTGTTTCGGACACCTGCCTGTTGGTGACCAATCCGCCCTACGGCGAGCGAATTACTTCTCCCGATATATTCGGTTTGTACGCCGATTTAGGCAGTTTCCTTAAACACAAATTCACCGGCAACAAAGCCTGGGTCATCAGCTCCCACGATGATTGCTTGTTCAAAATCGGATTGAAACCATCCCGCAAAATCGAACTCCTCAACGGAGCACTCGAATGCCTGTATTGCGAGTACGAAATTTTTGCCGGCAAGCGGAATGAGTTTGTGACAAAAGAAAAAAAACGAAAACGCGAATGGTAATCTCATTTATTTTGTTTATTTTTGAAAAAATTCAGTTGAAAAACAAGGCTTTAAATTCCGCTTTGAAAATTCAACTGAATTTCTGAAATTAGTTGCATTTCTTTGAAAATCTTTTCCCCGGGAAAAATAAATCGATATTAATCACGATACTTTGAACTTCGTTTTTTTAATAAAAAGCATTAAAAACGTCATGTCGTGTTTCTTCTTGTAAATAATTTTTACTACTTTTGTGAAAATTGAAATTTATAAGAAAACACCAGTTGACGAATGAATCATTCGTTTTTTTAAGTTTATATTTTGTGCACGTGCACGGATTGTTTGATTTTAAAAGATTATTTTTTCAAAACAGGTAAACACTACACATTTTTATCTCACTTTTCCATGTGTCAGGCGGATTTTCTCCTGACTGAATCATAAATTAATGTAAAATAAAACATACGATTATGAAAACGAACTACGAACTGCGCTATGCAGCTCACCCGGAGGACGCGAAAGCGTATGACACGAAAAGATTACGCCGGGATTTTTTGATTGAAAAAGTTTTTTCGGCAGACGAGGTAAATATGGTTTATTCCATGTACGACCGTATGGTGGTAGGTGGAGCCATGCCGGTCAATGAAAGTTTGAAACTCGAAGCCATTGATCCGTTGAAACAGCCCGTATTCCTTATGAGTCGCGAGTTGGGCATTTACAACGTGGGGGGTAAAGGTTCCGTGAAGGTAGGCGACGATGTTTTCGAACTTGATTACAAAGAAGCTTTGTATCTTGGTTCAGGCAAACGCGAAGTGTTTTTTGAAAGTGAGGATAAAAATAATCCCGCCCGCTTCTATTTCAATTCGGCCACTGCACACCGCAACTATCCGGATAAGAAAGTGACAAAAGCTGATGCGGTGAGTGTGGAACTCGGTTCGCTCGAAACGGCTAATCACAGGGTAATCAACAAGATGCTGGTCAATCAGGTGCTCCCCACCTGCCAGTTGCAGATGGGCATGACCGAACTGGCACCCGGAAGTGTGTGGAATACCATGCCGGCGCACGTGCATTCACGCCGGATGGAAGCTTATTTCTATTTTGAAGTGCCTGCCGATCAGTCAGTTTGCCATTTCATGGGCGAAGTGGACGAAACCCGCCACATCTGGATGCAAAACAATCAGGCAGTACTCTCGCCCGAATGGTCTATTCACTCGGCAGCAGCTACTTCCAATTATACCTTCATCTGGGGTATGGCCGGTGAAAACCTGGATTACGGCGATCAGGATTTCTCCAAAATCAACGAATTAAGATAAAATTCCATCAAAGGAAGTTGTTTCTTAAACTAACCTTCGTTATTCAAACGATTTATATAAACTAACTTACTATAAATTATTTACTATAAACTAACCTCAATATGAATCAATTTGATTTAACTGGTAAAGTGGCACTTGTAACGGGAGCTACTTACGGTATTGGATTTTCTATTGCTTCGGCGCTGGCTGAAGCAGGTGCTACCATTGTTTTCAACGACATCAAACAGGAATTTGTTGATAAAGGATTGAAGGCATATGATGAAGCCGGAATAAAAGCACATGGATACGTAGCCGATGTGACTGACGAAGATGCTATTAACGAGATGGTTGCAAAAATCGAGAACGAAGTGGGTGTCATTGATATTCTGGTAAACAATGCCGGTATCATCAAACGCATCCCGATGCACGAAATGACAGCAGCTGAGTTTCGTCAGGTGATTGACATTGACCTCAACGGACCTTTTATAGTATCCAAAGCAGTAATCCCGTCGATGATTAAGAAGGGTCATGGTAAAATCATCAATATTTGCTCCATGATGAGCGAACTGGGTCGTGAAACCGTATCAGCCTATGCGGCTGCCAAAGGCGGGTTGAAAATGCTTACCAAAAACATTTGTTCGGAATATGGCGGACACAACATTCAGTGCAACGGTATCGGACCGGGCTACATTGCCACTCCTCAAACTGCCCCGCTTCGCGAAAAACAACCCGATGGTTCTCCTCATCCGTTTGATTCATTCATTCTTGCCAAAACTCCCGCCGGACGTTGGGGTTCAACTGACGACCTGAAAGGACCGGCCGTATTCCTCGCATCAGATGCCTCCAACTTCGTAAACGGACATATTCTCTATGTTGATGGGGGAATTTTAGCTTACATAGGCAAACAACCGTAACGAAATATGAAACAGACAATCATTGCTTTTTTTGCAGCTGCGCTGCTGGTTTCGTGTACCAGCGCAAAGGTTGAGGTTACCGTGGCCAACCAACTCGGCATGGACCGTGAGAATGAAATCGTGGAAATCAGCAGAAATATCCTCTGGTCGAAACTGAATCTGAGTTCCACCGACCGGATAATTGTACAGGACGAGTCATCCCGACAGGTAACCTATCAGATTGCATCTAATCCGGAAGATAAAACCGACTCACTGCTGATTTTTCCGGCAACCGTAAAAGCCAACGCTTCATCCGTTTATACCATCCGGAAAGGAAAACCCGGTGTTTTTCAATCCAAAGTGGCCGGACGCCTTGTACCGGAACGGAAAGATGATTTCAACTGGGAAAACGACCGTGTGGCATTCCGCATGTACGGTCCCGCGCTGCAGGCAACGGGAGAAATAAGCAACGGCATCGACTTGTGGGCAAAACGCACCGACCGGTTGGTGGCCGATAAATGGTATGCCGAGGAGCTTTCAGGAAAATCCACCTACCACACCGACAACGGTGAAGGACTGGATTTCTATAAGGTAGGACCCACACTTGGCGCAGGTGCAGCAGCTCCTTATCTGAACGACCAGCTTTGGTTCAGTCGCAATTTCACAACATATGAAATTCTTGACAAAGGACCGTTGCGGATTACATTCAGACTGAATTATGATGCTTTTAATGTTGATAAACTCGGTGAAGTGAGTTCAACACGTATTATCTCACTCGACGCAGGCAGTCAGCTGAATAAAATCACACAGATTCATGACTTCAAAGCCGAAAGCATGCCGGTTGCTGCCGGTATTGTATTGCGAAATTCACCCGAAGAACAGGTAAGCACCGACGAAAATAAAAGTTGGGCAGCTCATGCCGAGCCGGCAGACTCCATCAACGGAACCTTGTATCAGGCGATTGCTGCCGCCACACCGTTTACCGGCATCGAAAAAGCCAATAACCACCTGTTGGGATTGCAAACCGTCAAAACAAATGAGCCATTCATCTATTACGCCGGAGGTGGGTGGAGCAAGTATGGTTTCGATACGTTTGAAGACTGGACGAAGTACGTGAAAGAATTTACTGAAAAACTGCAATCACCACTGACAATCACCATTAACTAATTTTTTTT
>SAAL01000217.1 GCA_009929445.1 Bacteroidia bacterium
TTACCGGTGCCGGGCTTTTTTAATCCGGTCGTTTTGGTATAAAAAATTCAGTATTCTCGCCGAAATAATCCTGACTAAAATTTAAAAGCCCCTGTGACTAGCAGGGGCCGTCAGGATCCAGAGTGTTTGCATCACTCTTTCGCGTTTCCTCACAAGATTATATTCGTCTTCTGGAATCAGGAAGCTTAGATTTTTTTTCACAGTTCTCCTGTTTTTTTTGTGACAGCCGATTATGGCGCAATGGTTATCGACAGAGATGCTATCCAGTTTCGATAAAGCTGGTGCGTCTGAAGTGCCAAAATCCCAAGTGTAACTGCCACTACACGGTTTATCCATCGGACGTTTTCCCTCGCTACCGCCATAATCCAGAAACAATTTTAACGCTTACGACCGTCTGTTTAAAGGCATCTTCAAGTCTTGAACAGTCATTGTGCAATTATCAGCACGGTCGTGAACGCCGAATAGAAGACGGTGAATCCGGCGGCCCAGATGTTTCAACTTTACGGCGCTGGCTTAAAAGCCTCTTCGCTCCAGTCTCCATCTTGTCCTTGTTTTTATCGGCTCAAGAGCAGCCTCTGTCAACAGAGAGTGCAGATATTATGGTGGTTTTACTGGTTGCCTCGCTTGCAACTCAGCTTCTGGAAAGGACTTTGTCAGGGCGCCAACCTTTATCCCCGAAAGCGCCGGTTACAGACCCGACAAATCAGTCTAATGGTGGTGTGTCCTCGCAAAATGACCTCAATTTTTATAAACAGGAGCACCCACCATGAATAAAGGCAGTAAAAAAAACCTCAAATGTCCCGCTTCTATGTCTTCAGAAAGCATCTGGAGCAATTTTTTATTTCTTTCGGTCGATGTTATCGACACCACCTGGTCCTCTCTGCGTTCCGGGCCTGTTAGTTTAAAAGTCTCTGATCTTCGCGACATGCCGATTCGCGTTGTTCTGGCTGATGGCCGCTATGAAGTTATTGATGGTTTCAAGCGCCTTGATCGCTGGAAGCAGTCTGGCGTAAAGCAGGTGCCTGCTCTTGTTGAGTGCTGCAGCGATGGTCTGAGTCCGAAACTGTTGTTGCTTGCGGCAAACAGTCAGAAGCGAACGATTACGGCGCTTGATGAGGCCAGGGTAGTAAATTCTATGATCGAAGAGGATGGTCTGACAGCGCGTGCTGTTGCGAATATACTGGGCAGGCGCAAAGAGTGGGTAATCGGTCGGCGTTCTCTGCTGCGTCTTTCTTCGCGTGCCCAGGAACTGCTGACATCAGGTAAAATCAACCTGATGGTTTCCCGCTTGTTTACTGCAATAAGCGCAGAAGATCAGGATAAAATTCTTGCAGCTACAGAAAAGCAGTGCCTGAAAATGCGTGAGATCCAGTTGTTGATTCAAACCTGGCGGTCGGCTTCAGATGAAGAAAAGCCCGGGCTGCTCGCTGATCCACTTTTTAAGCGAGAACAGCCATGCTCACCAAGTTACTCATCAAGATTAAAAGCACTTGAGGCGAAACTGTCAGCGATAAGAAACGCTCTCGATGAATTCGGCAGTCTGATTATACCGCAAGATCTTGTGGAGGCAGAACAGCGACGGCTGCAGGCAATCTGCGCTTCTGTTCAGAACCAGATTAATCAGATGGCCGAGGGCTTTAAGAGTGAAAGCTCGGCTGTCTCGCAGATACCGTCAGAAAGTCATCAGGAGATATTTTCTCAACCTGATGTTTACGCTGATTCAGAAGACTTTGATGATAAATCTGAATTTTTTCCCTGTGTCCCGGTTTTATCGCCATGTCATTTAACGTCATCGGCCATCTTGGGGTGTGCGCTATGAAAATCAAACAACCAGTTAGTGAATCGT
>SAAL01000218.1 GCA_009929445.1 Bacteroidia bacterium
AACTTCACAGGAAGAGCTAAATAAATTCCTGCGATCATGCAAGGTGTTGGCAGTTTATAAGGATTTTGACCATAGTACAGGTGTCTGGTGCTATAGCGTTGAATATCTCGATGATCAGGCTATTCTCTCAAAGTCTAATGGAAAAATCGATTATAGAGAAAAGCTGACGAAAGATGAGTTTGCAAAGTTCCGAGTATTGCGTGAGTGCAGGAAGACACTCGCTGCAGAAGATGGTATGCCCCCGTATGTGGTTTTTTTAGATGAACATCTAGCAGCTTTTTCAAAGATTGATTTGGTTTCTCTTGACCAGATGAAGACAGTTAAGGGGGTAGGAGATCAAAAGATACAAAAATATGGCGAGAGGTTTATCACACTCTGGTGTGCAAAAAGAGCTGATGTTGAAAAATATCTGAGCGAATCTGATGAAAAGGGTAGGTAATTTTTTTGACAAAATAGCTGAGATGGATAACCTACAGCTTGCATTTTTTAAAGCTCAAAAGGGAAAAACTTGTAAGAGGGACGTAATACAATTTCGCAAACGCTTAACTAAAAACCTTCTATCTTTAAGGGATGATATTTTAAGCAGTAATATTACAGTTGGTAATTACAAAAGATTTTTTGTTTATGAGCCTAAAAAGCGGGAGATTTGCACAGTACCATTTTATGAGCGCGTGTTACAACACGCTATTGTAAATCTTTGTGAACCTCGGTTTGAGGCGTACCAAATAGAAACTTCATACGCATGTCGTAAAGAAAAGGGGATCGATGGAGCTATGAAGAAAGCAAGAGATTATAGCGGTGCGTTTAGTTGGTACCTAAAACTTGATGTGCATAGATACTTTGATAGCGTTGATCACGTTGTATTGCAAAAAATACTGGAGAGATTGTTTAAGGATTCGAGATTGCTCGAGTTGTTTTGGAAGATCATAGACAGTTATCAGACAGTGCCAGGACGTGGGATCCCTATTGGCAACTTAACATCCCAATACTTTGCGAATATATATCTCTCGACGTTAGATCACTATATTAAAGAGCAACTAAACATCTCTGGTTATGTCAGATATATGGATGACTTTGTGCTATTTGCAAATTGTAAAGAAGAGCTGCAATTTGCGCTCGAACGCGTTAATACCTATTTGACAGAACGCCTCAATTTGACATTAAATGAGCCGCAACTAAACCGGTGCAAATGTGGGCTGACATATCTAGGTTACCGCATTTATCCGGAAAAAATAAAGCTTTCGCAGAGGTCAAAAAAACGATTCCGCAAAAAAATAAGAGTCGCAGAATCGAACCTACGAAGGGACATCTGGACACAGTGTGAATATGCACGTCACGTTTCTCCTTTGATTGCGTTCCTGCAGCGGGCTGATTGTAAAGGATTTCTCAAGAGCGTTCCTTCAAACGCATAGGTATTCACGTCATAATACAAGTGGTCCGTTGTCGGGTACCTACCGATGCAATCGCGGCGGTAGTTGGAACAACACGGCGCGGAACTGCCGTTCCGCCTTTCGCAACAACAACAACCCGTCGAATTACAACAACAACCTCGGGTTCCGGCTGGCCCTTGTCCCAGCACAACGCGGTCGGATGACTATGATGTACCGACGTGTTTAACCTGACCGCATTTGCGGCAAAAAAAACAAAGCCTGGCAAGTTAGTAGCTTTTGAGGTGCGAAAACCTGCCAGGCAACGGGACAATCAGAAGTTTTATAACGCCCGAAATGTACCCGACAACTTTTTTTGCTTTTTCATTGCTAACTGTATTTCAATAGCTTTTAATATTTTTGCCGCTTCCTTCACACGGAAGAGGTCAGAAGTTCGAATCTTCTAGCGAGCACCA
>SAAL01000219.1 GCA_009929445.1 Bacteroidia bacterium
CGAATTCGTTCAGGAATTTTTCACTTAGCATTGGGGCATCCTTGGGCTTGCGAGGTTCAACCGGCCTTACCTGCCACAAGAGCCCCGCATGGTCAAAGCGTCTTCAGCGGGGAGCAGAGCCTCTGGAAGGGGGGGAGAAGTTAAACAGAATCCCAAATTTTTCTTGTGAATCAAATAAGAGGTAAGTCAACAGGAGGATTGATAGTGTAAATAGAAAACGACGGATCTTGTAGCAAGATCCGCCGTTGATGGATTCGATCATTTTATCGGACCGGGTGATTTTTTATATTCACCCCCCTGTGTACGAATTATTCTGATTTTTCGAACCATAGTGTTACTGCTATTCGTTTTGCTTCTTTTCCTGCTGATATCTGTTTGCCTGGGTATCTTCGTCAGGCTGCTCATATTCAAAGATGGTATCTTTTTGTCCGGAGCCATCCAATGGTTCCTGCTCCGGCATTTCACAGGCCAGTCCGGCAAAAGCCAAGACAACACTCACAATAACGGTAAAAATACGCTTTTTCATTATAAATGTCCTTTTTTTGTATTTTTACTAATACTGTTTTTCTATCAATCTGCTTACATGATTCTTTATAGATACGACAGCTGTCTGCATGTGACGGTCACATTTATTTTTGCTGTTTCTGTATCTCTGCATTTACCTTATTTCTCAGATCCTCGTCAACGTTCATCTGCTTGGCAATGGCATTGTATGTTTCGACATCAAGCCCCTCGTCATGGAGTGCTGCGATAACATTTTCCTGCATTTCTTGCTGAATTTCCATTGCCTTTTCTCGATCTTGAACAGAATGCAACCGTGATGCAAACTTGTTCTGAATGGTGCCAAGTTCAATTATGGCTGCAGCGAAATTTGTAAGCGTCTGGTCGTCAATTTTTGGAGCGGGTTGCGATTGCTCCATGCCCAAAGTTCCCTCCTGCTCGCCTGTGCCATACGGGGACTGCGCCATGGCCGGAAGAGAACCGAGGAGAAATGCGGCCATGATAATGCTACAGGCCATGGACTTGAAGATGGTAGGTGTAGAGACTTTCATTTGAACCTCCGATGGTTTGTGATTCAATGTGACGCAAGCGCTCCCAACGAACGCTTTCATGCAAATTTTGCAAGGATGACTTGCCGTTTCTATGATCGGCAATGGCAATGGGCGTGCCAAATGCTGACTGGCTTCGCTTTTTTTTGATACTAGTCTGAAATTTAATGTTTTTATTTTAAAAAAACCAAAATTGTCCGTTGTTTGATCAACAGAAGAAAGTGTGTAAAAAACAGACATGTTCATTTTTAAGCGAGGAGTGTTTGGTGTTTAAATTATTTCGCGAAGGACTGAGCCTTCGCTTTTCCCTTATGTTGTTTCTTGTAATCCCCCTTATCGGGATCTGCGGGGCTGGTGGGGTCTATAGTCTGAAGCTCCTTGAAGCACAGATCGAGGAACGGATGCAGGACGATATTGAATTGATAGCCAGAGCTATCAGTGGCCCTCTAGGGTATGCTCTTGAACAGGGACGTGAAGGAAGTCTTTCCCAGGCTCTGGATTCTGTTTTTCGTTTCGAGCGTGTTTACGGAGCTTATTTGTACGACACAAAAGGACGCAGGATCGCTCGGAGCGGTCCGCGGGAGAGCGGGATCGAAGGTCGCCATGTAGCCCAACTTGCCGCAGGGGGCGATCATATCGGCGAATACCAGGAATCCGACGGCAAGCAGATGTATTCCTTTTTTATGGTTCATCCGGCTGGAGCGTACTTTTGACAAAATGAAGGGACATGGGGTTCATCAAGTTTTTACGCCAATAAAAACCAAGAGGATGAACCGCCATGTC
>SAAL01000220.1 GCA_009929445.1 Bacteroidia bacterium
GGATTGTTATCTGCTCCCAAGCATCGTAGATGGTCGTGTTTTCTTTGATGGCGGATTTGAACTCAAAAACCGCCACAGGAATGCCGTTTATAAACAACAACAAATCCGGGCGACGCAAGCGGTCACCTTGCACCGAAAACTGGTTGACCACTTTGAACACATTATTGTCTGGCTCTTCAAAATTTATATAGTTGATATGTAGGGCAATTTTACTGGGGTCATCACGCACTAAATTAAATCCCTCGTTCACCAAAAGAAACGTCTCACGGTTACCGATGTATAGCGGTGCGGACGGTATGTTTTCAAGTCGACTTATGACTTTTTTCGTTTCAGCCGCTGTGAGGTCTGGGTAGTGGTTAGCAAGGTAAGCTTGCAAATCGTCCTTCAACAATATTTCATCAAAGCCACGGTGTATGGTTTCACCGTGGACATACTTGTAGTCCTGTTCTTGAAACAGGCTGATGATAGCTTCTTCGAGCTGGGCTTCTGTAAACTGCCCCCGTATAAAACTTAAGTCCACGGTTTCCCCCTCCAATTCTATGCACTCGCTTCTTCGAGCGAACCTTTTATCAGTATCGGGCAGAGTTCTTTTAACATGTTGCCCACAGTCGTTATATTTTTCATTATTAAATGACGGGCGTTATAAAAGTTCACCACCGCTTGCTGTTTTTCCAATGATGGCAACGGAATCTCAATTTCATAAAACCGTGCTAACTCCAAACTTGCCCGAATACTGCTGTCGCTGATGAACCAACCGTAACGATCGCTTTCGCTACGACTAAACCAAAGCATGATATATTCGGCGAGTGCTTCACATTCCGACTCAGCCTTCACTTGCAAAACAGAATACGCAGGTGAAATAATAACAGGCTCATCCTCGTGGAACAAAGCAATGCGAATGCACTCATCACGACCAGTTTGCATAGCGGAGTAGGCAAACTGATTTTTTCTGATTACTTTGTATTTTGTCAAATCTGTTGTACTGAGGTTCGCAACGGAAGGCATGAATTCTTTGTTGATATTGATGCCTTGAACATTTGAAATCGCATTGTCTCGGTTGCGGGTATCAATTTCTTCAAGCAATCGACCAACAGCCACACGCGGAGCAGTGTGTTTGAACTCTTCGATGCTTGCCGCTATCGCCATATTCAAATCCTCCAGACCGCTTTCATAGGCACGTTGGTTGGCAAGCATGGCATTGTAGACAGCGACAACTTTTTCTTGCACCGGCAATGGCGGTAGATCTATAGAAATATCACACATATCATCCCACGAAAACGCTTCGCGCGCCGAACCCCAAGAATTGAACCGAGCATAGCGGTCGAATTCCGGGCGATTGAAATACATATAAAGATAGTCGGAGTTTAATAAGTCTGGGCGCGAAACATAAAACACATTGTAAGAAGACGATACAATATAAGTGTTTTCAGTATCGTTATGCGCTATTGTGATTTTTTCACCATTACGAGAAGTAATTGTTACATACGCAAATGAATCCGGTTTTACGAGAATATATGGAGTTAACGATACATTCGTCATGTCCGCTTTTGTTTCAATAAATATTTTTTTAATTGAAATGCCTTTTAAATCAGCAAGCCCATAAATTCCGCTTGAGTTTCTTTCGTCTGCGAGATTTATCAGGTCGCCGAGGCGGTACTTAGTCAATCCCATATCCGATCCCCCTAAATGCTTCTTCAAGCATCGCTTGTGATTCCTTCTCAGCTTTTAATACCTCGCGCATCTCGCCTTGAATTCGTGCCATTTCGGAAGCGTAGTCGATTTCCAAGTCATGGTCAATGAACTCGATGTATTTACTCGGCGCAAGAGAA
>SAAL01000221.1 GCA_009929445.1 Bacteroidia bacterium
CGATTTGAGTTCTACGGCTCGGTGTGTTCAAAGAGTATGCAGCACCGCTCCCGTCGAGCGTAATTTTGACGATATAAAAGCCCGTTACGAATCTGCAACTGACCCGAATGCCACACGATATGATGCCGCCCCACTAAAATTATTGGATTTGACAAAGCTTGAGAGTGCAGAAACATACTCACTTCTCGGACAAGCGATAATCAGCACAGCCGACAACGCTTATAGCCGGTTTTGGCAGAACTTGAATGCGATGGATTGGGTTAATACCGGCCACACACATTATTCCAAAAATGCGGAGGGTTGCTGTCCTTATTGTTCACGAGAACTGCCCACCGACTTCGAGGAACAATTCCTCGCCTGCTTTGACAAAAAATATTCTCAAGATTGCGCCCGCCTCGTTGAATTTGGGCGTAAATATGCCGAGTATATGACAGCAACATTTATCGAACCGTTAAGACGGTATATCGAGTTAATTCCACAGACAGGATTCGGCGATTGGAAAGCATATGGCGAACAGTTAAAACTGATTGAAAACACAGTACAGATGAACAATCAAAAAATCGCTGCGAAAATTGAAAAGCCCTCGGAAGTAGTCGGACTCAACAGCATATGCGAATTTGTCGAACGAGTAAATGAGCTTCTCGCTGAAACAAATAAGCTGTTTGAAGCCAACAACAAAATCTTCGATGCCAAAGGTAAAACCTGCGACGATTGTATCAATGAGGCGTGGGAGCTATTGGCCTTCGAAACGAGCGGAGATAGAACTGCGTATGACGCTGAGGACAAAAAGTTATCAGCCAGCAGCCTTCAAAAAGCAACCACTATAAAAAGGCTTAATGGTTCGATCGGCGTCCTCAAAAATGAAATTCGAGACTTGTCAGACAAAATGGGTGGCACGGCGTCCACGGTTGAGAAAATCAATGCCCTGCTCCAAAAGACAGGGTTCAGAGGATTTCAACTCCGCCCCCACGCGAGAGTTCCTGATAAATATGAAGTTGTCCGTGAGGATGGCGAAGTCGCCAAAGGTCTGAGCGAGGGCGAAAAGAACTTTATAGCCTTTCTGTACTTCTATTTTTATGTTCAAGGGGCGTGGCGCAAAGAAGACCTCGTTAAGGGAAAAATCGTAGTCATTGACGATCCTGTTTCGAGTATGGACAGCGGTGTTCTTTTTGTCGTCAGCTCACTCGTCCGTAAATTGGTTGAGGACTGCTTCTTAGACGGCGGCCAATTCAACATTAAGCAGATTTTTGTTTTGACACACAATCCGTATTTCCACAAAGAAATATCCCATAAATACGAAACGAGCAGAGACGACATCGTTAAGAAATCATCGTTTTTCTTTGTCAAGAAATCGGATGAGAATGTTTCTACCGTTAAAATCAATGAAATGGAATGCGTCACGAACGAAAGCGGCGTAGAAAACGTGTCACCTGTTAAAAACTCATATGATGCTTTATGGTGCGAATACAGGGACGCGAGGCTTCCGGCAACGCTTCTCAGTGTAATTCAGAGAATTGTCGAATACTATTTTCTTCAACTTTGTAGTTACAGCATTGAGGATTTGCGAGAGCGGGTGAAAAACCACCTCGGCGGGGACGACAAAAAACAGCGGATAGCTGATGAAATACTTCGCTTCATCTATGACGAAAAATTCGATACCGGCGACGGCATTAATTACGCACCCGACCACGACATACCGGCTTATAAAGATGTGTTCGAGATAATTTTCGAAGCGATGAGCCAAAAATCGCACTATCTCAAAATGTCTGGCGAATGTGAATGAGTTATTTGTAATAATCTGGAACATAATTCAGTCGATATAAAAAGG
>SAAL01000022.1 GCA_009929445.1 Bacteroidia bacterium
TACTGAACCGCAATCGAGGTGATCGCGGCCAATCACAATCGGCGCTTTCACTTTTCCTTCACGAACAAGTTTGTTAAACATCAATCCCGCTTTTTCGCGTTCGCCCATACCCAGCCAGCAGATGCGGCTCGGCAAGCCCTGAAAAGCCACTTTTTGCTGAGCTTCGTCGAGCCATTTGATGAGATGTGTATTTTCGGGAAATAATTCCATCAAAGCGCGATCGGTGGTGAAAATATCTTCCGGATCGCCGGAAAGTGCGGCCCAGCGGAACGGACCTTTGCCGTCGCAGAAAAGCGGACGGATAAATTTCGGTACAAAACCCTCAAAGCCGAACGCATTTTCGCAGCCACCCTGGCGGGCAAATTCACGCAGGTTGTTTCCGTAATCGAAGGTAATACTGCCCCGTTTTTGCATTTCGAGCATATAGCCGACATGCCGTGCCATACTTCTCAATGAACGATTTTTGTATCCTTCGGGATTTGTTTTTCTCAATTTCAACGCTTCTTCAAGCGTCAGTCCGTTGGGAACATAGCCGTTCAGTGGATCGTGCGCCGATGTCTGATCGGTCAGAATATCGGGTATCAGGTTGTCTTTCAGCAATTTTCCGAGCGTGTCGCCGATATCGCCCACCAATCCGATGGAGGTGTTTTCACCCTTTTCCACCGCATCTTTCAACCATGCCACCGCTTCATCATAGCTGTAAGTCATCTTGTCGACGTATCGTGTTTCAAGTCGTTTTTTTATCCTTTCGGGGTCAACATCCACTCCCAGGTATGCTGCACCAGCCATAGTTGCTGCCAACGGCTGAGCTCCACTCATTCCACCCATTCCACCGGAGCAAATCCAGCGGTGTTTGAGGTCGCCGTTGAAATATTTCCGTCCGGCTTCGGCAAAAGTTTCGTATGTTCCCTGTAAAATTCCCTGCGATCCGATATAAATCCAGCTTCCGGCCGTCATCTGTCCGTACATCATCAGTCCGCGCGCTTTCAATTCTTCGAAATGTTCCCATGTTGCCCATGCCGGAACCAGATTGCTGTTGGCAATCAGTACCCGCGGTGCTTGCGGATGTGTTCTCACCAATCCGATGGGTTTTCCGGATTGTACAAGCAAGGAATGATTTTCGTCCAGATCCAACAAAATTCGGATAATCTCACGAAGAGCGTCCGGATTTCGGGCTGCTTGTCCCGTTCCGCCATAAACGATTAAGTTGGCAGGATCTTCTGCCACTTCACTGTCGAGATTGTTGAGCAGCATGCGCAAAGGTGCTTCCGTCTGCCAGCTTTTTGCGTGAAGATTGCTTCCGCGGGGTGCCCGATAATGCGGATGGGAAGCATAAGTTTCAATAAATTCGGTGTAGTTCATAGAGTTGCCCCCTAACCCCCTGAAGGGGGAATAATGAATGATACGCAAGGGGGTTGCGGTTTATATGTTATACTATTTTTTCAAATTTCAAATTTTGTGTAATTTTTAAAAATTCGTGAAAATCTGCTCAATCCGCATTGTCTGTGTCCCAAAATTCCCCTTTAGGGGCAAGGGGTTGCATTTACAAGCCAAACACTTCATCCGTTTCATTTTTTAAATCAATCCGGTGTTTTTTAGCTGTGGCGTTTAGGCGATGGATGATTTCTTTGGATTGAAGCAATTTGATGGCTTTTTCGATGTCGCCGTAAAATAGTCGGTCGGTATCTGCAAAGCTGATATGTTCACGAATAAGGTCGTGCATTTCATCAAGCAGGATATTCGATTTCATCGGTTTGCGAAAATCGAAACCTTGTGCTGCCGTAAGCATTTCGATAGCTAAGATTTTTTCCAGGTTTTCCACAATCCGCAGACTTTTCCGCACTGCCACAGAGCCCATGCTCACGTGATCTTCCTGACCAAGCGATGTGGGAATGCTGTCGGCACTTGCCGGAAAACAAAGCGATTTATTTTCACTGACCAGGGCTGCCGTGCTGTATTGCAATATCATAAAACCGGAATTTAAGCCCGTGTGTTCCATCAGCAACTTTGGCAAGCCGGGCACACTTTCCATCATCGAAAGATAGATACGGCGGTCGGATATATTGCCCAGTTCGGCAGCTGCAAGTCCGGCATAATCAATCGGCAAAGCAATGGGCTGTCCGTGAAAATGCCCGCCACTGATGGTTTTATCTTCGCTGAAAATAATCGGATTGTCGGTAACGGAATTGATTTCGGTGAGAATGGTTTCTTTCAGATGCAGCCAGGCATTGCGCGAAGCGCCGTGAACCTGCGGAATACAGCGTAATGAATACGGATCCTGTACGCGGTTGCATTTTTTGTGTGATTTCACAATCTCGGAGTGAGAGAGCAACATCCGCATACGCAAAGCTACATAAATTCCGCCCGAATGCGGACGAAGCTGATGTAATTCTTCGTCAAAAGGCTTAATCGATCCCATCATCGCCTCTAAATTCATGGCAGCGATAATATCAGCATGATCCAGGCAGTTTTGCAGTTTTTCAAGCAACAGAATGGCATGAGCCGCCATGAACTGTGTGCCGTTTATCAATGCCAAACCTTCTTTCGGCCCCAAATCCACCGGTTTCATGTCAAGCCTCTTCAATACAACATCCATAGGCACTTGTTCATCGTTGTACCACACTTTTCCCATTCCAATTAAAGGAAGGAATAAATGTGAAAGCGGAGCCAGATCGCCCGAAGCGCCCACAGAACCCTGTTCCGGAACGCAGGGAATAATGTCATTTTCAATATGCCACAAAATACGCTCAACTGTTTCAACGGCTATTCCCGAATAACCTTTGCAAAGCGCGTGAAGTTTCAGTATCAGCATCAGTTTGGCAATTTCCTTATCAATAAAATTGCCAACTCCCACGCTGTGGCTCATTAGCAGATTGTATTGCAGCTTTTTGGTGTCTTCCTTGCTTATCAGCGAAGTACAAAGTGGCCCGAAACCGGTATTGATGCCGTACACCACTTTTTTCTTATGGACAATTTTAAGTACCACATCACGATTGGCCTGTACACGGGATATGGTTTCAGGAGTGAGAACGCCTTTAATATTGTTGCGGGCAAGCTTCAGCGCTGTGCCAATGGTAAGAAAATCTTCGCCGAAGCGAAAGATATTGGATTTGTGTGTTTTCATAAGTAAATGAAATGCCTCAAACCTGTAGCAGGTGGAATTTTTGAGTGTCTGGTAAAAGATCTGTACTAAAACAAATCAAACTATAACGAATATAAATTCTATTTTAATGCAAATATAATGAAAAGGTATTTGATTTTTCGGTTCGGGTCAATGAATTTTTACATCAAATTTCTTTCTTTTGCCAGTTACCTTTCATCAGATACCAGTATGCCATCAGTCCGATTACAGTCCAGTACACAAATTCCGACATCCAGACAATTTCTACCGAAGTCTGGAGAATTACGGCTGTGTAATACACATATACAATATAGAAAAACAGTGTGAGAAATTCAATAATAAACGCCGATTTTGTATTTCCTGTACCGGAGATAACACTAAACAGAATACTGCCGACACCGCAAAAAACCATAGCAACAGAAACTACCCGCAGTGTGGGAATAGTGGCGCTCACAAGATCGGAATTATTGGTATAAATACGTGCAAATAGTTCCGGAAATGCGAATGTGAAAAACATAAGCGGAAGCAAAATTACAAGAACAATCTTCAGTATTTTCATCATGAAAGGAATGACCTGTTCTTTATGACCTTCGCCTATCATATTGCTAACCAGCGTATTGACGGTAGTGGAAAGCGCCGATCCGGGAATCATCAGCAGTATGTAAAGGCTTCTGCCAATGTTGGTTACCGCCAGTGGCCGCTCGCCAAGCCGTTCGATAAAAATGAAAAACATAAACCACGTGGAAATAGAAATAAAATACTGAAACATAATGAAAACGGACAAACTCAGTATTTTTCCAATGGTATGAAAATCAATTTTTCTGAATACAAACAAATGAAAAATGTGCTTGTCGTCCTGTTTCAGGGTAACAATTATAAAATAAATCAAAGTAGTGAATTCGGCTATTGCAGATGCAATAGCTGCGCCGGCAATGCCCCATTCCGGAAAACCGAATTTGCCGAAAATAAGCAGATAATCAAGCACGATATTGGTGAGAGCGGTAATGACAGCCGAAACGGTAAGTACTTTGGTGCGTGTAATGCCAACAAAAAATGCACGGAAAACTACATTGAGAAACGAAAAGAAAAAACCGTAGATTCGCCAGTTGAGAAATTCAATAGATGCCTGATATATATGATCCGAATGAACCAAAAAGCGTATCAGATCCGGTATAAATATAGCGGAGAGAATGAAAATGGCTGTGGCAATCAGAAAGTTAAATATAAGTGCATTGTTAAAAATGGGCCCGATTTCACCGAAATTTTTCTCTCCATTTCGTCGCGCTATCAGGATTTGCGCACCCTGACTGAAACCAAATCCCACAAAATAAATGGCTATGTAAAACACACCGCCTATGGCCGATGCACCCAGCGCTACCTCGCTTACACGTCCCAAAAATGCAGTATCCGTTACGTTGACAATGTTTTGAGCTATCAGCGTAAGAAAAATGGGGTAGGTAACTTTGAATATTTTTTTGTTGGAATACATAGTTTCATTCAGAATGATACAAAGGTATAAAATTAACCATGAAAAAAGGCTGTCATTTTTACTGACAGCCCTGATTTATGTTGAATTTTATTAATGGTAAAATGCTCCGTGCGAAAAATAGTATTCAACTATATAGAAGGCCGCTCCGGCCAAATATCCGAGCAGTGCCAGCCAGCTGATTTTTTTTACATACCAGAAAAAGTTGATTTTCTCCATGCCCATGGCAGCCACACCGGCTGCCGAGCCGATGATGAGAATGCTTCCTCCCGTTCCGGCACAGTATGCCAGAAATTCCCACAGGTAATGATCCATCGGGAACTGCGCTAAATCATACATCCCCTGTGTAGCTGCTACCAGCGGCACATTATCAATGATTGCCGAAGCAAGACCAATGGCAATAACGATGAAATTCAAATTACCAATCTTTTCGTCGAGGAATTGCGAAAGCGTATGTAATATTCCGGACACTTCAAGTGAAGCTACTGCCAGTAATATACCCAGGAAGAAAAGAATACTTGGCAGGTCAATGCGTGTAAGCACATCTGTCACGGTGCGGCGTTTTCCGTTTTCCGGTTGGTCTTCAGTATGATTTCGGTGCATGATATCCGTCACAATCCATAAAACACCCAATCCGAGCATCATTCCCATAAACGGTGGCAGATGGGTCAGGGTCTTGAAAATGGGAACCATAATCAACATACTCAATCCTAAAATCAGGATAATGGATTGTTGTCTTCGTGAAAGCTCCTTGTATGTTTCTGTTGCCAGGAAAGGACGCTCTACGCGGCCTTTCATCGTAAGCGATAGTACTCCGAGCGGAATAGCCAGGCTGATGAAACTGGGGGCAAACAAGCGTGCCATAACATTGAATGCCGAAATTTGCCCCCCTATCCAAAGCATGGTGGTAGTGACATCGCCTATCGGACTCCAGGCACCTCCGGCGTTGGCAGCTATCACCACAATTCCGACATAGAAAAGCCTTGTTTCATGATCTTTTATCAGTTTGCGAAGCAATGATACCATTACTATCGTTGTTGTCAGGTTGTCCAGTACGGCTGAAAGAAAAAATGTTAAAATACCGATTATCCAGAGTAAACTCACTTTTTTTGTCTGAGTAATCCGTTCGGTGATGACCTCAAATCCGTTGTAAGTGTCGATGAGTTCGACGATTGTCATAGCTCCCATCAGGAAAAACAGTATACTCGAAATATCACCCAGGTGTTTCAGAAGCTCTTCGTTCACCAAATGCGTGTCCGACTGGGAAACAATGTAAATTACCCACAACACCACACCGGTGATCAGTGCCGAAGCAGTTTTGTTAATTTTGATATTATGCTCCAGGGCAATGGCAGCATAACCAATTACAAATAAGATGATAATAATTGTTATCATGCAGTTAATAAGTTAGTTATAATTTAAAATAGAGTTTTCTGAGTGTTATATGTATAATATAAAATTGAGTTTTCAAAAAAATAGCCGGTTGAAGCATTTTCTTAGAAAATCAGTTTATTAATCCAGTTTCAGTACTGCCAGGAAAGCTTTCTGTGGAACTTCCACCGAGCCGATTTGTTTCATCCGTTTTTTCCCTTTTTTCTGTTTTTCGAGCAATTTTCTTTTCCGGGTCACATCACCTCCGTAACATTTGGCTGTCACGTCTTTGCGCACGGCTTTGATGGTTTCACGGGCAATGATTTTAGCTCCGATGGCTGCCTGTACCGCTATGTCAAATTGCTGACGGGGAATGAGTTCGCTCAGTTTTTCGCACATCCTTCTGCCCAGACTCACTGCATTATCAAAGTGAATGAGCGACGAGAGCGCATCTACCGATTCGCCGTTGAGCAAAATATCCAGTTTTACCAGCTTTGAAGGCCGCCAGCCGTTCATGTGATAATCGAATGAAGCATAGCCTTTGGAAATGCTTTTCAGCTTGTCGTAAAAATCGAACACGATTTCGCCAAGCGGCAGGTCGTAAATGATTTCAATCCGGTTGCCCGAAACATATTCCTGTTTGATCAGTTCACCCCGTTTACCCAGACAAAGAGTCATAATCTGACCGATATAATCCGTTCGGGTAATCACCGAAGCCCGGATGTAGGGTTCTTCGATGGTGTCAATTGCCATAATATCGGGCAGTCCGGCCGGATTGTGCACTTCGAGCAGTTCGCCTTTTTTGGTGTGAACCTTATACGAAACGTTTGGTACTGTGGTGATTACATTCATGTCAAACTCACGGTCAAGACGTTCCTGGATAATCTCCATGTGAAGCAGACCTAAAAATCCGCAACGAAAACCAAAGCCGAGTGCCACCGAGGATTCCGGCTCGAAAGTAAGCGAAGCATCGTTAAGCTGGAGTTTTTCAAGTGATGATCTCAAGTCCTCAAAATCTTCGGCTTCAATGGGATATACCCCGGCGAAAACCATCGGCTTTACTTCCTCAAAACCGGATATGGCTTTTTCGCACGGTCGTTTTACGTGGGTAATTGTATCGCCCACTTTCACTTCCTTCGAAGTTTTGATGCCGGAAATGATGTAACCTACATTGCCGGCACTCAACGTATCGGCGGGCGACATGTCCAGTTTCAAAACGCCAATTTCATCCGCATTATACTCTTTACCGGTATTCACAAATTTCACCAGATCGCCTTTTTTGATGGTTCCGTTCTCAATTTTGAAGTAAGCAATAATTCCGCGGAACGGATTGAACACCGAATCAAAAATCAACGCCTGCAGCGGAGCATCCGGTTCGCCTTTGGGAGCCGGAATACGTTCTACAATGGCAGCCAGAATTTCCTCTATCCCCATTCCGGTTTTACCGCTCGCACGGATTATTTCTTCCGGCTTACAGCCAAGCAGATCCACTATCTGGTCTTCCACTTCCTCGGGCATAGCGCTGTCCATGTCCATTTTGTTCATCACCGGGATAATTTCCAGATCGTGCTCTATGGCCATGTAAAGATTGGAAATTGTCTGTGCCTGAATGCCCTGTGTAGCATCAATAATGAGCAGAGCCCCTTCGCAGGCAGCTATGGAGCGCGATACTTCATACGAAAAATCCACGTGTCCCGGGGTGTCAATCAGATTGAGCGTATATATTTCATCCTGACAGGCGTATTTCATCTGTATGGCGTGGCTCTTGATAGTGATACCCCGCTCACGCTCCAGATCCATATTATCAAGCACCTGAGCCTGCATATCTTTCCCCGAAACAGTCTGGGTAAACTCCAGAAGCCGGTCGGCTAGTGTACTCTTGCCGTGATCAATATGCGCTATGATGCAAAAATTTCGTATATTATTCATTTATAATTATCTGTCTTTTCAGAAATGAGTGTGCAAAATTACGAAAAAAAGTTTATTTAGCCTGCATACCTATACAAACTAACATGCAAAGTCGTTTTATTAAAACAGAAGAGAAGGATTTTTTTAAAAAACGATACCCGTAGTAATTAACCGCGGGTATTGTCAAATTGTTCAGAAATAAGTATTCTGATTATTCAAATTCATCATCGCTGAATTCCACCGGTTTGTATTCCTGTTTCGGTGCTTCGGCAATCTGTTTTGTTTTTTTCTCGTTGGGGAAAAATTTATCCAATCCCATGATTACAAAGTAAAAAACGGTCATGAAGATAAATACGCCGGCAATGCCAATGCCGGAAATTTCTAAGGCTTTATAAAAATCTGGACTCATAGTTTTTTGTGTTTTAAGCGAATAATGGAACTAACATTAAAATAAGACCACCTACAATTACGGAGCCAATCTGTCCGCCTACATTGGCACTGATGGCAGGCATAAGCAGGAAGTTATGCGGATCTTCTTTCTGACCCATGCCGTGGATAACACGTGCCGACATCGGGAATGCAGAAATACCGCAAGCACCCACCATCGGATTGATTTTCTTTTCATCCTTCAGGAATAAATTCATTACTTTGGCAAACAATACACCTCCCGCAGTATCAAATACAAAGGCAAAAATTCCTAATCCTAAAATTTTAATTGTATCTATCGTTACAAAACGTTCGCCCGTCATGGTGCTTGCAATGGTTATACCAAGCAGAATTGTCACCAGGTTGGCCAGTTCTTTCTGAGCTGTTTGCGACAAACTGTTCAACACACCGCACTCACGGATCAGATTACCGAACATCAGGAATCCGATCAGAGCCAGCGAAGAAGGAGCAATTAATCCGGCCAGAATCGTAACCATGATTGGGAACAGAATCAAAGCTGTTTTTGAAACTTTCTTGTTCGAATCAGAGGTCATGCGCATGAGTCTTTCTTTGCGTGAGGTAAGCAATCTGACTACCGGAGGCTGGATAATTGGTACCAGAGCCATGTATGAATACGCTGCCACTGATATAGGGCCCAGCAGATTAGGCGCAAGAATGGATGATACGATGATGGACGTAGGTCCGTCGGCAGCTCCGATAATGCCGATTGAAGCAGCTTCTTTCAGGTTAAATCCTACTGCAGTGGCAAATACCATGGTAACAAAAATACCAAATTGTGCAGCTGCGCCGAATAGCAACAACGAAGGCCGTTGGAAAAGAGGCGAAAAATCAATCATTGCACCGATGGCTACAAAGATGAGCAGAGGAAAGACTTCGGTAGCAATACCTGCCTTGAAAAATACATCCAAAGCTCCTTCGAGAGCTTTTCCGGTAGCAGGGTCAATCTGTGTCAGTGCAGCCGTAAATGGGATATTAACCAAAATTGCACCAAAACCCATCGGCAGCAGTAACGTAGGTTCGTATTGCTTTTTGATGGCCAAATAGATAAGCGTCAGCCCCACTGCAATCATCACCAGATTTTGCCAGGTCATTCCCGCGATGGCGGGAAACAGTTGTGAAAGTTCCATGATTTGTAATTTAATTTGTTTTAAAAAAATGTACGTTATGTTTTTTTTAGAATTCGAAAAAAATGATGTTTTTAAAACTAAAATATATCCTCTCTCGGATGTTTTTCTTCTACCTTACTGAAAAGATACGAGGCAACAGTGCCTGCTATCAGCATGGCAATACAAAGAAGTACCGCTCCGGCGATACTCAATCCTGCCGCACTCAACACTTCTGGCTTTAATGCCGGAAAAACGATAGCCGGAAAAATGGCTACCGATGAGCCAATAACCATGCCAAGTATAAAATGGTACATACCCGAGTAATATTTCCTGAAAAGATGTGCTGCTAATTTTGCAAAAAGAAGCACACAAATTACTGCACCCACAATGAGAGGAATGATGACTGAGAGATCCAGATCCTTGATGCCGGAAGCCATTTTGTCATACAATCCAAAGTAAATCAGGAAATTCGACGGACTCATGCCGGGTACTATCAATCCTAAACTGATCAGAGCTCCCGATCCAAGCCATGAAAGAATGCCCGGTGCTACATCCATCAATTGTTTCTCGCCAAGCATCATCAGACCGAAAAGAACCAGTGCCGAAATAAGCATGATAAGGATGTCTTTGGTTTTACGACCCTGTTTGCCTGCAGTGCGATAAAGTGAGGGAAACGTACCGATGACAAATCCTACAAAGAGACAAATGAATATGGCAGCATACTTTCCGAAAGCTTTTTCGACAACAACCGAAAAAAGGAAAATACCGATAGCCATCCCAATGCCAACAGGTATAAAGAAAAGAACATTTTTGATAAAATCTTCCTTAATATTGGCCAGAAATTTCAATATCTTGTCGTACAGTCCGAAAATGACCGCCAATACGCCTCCCGACAGACCCGGAAGTATAAATCCAATGCCGATAATCACACCTTTTACCATTCTGATTATCCAGTCAATTACAGGATTTTGAGGTTTCAATTCAGTTTTTTCGGATAAGTTTTGCATTTTTAGTTTTTTAAAAAAATACTGAAGGCGTCAATTAAATCATGATTTGGCATTAAACCTCGTCGACTCTTTCATCTTCCTTTTTTTCCAATTCCAGTTCGGCTTTCAGCTCGGTGTTCTCTTTTTTCTCGGCAATGACCATCGAAAGAAGTATCGAGAAGGCAAGTGTAAATACGATAACCGCAAGTGAAACCCAGGAATGGCTTGCAAAGAATTGAGCAACTGCAGGAACTGCGCCCAACAGCATTTTTGCCCCGATAAAAAACAGGATGAAGCTCACACCGTGTTTCAGAAAACGAAACATTCCCATGATGCCCTTCAAGGCAAAGAACAATGAAATAAGACCCATTACTGCAAATACGTTGGAAGTGATGGCCAGGAAATTCTCTTCAGAAAGTGTAAGTATGCCCGATGCACCTTCTTTGATTACGCCAATGATGGCCGGAATCGAATCTACAGCAAATAAAACATCGGTAGAACCAATTACCAGCAGTACCAGCAGGTTCATGGTGATGTATCTTGTTCCGTTGTGTTTTGTGAAGAATTTTGTGGAATGAGTATCCGGATCTACCGGATAAATTTTCGAAGCACCTTTATACAGGAAGTTTGATTTCGGATCAACAGAATCTTCACTATCCTGAAATGCCATTTTGTAAGCAGTCCATACTAAAATCAAACCGAAAAGATAAATAATCCAGTGGAAACGCTCTACCAGTTCCATCCCCACCAGTATAAACAGGATTCTTAAAATAATGGATAGAATAATCCCCATTTTGAGCAACTTCGGCTGGTTGTGAGCAGCCACTCCCATCATGGAGAAAATCATGATGAAAACAAATAAATTGTCAACTGAAAGTGAATACTCCGTAAGGTATCCCGAAATAAATTTCACTCCCATCACATGAGCTGTATTTCCCGGAGTATCAGGATTTTGAGGAAAAAAGAAAAAGAGTGAAGCACCGAACACTAAAGCAATGCTTATCCAGACTCCGGTCCATTTAAGCGAAGTTTTTACTGAAATTTCTCCCTTCCGGTGGTCGGTTACATACAAATCTATGAAAAAGACAATAAAAAATAATGCAATAAAAATAGTCCAGTAAAGCGTCATCGTGTCCATGGGTAAAAAATTTTTAAGAAAATGAATGTGAAAATTAACGTATAAAAAACTTTTTAAAAATCCCTGCAAAAGTACTACTTTAATTCAGTGCCTGAAAATAAAAAACAAGTTTTTTGATCTAATCGGATTTTTTGAATAATTTTTTAAAAATAAGGTGTTAGATATATCATAAATAGTTTCAGAACTATGAAAATATTGCCGGAGCTGGTTTAAATTCGTACCTTTGCAAATTGTTTTTTTTTACATAAAACAGGATGCCAAAACAGGGAAATATTATTATTAAGGGAGCGCGGGTTCACAATCTGAAGAATATAGATTTAGAAATTCCACGCAATAAACTGGTGGTAATCACAGGCCTATCCGGCTCGGGAAAATCTTCACTGGCTTTTGATACGCTGTATGCAGAAGGGCAGCGCAGGTATGTGGAAAGCCTTTCGTCGTATGCACGTCAGTTCCTCGGACGAATGTCCAAACCCGAAGTGGATTATATTAAAGGTATTCCACCCGCCATAGCTATCGAGCAAAAGGTAAACTCCCGCAATCCCCGTTCTACAGTAGGTACCTCTACCGAAATATACGATTATATCAAACTTCTTTATGCCCGAATAGGTAAAACATATTCACCGGTTTCGGGAGAAGAAGTTAAAAAACACGAAACTGAAGACGTAGTGCAGGCTGCTCTGACTTATCCCGAAGAAACCAGACTTATGGTGCTTGCACCCGTGAAACCTGAAAAGGGGATAACCACAACCGAAAGACTGAATTTATTTCTGCAAAACGGGTATAGCCGGATGACCATTGGCAATGAGGTTTTTCCGATAGATGAACTGCTCCGTAACACTTCTCTGCTAAAAGGAAAAGAAGATATTTATCTGCTCATAGACCGCCTCACCGCAGACCGAAGCCTGGCAGGCGTAAGCCGTCTGACTGATTCTGTCGAAACAGCATTTCTGGAAGGAAAAGGCGTATGTGCCCTGAAAGTGTACAACAGCGATGAAACAAAAATGCTCTATTTTTCAAAAGATTTCGAAGCCGACGGTATCAATTTTGAATTGCCCAACGAGCACATGTTCAGTTTTAATAATCCTCTCGGAGCTTGCCCCGTGTGCGAAGGATTTGGAAAAATCATCGGAATTGACGAAGATCTGGTGGTACCCAACAAATCACTTTCCATCTACCAGGACGCTGTGGTGTGCTGGCGTGGCGATGTGATGAGCGAATGGAAGAGAGAACTGATTCATAATGCCGAGAAATTTGACTTTCCGATTCATAAACCATTCATTGATCTGAGTGATGAGCAACGTGAGCTGCTCTGGACAGGCAATTCGTATTTCGAAGGACTGAATGCGTTTTTCAAAATGCTGGAAGCTAATCAGTACAAAATTCAGTACAGGGTGATGCTGGCTCGTTTCCGCGGAAAGACAATTTGCCCCGAGTGCCGCGGTACCCGGCTGAAAAAAGAAGCCGGCTATGTGAAAATAAACGGTAAATCCATCACGGAACTTGTTCTGCTGCCTGTCAGTCAACTGAATCTTTTCTTTGAAAATATTGTACTCGACGAACACGACTCCCTGGCAGCAAAAAGATTACTGATCGAAATTAAAAACAGGATAAAATTTCTCCTGAATGTCGGATTGGATTATCTCACACTCAACCGGCTTTCCAATACACTTTCCGGAGGCGAAAGTCAGCGAATCAATCTGGCCACTTCACTCGGAAGCAGCCTGGTAGGTTCGCTCTACATTCTGGATGAACCCTCTATCGGACTACATTCACGCGATACACACCTGCTTATCGGTGTGTTGAAACAGTTGCGCGATCTGGGAAATACAGTAGTGGTGGTGGAGCACGATGAGGAAATCATGCGTGCAGCCGATTACATTATCGACATGGGTCCCGGTGCAGGAAGAGCCGGTGGAAATGTTGTGTGGGAGGGAAATACCGACGAAATATCATTGGAAAGTCAATCTGAAAAGATTCAAAATTCGTACACATTGAAGTACTTAACTCAACTCGAGAATATTAATATACCTGCTCACCGGCGCAGATGGAATAATTACATTGAAGTGCACGGCGCACGCGAAAACAATCTGAAAGGAATCAACGTGAAATTTCCGTTGTCAGTCATGACGGTGGTGACGGGTGTAAGTGGTTCGGGGAAGTCTTCGCTGGTGAAAAATGTATTCTATGCTGCACTGAAAAAATATTACGGAGGAGTAGCCGATAAAACCGGGCAATTCGGATCATTATCCGGAAGCATGCATCTGGTCAAAGACATTGAATTTGTAGACCAAAACCCGATAGGACGAAGCACACGCTCAAATCCGGTAACCTACATCAAAGCCTACGATGAAATCCGGAAACTTTTTTCGGAACAGCAACTCGCCAGGCAGATGGGTTTCGCAGCTTCCTTTTTCTCGTTCAACACCCCCGGCGGCCGTTGCGAAGAGTGCCAGGGCGAAGGTTCTGTAACCGTGGAAATGCAATTTATGGCCGATTTGGTGCTGGAATGTGAACATTGTCACGGCCAACGGTTCAAATCGGATGTTCTGGAGGTAAATTATCACGGAAAAAATATCTACGACGTTCTTAATATGACTGTAAATCAGGCTATTGAGTTTTTTTCAGAAGGACACGGAAACACAGAAAAACGAATAGTAAAACGGCTTAAACCATTGCAGGAGGTGGGAATTGGATACGTAAAACTCGGACAGTCGTCAAGCACTTTGTCCGGTGGTGAAAGTCAGCGTGTGAAATTAGCTTCCTTTCTGGCCAACGAAAAACCCGAACCTACCATTTTTGTGTTTGACGAGCCTACCACAGGACTACATTTTCACGACATAAAAACCCTGTTGAAAGCCCTTGATGCTTTGATTGCCAAAGGACATACCGTAGTCATCATCGAACATAACCTGGAAGTTATAAAATGTGCCGATCACATCATCGATATCGGCCCCGAAGGAGGTGAGAAGGGTGGAAATGTGGTATTTGAAGGAACACCGGAAGCATTGATTGACTGTGAATGCTCCTACACCGGGAAATTCCTTAAAAGTAATATTTAGCTTTTTTTGATTCATATCAAGTAAAAGTAGTTAATTCCAAAAATGAAAAAGTAATTGATGATAATTTCCTGTTTTTTCAGCAAAAAAACGAACTAAACCGGACATTTTGTTGTTATAAATAACCAATTAAAATGCACAAAATTGATTCCCTTTTTTCCTGTAAATGTTATAATGTTAAATAAAAAAATTATCTTTGTCACTTATTTACAAGCAATTGATTTTTCCACTGTTACATTTTACAGATTCTTTATTTATATTTTCATCATCAGCATATTACATTAAAAAACAAATAATAAATTTATGAGCAACGTAAAAAGAGTTTACACCTTTGGTAACGGAAAAGCCGAAGGTAAGGCAGAAATGAAAAATCTGCTTGGTGGCAAGGGGGCAAACCTTGCCGAAATGAATCTGATCGGAGTGCCTGTACCTCCCGGATTTACCATTACTACAGATGTATGTACGGAATACTATCAACTTGGCAAAGATCAGGTTGTGGAACTTTTGAAGCCTGAAGTTGAAGCCGCCATAGCCGGTGTAGAAGCTCTCATGAAATCAAAATTCGGCGATATTGAAAATCCATTGTTAGTTTCGGTACGTTCAGGAGCTCGTGCTTCCATGCCCGGTATGATGGACACAATTCTGAACCTGGGATTAAATGACAGTGTGGTGGAAGGAATGACCCGCAAAACAGGTAATCCGCGTTTTGTGTGGGATTCGTATCGTCGTTTTGTACAAATGTATGGTGACGTGGTTTTAGGTATGAAACCTGCAAATAAAAACGATCACGATCCGTTTGAACTGATTATTGAAGAAATAAAAGAAGAAAAAGGTGTACATCTCGATACAGAATTGTCTGTAGACGATTTGAAAGAAATGGTTGCACGTTTCAAAGCAGCCGTGAAAAAACAAACCGGACACGATTTTCCCGAATCGGCTTACGAGCAACTTTGGGGAGCTATCTGCTCAGTATTTGATTCGTGGATGAACGATCGCGCTATTCTTTACCGTCAGATGGAAAATATTCCTGCCGAATGGGGAACAGCAGTTAACGTTCAGGCAATGGTTTTCGGAAACATGGGCGATACTTCGGCTACAGGTGTTTGCTTCAGCCGCGATGCTGCTACAGGCGAAGACCAGTTTATCGGTGAATATCTTATCAATGCGCAGGGTGAAGATGTGGTTGCCGGTATTCGTACACCACAACAAATTACAAAAATAGGTTCACAACGCTGGGCTGAACTGGCCGGTGTTTCAGAAGCAGAGCGTCTTGCCAAATATCCTTCGATGGAAGAAGCAATGCCTGAAATTTATGCTGAACTTGATGCGCTGCAAACCAAGCTGGAAAATCACTACAAAGATATGCAGGACATGGAATTTACCGTTCAGGAAGGAAAACTTTGGTTCCTCCAGACACGTAACGGTAAACGTACCGGTGCTGCCATGGTGAAAATTGCCATCGATATGTTGCATCAGGGTATGATTGACGAAAAAACTGCTCTTTTACGCGTTGATCCTATTAAACTGGATGAACTTCTTCACCCCATTTTTGACAAATCTGCATTGAATTCTGCAAAAGTGATTGCAAAAGGTTTGGCTGCTTCTCCCGGTGCTGCTACCGGTCGCGTAGTTTTCAATGCCGATGATGCTGCCGAATGGGCTGCACGCAAGGAAAAGGTAATCATGGTGCGTGTTGAAACTTCACCTGAAGACCTTGCCGGTATGGCTGCTGCCGAAGGTATTCTTACTGCCCGTGGCGGTATGACATCGCATGCTGCAGTTGTTGCACGTGGTATGGGCAAATGTTGTGTTTCCGGCGCCGGAACACTTAAAATTGACTACGTTAGCAAACAGATGAGTGTTGACGATTTAGTGGTTAAAGAAGGAGATTATATTTCGCTCAATGGTTCCACAGGCGACATTTATCTCGGTCAGGTGCAAACTAAAGAAGCTGAACTGGATGCCGATTTTGCCGAATTGATGGAAATTGCCGAAAAATATACCCGCATGAGCGTGCGTACCAATGCTGATACGCCCGAAGATGCAAAACGTGCCAGAGAATTCGGTGCAAAAGGTATCGGACTTACCCGTACGGAACACATGTTCTTCGAAGGTGCACGTATCAAAGCCATGCGCGAAATGATTCTTTCGTCAACCACAGCCGGACGCAAAAAAGCCCTCGAAAAATTGCTGCCTTACCAGAGAGCCGACTTCGAAGGAATTCTGGAAGCTATGGCAGGTTATGGTGTTACCATTCGTCTGCTCGATCCACCTTTGCATGAATTTGTTCCTCATCAGCAGGAAATGCAAAAAGCGCTTGCCGAAGAAATGGGAATCAGTATCGATGCAGTGAAACAAAAAGTAAACGAACTCGAAGAATTCAATCCAATGCTCGGACATCGTGGTTGTCGATTGGGTATTACTTATCCGGAAATTACTGAAATGCAAACCCGTGCAATTATTGAGGCTGCTCTAAATCTGAAAGCAAAAGGTGTGGATGCCCGTCCGGAAATTATGGTTCCGCTGGTGGGTACTGTTGCCGAACTGAAAAATCAGGCTGATGTAATCAGAGCTACAGCAGAACAGGTATTTGCTGAAAAAGGTGACCGCATTGAATATCAAATCGGTACAATGATTGAAATTCCGCGCGCAGCGCTTACTGCCGATCATATAGCCAAAGAAGCAGAATTCTTCTCGTTTGGTACAAACGACTTAACTCAAATGACACTTGGTTTCTCACGCGACGATGCCGGAAAATTCTTACCCGATTATCTGAAAAAAGGAATTTTCAAAGTGGATCCGTTTACTGCTATCGACCAGAATGGTGTGGGTAAACTTGTAGAAATGGGTGTTGAAAAAGGTCGTCAGACAAAACCAAACCTTAAAGTTGGTATTTGTGGTGAACATGGCGGCGAACCATCTTCGGTTGAATTCTGCCACCGTGCAGGTCTCAACTATGTAAGTTGCTCACCTTTCCGTGTGCCTATTGCACGCCTCGCAGCAGCTCAGGCAGCTGTTAAAAATGCATAGTAAATCCATAAAAGCCTGATTTAGAAAAAAGCTGTCAACCGACGGCTTTTTTTTATGCATTAATTTTTCATCCTCAGGATAAAATTGCAGTCGTTCAGAAAAAAAATGACTGACAGTCTGTTAAAAAGGGTATCAGGCAAAAAAACAGAATTTTTATGAATTTTTACTCAAACATATTTTCTGTAAGAATGGAAAAAGAATTATCTTTGAAATCAAAATCTATAGAACTATTATTATGAACGAATTCTTGAAAAACAGGCACATAGGTATCTCTGAAGAGGATGAAACCATCATGCTGAAAAAAATCGGATTGAAAAGTACAGATGAACTCATCGAACAAACCATTCCGCATTCCATCCGTCTTCAGAAAACGCTTGAATTACCACAACCGCTCACAGAAAGACAATACGCCGAACACATAGCCGGACTTTCCAATCAAAACAAACTTTTCACATCGTACATCGGACAGGGATGGTATGATACGTGCACACCAGCCGTAATTCAGCGAAATATATTCGAAAATCCCTCCTGGTATACATCCTATACGCCCTATCAGGCAGAAATATCTCAGGGCCGACTTGAAGCATTGCTCAATTTCCAAACCGCAGTGGCCGACTTTACCGGTCTGCCACTGGCCAATGCCTCATTGCTTGACGAAGCCACAGCCGGAGCAGAAGCCGCCACAATGGCTTTTAATCTCAGAAGCCGCGATAAAATAAAATCAGGAGCTAACATCCTTTTCGTAGATGAAAATGTGTTTCCTCAAACACTGGCTGTAATCCGTACACGTGCATTTGTGCAGGGAATGGAACTTGAAGTGGGTGATTTCGAGAATGTAAAATTCACCGAACGCCATTTCGGAGCCATCATTCAGTATCCTAATTCCAATGGCAGCATCGAGGATTATACCGGTTTTGTAACTAATGCCCACGAGAACAATTGCATTGTAGCCGTAGCAGCCGATATTCTGAGTCTGGCGCTGCTCACACCTCCGGGCGAGTGGGGAGCCGATATCGTTTTCGGTTCCACCCAGCGCTGGGGTATCCCCATGTTCTATGGCGGACCATCAGCTGCTTATTTTGCCACACGAGAAGAATTCAAACGCGATATTCCCGGCAGAATAATAGGTATAAGCAAAGATGTGAACGGAAAATACGCACTCCGAATGGCGCTGCAAACCCGCGAGCAACACATCAAGCGAGAAAAAGCCACTTCAAATATCTGTACCGCACAGGCTCTGCTGGCTACCATGGCCGGAATGTACAACGTGTATCACGGTGCCGAAGGTATTCGCCGCATTGCTCTCCGGATTCATTCCATAGCCAGCTATGTGAATGAAATACTCGAAGTGTACGGATACACACAAGAAAACGAAAATTTCTTTGATACACTCAAGGTCACTTTGCCCGACTCGGTAAGTTTGAACAGTTTCAGATCAATCGCTTTGGAAAATGAAGTCAACTTCCGCTATTTCGAAACGGGTGAAATCGGAATCAGCTTCGATGAAACGACCGAACTGGACGATGTGAACACGCTGATAGACATTCTGGCAACAGCTGCAGGCAATAATGCCGTGTTTGCCGAACCCGAAAGTATTACAGAATTCAAATCATTCGACGAATGTTTCGAAAGAAAATCGGACTTTCTCACCCACGATGTTTTCCGGATGTATCATACCGAAACAGATATGATGCGTTACATCAAAAAACTTGAACGACGTGATATTTCCCTCACTCATTCGATGATTTCGCTGGGTTCCTGCACCATGAAACTGAATGCAGCATCGGAAATGTTGCCGTTAAGCCGCCCGGAATTTAACGCGATTCATCCGCTTGCACCCAAAGATCAGACTGAAGGGTATCATGAACTGATCACCGAACTTGAAAAATACCTGTGCGAAATTACCGGGCTGGATGCATGCAGCCTGCAACCGAATTCGGGAGCTGCCGGAGAGTTCACCGGATTGCTCGCTATCAAATCATACCTCAACTCAAAGGGAGAAAATCACAGAAACAAGCTGCTCATTCCTGCTTCAGCACACGGTACTAATCCCGCAAGCGCAGTTCAGTGCGGATTTATCCCTGTAGTGGTGAAATGCGACGAAAAAGGAAACGTGGAGATAAATGACTGGAATCAAAAAGCAGAATCTAATGCTGATACGCTTGCCGGTTGTATGATCACCTATCCTTCCACACACGGCATTTTCGAAACAACAATAAAGGATATGTGTGATACAATTCACAAATTCGGCGGACAGGTATATATGGATGGAGCCAATATGAACGCACAGGTTGGACTTACTAATCCGGGTATAATCGGAGCCGATGTTTGTCACCTGAATCTGCATAAAACATTTGCAATACCTCACGGAGGAGGCGGACCGGGTGTAGGCCCTATTTGCGTGGCAAAACATCTGGCCGAATTTCTGCCTGATTTAAATTTTGGAATTAATACAGTTTCGTCTGCACCTTACGGAAGTGCCGGCGTATTGGCAATCACCTATGGATACATACGCATGCTTGGTGAAGAAGGACTGACACATTCCACAAAAATGGCCATTCTCAATGCTAATTACCTCGCAGCCTGCCTTGGAGACACATACGGCATTGTTTATACCGGCGAAACCGGACGGGTAGGGCATGAGTTGATTCTTGAATGCCGGAATTTCAAAAATACTTCCGGTGTGAGCGAGACAGATATTGCAAAACGACTGATGGATTATGGCTATCATGCGCCCACTTTATCATTCCCCGTACATGGCACACTGATGATAGAACCTACTGAAAGTGAGTCGCTGGCCGAATTAGACAAATTTACCGATGCTATGCTGAAAATCTACGATGAAATAAAAGAGATTGAAAATGGCATTGCCGATAAAACCAACAACGTGTTGATGAATGCCCCGCATCCCGAGTACGAAATAGTGGGAGATGACTGGAATCATCCATATTCTAGGCAAAAAGCGGCATATCCGGCTCCGTGGGTGGCTGAAAACAAGTTCTGGATAAACGTTGCAAGGGTAGATAATGCTTACGGCGACCGAAATCTGGTGTGTGCCTGCCGCCCTGTAAGCGATTGGGAATAGAATTCCATAATCACACCAAACAAAATGCCGGAAGTATTTTTACTTTCCGGCATTCTGTTTGCTGATACTCTGATTTATTTTACGATAATACCGGAGCCTCTTGAAGCGTTTTGTCTGATGTTTTTGGGGCTTCCTGTACAGATAAGTTTTGTAGCACCTTTCAAGTCGGCATCCAGACTCTCAGAGGCATGAATTTCGGCCCGGCTTGCTCCCGACAGTGATATTTTGGCATTCCGGATCATGAGGTCTTTCGCCTCGAATGAAGATGCGCCGCTGGCACTGATGTCGGCATTCATTGCTTTGCCTTTGATGTTTATTTTGGATGCACCTGAGAGTGCTGCCATAAACCCGTTTTCGACTTCAATGTCCAGATTGGCTTTTGAGGCATCGTTGATATCTATGTATAAATTCTGTAATTTGAGCATCGATTCCGTTTCCAAAGTCGTAACTCCTTTTACGTAGATTTTGCTGAAATTGGTCACTCCGACGTGTATTTCGATGGGATTACGTATCAGATAATCGTTGTATTTGGTTCTCAAACCGTCCACAATACTTACATTTTTGTTGTCGGTAAGGTCTATCATGTTGATTTTCAATACACCGTTCTCTACCACAGTTTCAACGTCGGCAATATACTCTTCGGCAGCCATTACGGTGACTTCCGGTTTTGTGTCCGGATAGAGCATTACCACAAATCTTCCGGATACATCTATCGTTTCGAAAGAAGCTACATTTCTTTTTTCGGATACGATTGTGTATTCTTTTTTTTGGGAAATGGCAGGCAGAGCACATAGCAGTACCAGACCCGATATTAACAGATTTAGTTTCATGACATTTTTTTTTGAAAAATTTTACTCGTATTGAATGCTCGATCCGGGATTGAATTCATTGGTTCTTTTTGCCGGATTACCTTTTACAACTATTTTACTGACTCCAAATGCATGTCCGTCGAATGATTCGGAAGCAAAAACTTTGGCATGGCTTGCTCCGTTCATTTCTATCCTCACTACTTTTGAGCCCAGATCATCGGCTTCGATATTGCTGGCGCCATCACCTCTGATAGCCAGGGTGTCTGCAGAGCCGCTGATGTCAAGTTTACTTGCACCTTGTACGTCAAACTCCAATTTCTGTGCCGAATTTACTTTTATATCGGCATTGCTTGCTCCGCGAAGGTTAATATTTAATTTTTTTAGCGAAAAGGTATCCGTGAATTCAATTTTTGAAGCTCCGCGGGCTTCTATCTTGCTGAGAGAATCTACTCCGATTTTAACTTTTATAGTAGGTTTTATCAGGTTATCGGTTGAATAGATTTTCAGTGTTCCATCAGCTACTTCGGTTTTTACGTTCCCAAGGTATTCCCGGAGCGTTCTTACCGATACAGATTGATCTGCCTGTTGGGTAAGTTCTATTTCAATAGCTCCGGAAGCATCAATGGTAGTGAAATCCGCCAGAGTGCGTGCTTCATCTGTGTATTCAGGGTTGTCTGAGTTGGAGTTGTACGAAGTTATATTGCTGTCGTTCAGTTTTTTAAGAGTATCGGCTCCTGTGCCGATAAACATAAATATGCCTGCCAGCCAGAGTATTAAAGCAATCCACAATGCCGAGGACGATCTGGGTTTTTTGTTGTTGGAAACAATTCCGGTAGTCCAGTAAATCAGCGCAAAAATAGGACATCCGATGATAAACAGCAGCGCTAAAAGCAGCAGGATGACTTTATCGGGTGATGTGTCGCCGAAAATGGCAAAGAATTGTGGAGAAATGCTTGTAATTACCTCCGGTTCGAGTAAGAAAAGAATGAGAGCAAGAATCAGCGTAGCAATTAAGATTACACCAATTATACTTACAATAGCCATTGTGACAGTGAGTAGTATTTTCAGGAATACCCGGATTATTTCCCATATTCTGTTTCCGGTGGCGGTAGCGGTTTGTTTGAATTTATCGCTCTCCAGGTATTCTTTGGCGTCAACCATCTTGTTTTTGATGGATTCAATATTTACATCTTCACCGTGCATTTCGAGTTTCTGGGCGGTTGTTTCAGCTTTGGGTACTATCAGCCACATGAGCAGATAGATAAGTATAAACGTACCGGAAGTAACGAAAGCCAATACCACAAAAATGATACGTACGAGCGCCACGTCCCAGTTGAGATATGCGGCTAATCCGGCTGACACACCGCTAAGCAGCTGATTGTCAACGTCGCGGTAATACTTTTTGTGGGTTTTCTTTTTCGAAGCGTCTTCCTGAGCGTTTTGCTGTGATTCTTCATCTGTGTCATCATCTACGAACTGACTGGGTTTTCCCATAATCGTAATTACCGTATCCACATCCTCAATGGTGATTACGTTTTTCTGTTTGTCCATTTTTTCCGAAAAAAGTTCTGCAATCCGGGCTTCAATATCGCTCATGATGTCCGCTTTTTCTGTTTCTGACTTGAAATGATGACTAACTTCAGCCAGGTACGACTGCAGGAGTTCGTACGCATCATCATCGATGTGGAAAACTGTATTGTTCAGATTGATTGTCAATGTCTTTTTCATCTGTTTGTGTTTTTTTATTGTTAGTTCTGACCGAATTTTTATTGTAAATTCTGTTGTAAATTATCTACTACTTCGTTTATCTCCTTCCAGGCTATATCCAGTTCGTTGAGAAATGCATGGCCTTTGGCAGTCATCTCGTAGTATTTCCGGGGCGGACCCTGGGTGGATTCTTCCCAGCGGTAATCGAGCAATTCGCTGTTTTTCAGACGTGTAAGAAGCGGATACATGGTGCCTTCCACTACTATCATCTTTACAGCTTTGAGTTCGGCAATGATGTCCGAAGCGTATGCAGGTTTCTTTTTCAGAATAAGCAGAATGCAGTATTCCAGATAACCTTTCCGCATTTGTGATTTAATGTTGTCTGCGTTCATAGTTATTGTAAATTGTTTTTTTAAGAAGGCTACAAGACTTGATTGTCTTGTAGTACTTTTTCTGAATAAATTATTTCATCAATTCCAGTATTTTCATTCTGAAAACGTATTCATATTTGGCTTGTGTCTCTTCGGAAATGGACTGCGATAAATTGGTTTTAGCGAGGTTAAGTTCGTATTGATTGGCTCTGCCTACTTCATACTTCTGACTGGCAAAACGGTATGATTCTTCGTTTGCTTTCACCGATTTGCGGCTCGAATCCCAGCGGTTTTTTGCCGCCAAAGCGTTGTAATAAGCCTGCTGTATTGTTTTCCGAAGTTCTATTTTTGTGTTTTCAATATCGATTTTCGAGCTTTCAACGTTAAGTTTGGCACTTTCCACCTGATTTTTCACTTCATAACGATTGAAAATAGGGATGGAAAGGTTTAATCCGATACCCGTGCTCATGTTGTTTGAAAATTGTTTGCCGAAGGAAGCATTGTTAGGTAAGTTGCTCATGTTGTAATAGCCTGTGCCCCATTGTGCTCCCATAGATAGTGATGGTAATTTTCCGGCATTGGCAATTTCCACCGATTTCAGGCTGCTTTCCAATCGGTGCTGGGCCGATTTTATTTCCGGACGGTTATCCAGGGCACTGCTGTAAACCTCATCGGCTGAAAGCAATGCCAGCTCGTTTTCGAGCAAATTTTCAGGTACAGCCACATCAATATCTTCAAAATGGTCCAGTTCGAGTACTTGCGATAGATCGAGCAGTGATAGCTTCAGCTGGTTTTCAGCCTGTACGCGTGCGAGTTCTTCTTTAGCTTCCTGAGCCTGAATTTCGAAAATTTCACCCTCTGCCAGTTTTCCGGCTTCTATCAGCTCTTTTCGTCTTGCTATGTTTTCGCGGGTTATGTTCAGCTGGTTTTCTGCATTCCGAAGCATTTCCTTGTTTTGAAGAACCTGCAGAAACACACCTGATACATTCAGAATGATGTCTTTTTCTATTTTCTGAACATCGGCTCCGGCTGCCAGCAGTTCTGCCTGACGTGCTTCGATGGTGTTTTTCATCCTGAATCCGTTGAAAAGTGTCACTCCTGATGAAAGAGAAAACGACGTGTTTTGTGAATTCGAATTTTGATATGTATTGTCGGCAGCCAGCGAGCGGCCAAAGTTGAAGTTTTGTCCCAAAGATGCATTCAGGTTGGGCAAACGGTTGGCTTTTGCCTGATTGTAGCTTATTTCGCCGGATTTATAATTCAGTTTTTGTTTCTTGATGTTACGGTTGTTGGCCAGAGCCGTATCAATACATTCAGGGAGTGTCCACCGGTGCTGTGCCGAAATCTGTAACACGCAGAAAAACAGTATAATTGCCGTTATGATTTTTGTTTTCATTTTCGGGAGTTTTTTAGTTAACGTTTTCCTTTTTCTTTTCCACAATTTCGGCTCCCCGTATTTTTTCTCCCAGTTTCAGACCCTGGGTTAGCTGGATGTTGATGCCATCTGAAAGACCGGTTTTCACCACTGTTTTCTTAAATTCCTGCGGTTCGTCTTTGGTGAGCAGATACACAAAGGCGCTGTCGTTGCTGAATTCCAGACAACTTTCGGGGATGGTGAGCACGTCAATGGCCTGTTCGAGCATGATTTCGGCATTGGCGCTGTAGCCTGCACGTACAAATATGTCCGATGGAATTTTCACAGAAGCTTTCATCTGAAACATGATAGCTCCGCTTTCTTCCGTTCCTTTCGGAGCAATGTACTCCAGGTTGGCTGCCAGTTTGTGATCCTGAAGCGCCCCGATAGTGATTGTCATGGGCATCCCGGTATGAATGCGCCCCACTTCGGTTTCGTCCAGTTTGCCCACGAATAGCATGTCGTTCAGATTGGCTACGGTGGCAATGGTGGTTCCGTCGTTGAAATTATTCGACTGAATAACCGAATTTCCGACTTTCACCGGCACATCAAGAATGGTTCCGGTGACGGTTGATCTCACCAGCGTGTTGCTGTAAGCGGCCGTTCGGCTCGAAATGCCTTCGCGTACAAGACTCAGATTGTCCTGAGCGGTTTTCAGTTCTTCTTTGTTGTTGTTCAATGTCAGCGTCGATTTTTCGAATTCTTCCTTTGATATTACCTTTTTATCAAAGAGTGCCTTGTCGCGATTGTAAACGGTAAGTGCTTGTTCGTAAGCCAGTTTGGCGAGTTGTACACGCGATTCGGATGCGTTCAGATTGACCATATCCGGCACCACTTTTATTTTAGCAATGACATCACCTGCTTTAACAGCATCGCCGGCCTGCTTGTAAACTTCCGAAATAATCCCGGACATCTGTGGCTTTATCAGAATTTCGTTTCGGGGTTCCACTTTTCCGGTAGCTACTGTTCTTTTTTCGATAGATCCACTGGTCACTGTTTCTATTTCATAACGGATGATTTTTGGTTTGGATTTCTGATATAAGAAGTAGAAAGTACCCAGTACAACTAATCCGAGAAGTACCCACAATGTGATTTTTAATACTTTTTTCATAAATTTTTATTTTCCCTGTTTCCACCTGGCAGTGAATTCTCAGGCCTTTAAATGGTTAATACTTTATTTCTTTTTAAAATTACTTTTTCTCTAAATAAAAAATCTGTATGATTCGGTTTTTTAATAAATTCTGACCGCAGAGAGTTGTTTCCCTTAATTTTCATCTCTGATAGCTTCGATGGCTTTGATGCTTACTGCCCGCCTGGCCGGAATGAGTCCTGCCAGACTACCTACAATCAGTATTACGAAGAGCGATCCGATGGCTATTGTGAAACTTATCTGAGGATCTTTAAGCATGGACTCTGCATTCTGACTGAATAATATGCCGATAACCTGTAATATACCTACTCCGAACATCATCCCGGCTAATCCGGCAATCAGTGTCAGGATGATACTTTCAATAATTATCTGTGAGATGATATTGGCCGGAGTAGCTCCGAGTGCTCTTTTTATCCCGATTTCTTTTGTCCGTTCGCGTACGGTGACCAGCATAATGTTGCTTACGCCTATTCCTCCGGCAGCCAGCGTACCCAAACCCACTATCCACACCAGAATTCCGATACCAATCTGAAGGTAGAAAAACATGGTAAACATATCCTCCAGGTTCAACGACCATACGGCTGTCTTGTCGGTAGGAGATATGTTGTGAATTCGTTTAAGCTCATCTTTCACTGCTTTTTCCACTTCACTCACTTTTACACCCGGATCGGCCGTAATGGCCAGAAAATGCACGATATTTCCCTGGTTGAATGCCTGCTGCATGGTAGAGAATGGCAGAATCACAGTTTCTTCCGCATTTCCTCCGATGTTGATGCCCGATGAATTGCCCGAAACTCCGATTACCTGAAAATAGATTCCGTTGAGTTGTATGTTTTTTCCCACCGGATTTTCACCGTTGTTGAAGAGAACTTCATACACCCTTTTTCCTATTACACATACTTTACGCTGTTCTGCCACGTCGATAGAGTTGATGAATCTTCCGAACTTCATTTTGCTCCGGTCTATTTCGTTGTAGTTGGCATAAACTCCCTTTGAATTGAACGAGCCTGATTTTTCACCTCTTACTACGTTTTTATCGGTGGACCGGCCGCCAAATAGGACGGGTGAAAGATGCTGCATTTCAGGAATTTTATTCACGAGTACCGGCAGGTCTGCGTTGACAATATTCCAGGATCGTCCCTTTTTGAATCCTTTGTAAGGTTCGGAGGTTACCCCGTCGCTTACGAAGCAGGAGTTTGTGGCAAAACCCTCAATTTCTTTCATCATGTTCGATTTCAGCGAGTTGGCTGCACCCACCATCACTACCAGCATAAACATACCCCAGAATATACCGAAAGCGGTAAGCACACTTCTTGATTTGTTGTGCGTGATGGCTTGCCAGATTTCATACCAGCGGTCAGGATCGAAAATACGTGCCCCCCGACCTCCAGAAGGGGAAGTTTTGATCTTTTCGTTATTTGTTGTTTTGCTGTTTTGCATTATTTTTTATTACATAATTAGTATATAAGACTACACTTCAGGGTTTTGGGGTTATTCTTCTCTCATCGCTTCAATCGGTTTAATGCGGGTTGCTCTTCGGGCAGGCATGTATCCGGCTATCACACCCGAAATAATGAGTATCACCGTTGAGAATATCACGTAACCGATTTGTACAGTTGGATTTTTGAAGACCGACATTTGCTCACCTCCGGCGTTCGTTTGGCCGGCAGCGCTTTTTTCCATCACGAAGTTTACAACTTCAGTTAATCCGATACCCATCATCATCCCGATATAGCCAAAAAGGGCAGTAATCAGGATTGATTCAATCACTATAGAAGTCAAAATGGAAGCGGGTGATGCTCCGATAGCCTTTCTTATGCCTATTTCGCGCGTGCGCTCCTTTACCGAAACAAGCATTATATTGCTTACACCCACAATACCGGCTATGAGTGTGAAAATCCCAACTATAGTTACAAACAGGTTAATTCCTTTGAAAATTCGCATGGTTTGCAGGTAATTTTCCTGCGAGTTGTTTATCCAGAGCGCTTTTTCGTCTTTCGGATCAAACAGCATGGTTTGCGACATTTTGGTTTTAAGCTGTTTGTCAAATCGTTCATTCGATTCTTTGGTTTCAAGCCCTTTTGTGGTGAATGCTATGGAGTTGAATTTTTTATCCGGATTGTAAATAGATTGAGCTGTGGTGAAGGGAATATATGCCTGGGAACCATCCCATCCCTCTTTTTTGGTGTTGACACCCACCACTTTGAATACGATGGAACCCACTTTCACATACTGTCCGAGTGCCGGCTTGTTTTTGAATAGTGTTTCCTCTATTTTCTTGTCAAGTACTATTACTTTATTGCTTTTTTCAATGTCCAGGTTGTTGATAAACCGTCCGTTTCGGGCTGTGAATTCAAGATTAAATACTTTCTGATAACTCGGATGTACACCTTTTATCCTGTAAGAGCCGTATTCGTTACCAAATGTAATGGTGGAACTCTTATCGATAATTCCCGTTTCTTCATCGCTTTCTGCCACATTGTCGTCAACGGTACTCAATTCTTTTTCGGAAAAATTAAGGTTTCGGGCCGATTTAAGTCCTTTATATGGCAATGAAGTCTGTCCGGGCCACATCTGAACTGTATTGGTGGCTCTGTTGCTAAAATTGCTTGTTACTCCGTTTTGCAATCCATTGCCTGCACCGAGCAGAACTATGAGAATGAAAATTCCCCACGAAACCGACAGACCGGTCATGGTAGTGCGGAGTTTATTGTGTTTGAGAGCGGCAAATATCTCTTCAAGCGTATTCATGATAATTTTTAATACTGTGTGATTAGACTTTTTTTAGTCTGATACTGATTTTCTATCAGACCGTCTTTAATGTGTATAATGCGGTCGGTAGTGTCTGCTACCGACTGTTCGTGTGTAACAATGACGGTGGTAATACCGGTTTTATTCAGCTCTTTCAACACCTGCATTACTTCTTCGCTGGTTTTACTGTCAAGGGCACCAGTAGGCTCGTCGGCAAGGAGTACTTTGGGTTGTGAGATGATAGCCCGGGCAATGGCTACACGCTGTTTCTGACCACCCGACATTTCAGAAGGCATGTGTGTTGCCCAGTCTTTCAGTCCCATCATATCCAGGTACTCCATGGCAATGGAATTGCGTTTCTTTCGTCCGACGTTTTTGTAATACAGCGGCAGTGCTACATTTTCCATCGCATTTTTAAAATTGATCAGGTTAAATGATTGAAATACAAATCCAATCATTTCGTTACGAAACCAGGCTGCCTTTTTTTCGCTTAAATCCCGGATCAGTATATCATTCAGGTAGTAGCTTCCTGTATCATAATTGTCAAGAATGCCAATGATATTCAGCAGGGTAGATTTTCCCGAACCCGATGCACCCATCACCGAAACGTATTCTCCTTTTTCGATCGTCAGGTCTATCCCTTTCAGTACATGAAGCGAAGTGGCTTCGGTATAATAGGTTTTGTTTATGTCGGTAAGTTTTATCATCCGGTTTATTCTTCTTTAGATGTGAAAAATTTGTTTTCGTTTTATTATTGGTTTTTTGTGCTGAAAAACCGAATGCTGAGCGGGTAATTCCACACTTCGCCTTTGTTGGCTTTGATGGCACCAATGATGGTAAATATGAAATCAAGTACAACAATTGCTATTGCAGGTATGATGATGATGCCCAATGCTCCGATTAAACTAAATATTTTCATCGGATTATCATCCATCATTCCCTGGAAAGTATCATAATTACCAATTCCTGAAAATGCTATTTGTGTGCCAAAGACCAACGCTGCTGCTATTACCAGTATCACCAGAACACTGGTGTAGATAAACGAACTGATTTTCCAGTTGAAAATGATTTTTCCGTTAACATCAGCAAATTTACTTTCGTTTTTTCGGGTAGCCCACATCACAATCGGGATGATAAGACCCAATCCCGGAAACAGGAAGTTCGAAAACTGTGACAAGTGCATGAGCGAGCAGTAACCATTGTTGTTATCTGCCGTTTGAGTAGTTTCATTTACACCGGCTTCCCGGTTATCATTGAGAATTTTGGCCTTTTCGGCATTAAATTCGGCTTCGGTAATAATGCCTTTGGAGTAAAGGTCTCTCAGTTTTTCTAAATCGTCGTATTTGCCTGACATGGTTTTCTTGTTTTAAAATGATTAATTTTTAAAGTGGATTTTTTATGAAAATACTTATTTTAATAAATTTATGCTGCAAATATACAATACAATATAATACTATGCAATACCAAGTACCATAAATAATTTACATCTTTGTAATGCAATTTATTTATCTTACAGATAATTAGACGATTACACACAGTCGTTTGGATTGAGAATTAACAACATTTAACTATATTGTCACTCAAAATATAAAAAAACAATTGAGATTTGAATTATGTGCAGTGAAAAAAGACCGTATTTCGCCAAAGGCATTTACAATCCGCTTCTGATAATTTCCTGAGTATTTCGGAGCAATGCTGATGATTCGTCCATTCCGTAGGTGGTCACATCAACAGGGGGGTGAATAGTCATTTTTATTGTTCCCGGAAAAGTTCGCCAGCCTTTAATCCTTTCGAAACTACCTGCAATAGTAATGGGTACGATGGGAAGTTGCAGCTCCAGTGCCATGAGAAAAGCACCCCGTTTGAATTTGCCGAGTTTTCCGGTTTTGGTTCGCGTTCCTTCGGGAAAAATAACTACCGAAACGCCATTTTTCAACTGTTCAACGGCTTTTTGCATGCTCTGCTTGGCAGCAACAGGATTGGATCTGTCCACAAAAATATGACCGGCTGCCTGGCAGGCTGCACCCAGAAACGGAACTTTACGTAGCTCTATCTTCAGCAGCCACTTGAAAATGTATGGAAGCCAGCCGTAAATTACCAGAATATCAAAAGCACTCTGATGGTTAGCTGCGAAAACGTAGGATTGCTTTCTGTCCAGATGCTCCATTCCGCTTATTTTTACATGAATGAAAAAGAGATAACAGACAAATTTTCCCCAAAGTATGCCCGGCAGATACGAAATTTTATGGTTCGGAAAAACCGGAGAAATAAGAAAAATCAGAATAGAGGTGATAACGGTTGATATCAGCATCAATGGCATAGCTATAAGCCATTGATAAACGAAGTATAAAGGGTAGAGAAGTTTCATAATAACACAAGTTTGAAGACGGAAGACCGAAATTTTTGTCTGTAAAAAAGATTCTACTTGCAGGCTTGCCCGTGTCTTGATAAAAAGTTATTTTATTTGATTTTTGAATGCAATCATCATATTCATTAAATCAAACGACTGTTTATAATATTTTGAAAATATATCTTCTGGCAAATAATTTCTATTCTTTGCTTTATATAAGCCATTTACAACTTCTGCCAATGAGCGAATGGAATAGCTGATAAATTTCTGTTGTTCTTTGTCAGACTGGGAAATTGAACCTTAGGCAATATTTAAAGCAATGGAATCAGCTGCACATCGGATCTGAGAAGTTGAGTTATATGGTTCTTCTTTGGGAAAATCTTTTTACAAAACAAAAAGATCTTCTCCGGTTTCCATGGCTTTTTGCCAAATTATTAACTTCTCAAACTTAGAAACTCATTTTTATTTAACATTTTAATTAAAGCAAACAACTTATTTCAAATATCATCTAACGTCTTCACTCTTCGGTCTTCCGGCTTTTTTATTCTTACTCTGACTCACAAAAACACCCAAAATTACAACAAAAACTCCAATCCATTGAAAGGAATTCATCATTTCTTTGAAGATTGCCCATGAAAGCAGCGCAGTGAATACCGGAATCAGGTTTGTAAATACTTCCGATTTGGTAATACCGATCTTTCTGACCACATCTGCAAACAGCACAAACGCAATAACCGAAGCAAAAAAGGTAAGCATCAAAAGTGCTTGTACCGATTGACGCAGTATCACCATACGTGCCAACAGCCTCAAATCCACCATCGCAGCCACAGGAATAAAATAGATCAAACCAATCATGGATTGATAGAATATAATATTGGTGGCCGAATACTTCTCGGGTATTTTACGAAGCAACAAACCATAGATGATGGCCGAAAGTACTGCCAGAAAAACCAGCGCAACGCCAATGACAGAGGTGGTTTCACTTCCGTCGGTATTGTAAACGATCAGGTACACACCAATGATTGAAACACCGATTCCGAGCATATTGATGATGGTAAACCGCTCTTTCAGAAATACAAATGCAAAAAAAGGAGCAAAAACCGGAATCGTAGCTATAATGACCGATGCCAGCGTTGGTTTTACCATTGTCAGACCATAAGTTTCACCCACGTAATACATAAACGGTTCGAAGAAAGCCAGTGCAAAAAACAGTTTCAGATCCGGTTTGTCGATTTTTTGCAATCGTCCGCTCAGTTTCAGAAATCCGTAGAGAAGTACCGAAGCCAGAATCAGGCGAAGAGTGATCAGTGTGAGGGGAGGAAAACTTTCCAGTGCTATTTTGGTCCAGATAAATGAAAATGACCAGCACAGCATGGCGATGGTAATAAATATATAGATCCTGACGTTTCCGGTATTAATTTTCATAAAAATATTTTTCCGACAAAATTACTTTTTTTCACCGGATGAAAGATGCATTCTCCTATAAATTGCTAAATTTGCATGATTATAAATCAAAAATACAAAAAACAGCTGAAAAAATGGAACTTCCGTTTGCCGAATCGTATAAAATAAAAATGGTGGAATCAATCCGCCGGAGCACTCGTCATGAGCGCGAAAAATGGATCAGAGATGCGAAATACAACCTTTTTGGACTGAAAAGCGGGCAGGTTTTTATCGATTTGCTCACCGACAGCGGCACAGGGGCCATGAGCGACAGGCAATGGTCGGCCATGATGCTTGGTGACGAGAGCTATGCAGGTGCACGGTCCTATTTTTCCCTGAAAAATGCTATTAGCGATTTGCTGGGATTCGATTATTTTTTTCCCACCCATCAGGGACGCGCTGCTGAGAATTTGCTTTTCTCAGCCATCGTAAAAGAAGGTGATATTTTGCCTGGCAATTCGCACTTTGATACCACCAAGGCACACATAGAATACCGTAAAGCAACTGCCCTGGATTGTACCATAGATGAGGCAAAGGATACGCAGCTCGAAATTCCGTTCAAAGGAAATATCGATCTGGAGAAACTTGAAAATGCCCTGAAAAGCTACCCGAAAGAGAAAATTCCGGCTGTTGTGCTCACCGTAACCAACAACACCGCCGGCGGACAGCCTGTGTCGATGGAAAATATCCGTGAAACCTCCCGGTTATGCCAAAAATTTGATGTATTGCTATTAATTGATTCTGCCCGCTTTGCCGAAAATGCCTATTTCATTAAAACACGCGAGAAAGGTTATTCGGATAAATCCATCCGGGAAATCGTCCGCGAGATGTTTTCGTATGCTGATGTTATGACCATGTCGTCCAAGAAAGATGCCGTTGTGAATATGGGTGGTTTTCTGGCAATGAAATCAGAAGCACTCTGGAAAAAATGTAAAATATACTGCATTCTCAACGAGGGATTTATCACCTACGGTGGCATGTCGGGCAGGGATATGGAAGCCCTGGCACAGGGGCTTGAAGAAGGAACAGATTTTGATTACCTGGAAAGCCGGATTAAGCAGGTAGAATACTTAGGCAGCAGGCTGGATGAATTTGGTATTCCCTATCAGAGACCTGCAGGCGGTCATGCCATATTTTTGGATGCAAAGAAAATAATAAGCCGGGTGCCCGCAGAAGAATTTATTGCACAGACGCTGGCCATTGAATTGTATCTCGAAGCAGGAATCCGGACTGTGGAAATAGGAGCATTGCTGGCCGACCGGGATCCGGTGACACGCCAAAACCGGTTTCCGGAACTTGAATTACTCCGGCTGGCCATTCCCCGCCGAACCTATACAAACAATCACATGGATGTAGTAGCTGTGGCAGTTAAGAATGTGTTCGACAGAAGAAACAACATCAGGCGAGGCTATGAAATTGTATCCGAAGAACCTATTATGCGACATTTCACGGTAGAGCTGAAGCCGCTGTAATACTATTCCTGAAAATATACAAGTTTAACTTTGATTTCTACTGTTTTAAAAAAAGTCAGGATGACCTCATTGAAAAAAACACATTTTCTCGCATTTACCATCAGTCAGCATTACTTTTGGTACGTAAGAAAATGTGTTTTTCAGGCCGGATAAGTGTCAGCCGCTAATTCTGTGTCAGTAATCTGACATTTTCAGCTATTTCATCCCAGGTTTCTTTCGCCATTTTGGTGCCCACTACTTCCACCACCCGCGAAGAAACGAGTGAACCGATTTTACCACACACCTCCAGCGGATAACTGTTGGCCAGTCCAAACAAAAATCCTGCAGCATAAAAGTCACCGGCACCGGTTGTGTCCACACTTTTCACTTGATGGGGCTCGATGTCATAAAAATCAGTACCGGATTGGATCAGGGAGCCGTCTTTTCCAATTTTCACTACTGCTATACGGCACATTTGGGCCATATCACGGACTGCTTCTGCCGGTTTTTTGCCTGTAAACGCCATCGCTTCTTCTTCATTTGCAAATATGATATCCACATATTTTTCAATAATTTCATGCAGAAATTCGAGATTTTCATTCACTACGTTGAAGCTGGCCAAATCAATGGAGGTTATTAGGCCGGCATCTTTCGCCATTTTCAGTGCAGTACGAATCAAATCATGGTCCTGTACCAGATAACCTTCGATATGGAAAAAATGATAGCCCTCAAAAAAATGCTGGTTTATATCACCGGCATTCAGTTCGCTGGCTGCACCCAGAAAAGTGCAGAGTGTACGTTCGCTATCCGGTGAGACCAGGATTGTGCAATGTCCTGAGGGCGTTTTACTTTTCTGCATGTAGGGTGTCACTCCGTTCTCAAGACTGTTGAGAGCGAAAAACCTGCCTATTTCGTCGTCGCTGATTTTCCCTATGAATCCGCTTTCAATACCCAGTTTCGATATTCCATTGATGGTGTTGGAGGCCGATCCTCCGGTTGCCATCGTAGCCGATCCGGGTGTAAAATGTGATTTTATCACCTCAGACTGTGTGTTTTCGATTAATTGCATACCGCCTTTAACCAGATTGAGTTTACTCAGTATATCATCGTTCTCAATCCGAAACAGTATGTCTGTCAGGGCGTTGCCCATTCCTAATACTTTCTTCATGTAATTTTTTGTTATTTTTTTTACAAAGATATTGTATATTTCAAAAATATCCGTTACTTTTGCATTCGCATTTGAAAAAATGTGGAAAATTCTTCCTTAGCTCAGTCGGTTAGAGCATCTGACTGTTAATCAGAGGGTCCTTGGTTCAAGTCCAAGAGGGAGAGCAAAGAAGAGCTGTTACAATACAGCTCTTTTATGTTTTTAAAGCATTCTCAGTGCAAGTTGGACACTAAAAATGACTTGATCCGTCAAAGCAGTGGGTACACAGTTTTTCTTTCGGCAGCCCGATTGCTTCTACCAAATCTTCTATTTTCTGAAATCTCAGTGTTGTAAGGCCGAGGTTTTCGCGGATTTTATCGACCATCGCAGCATATTTTTCAGAACCTGCATCGGAGTACTCTTTCATATTCACGTTCTCTGTTCCCTCCAGTTCTTTTACTGCTTTGTGAGTAGCCAGTTCCATGCTGGAGCGCGACCTGCTGAAATTCAGAAACTCACACGGATAGGTAAGCGGCGGACACGCTATACGCATGTTAACTTCTTTTATACCGGCTTCGTGCAGGTCGCGGACGTTGTCTTTCAGTTGAGTGCCGCGTACAATGGAATCGTCCAGAAAAATTCCTTTTTTATTCTCAATGATGGATTTGTTGGGCAGAAGTTTCATTTTTGCCACCAGCTCGCGCATGTGCTGACTTTGAGGCATGAAACTTCGTGGCCAGGTGGGAGTGTATTTGGTGTACGGACGTTTGAACGGCAAGCCTCTTGCGTGGCTGTAGCCCACGGCATGACCTACTCCCGAGTCGGGTATGCCGGCAACAAAATCGGCTTCTATCGGATCATTTTTTGCTAATGCTGCTCCGCACCTGTAGCGTGTTTCCTCTACGTTTATTCCTTCGTAGAATGAGGGAGGATACCCGTAATACACCCACAGGAAAGAGCAGATTTGCATTTCTACGTTGGGTTTGCGCAGTTGTTCCCAGCCTTCGGCGGTAAGTTTTACAATTTCGCCCGGACCCAGGTATTTTTCAGTCTCATAACCGAGATTGGAGAAAGAGCAGGTTTCGAATGCAGCTGCACAAGCATTCTTTTTTTTACCTATCACAACCGGAGTTCGTCCCAGTTTATCGCGTGCCGCAATTATGCCGTTTTCGGTAAGTATGAGCATGGAGCACGAGCCCTTCACTTTTTCAAAAACATTCTCTATCCCCGACACAAAATCGTTTCCTTCGGCTATGAGCATGGAAATGAGTTCAGTGGGATTTACAGTACCCTGACTCGTCTCTGAAAATGTGTGGTGTAGTTTCAGAAAATGTTCTTCCAGGTCATTGATATTAATAATCCGGCTTACTGTTGCCACTCCGAAACGTCCGAAGTGGGAGTTTACTACCATGGGCTGGGCTTCGGAATCGCTGATGACTCCAATTCCGCAGTTACCTGCAAACCCTTTGATGTCGTTTTCGAATTTATTCCGGAAATATCCATCTTCCAGACTGTGAATAGCGCGCTGAAAGCCATTTTTTCCCGAAAAAAATGCAATGCCGGCTCTTTTTGTACCGAGGTGAGAATGATAGTCGGTGCCATAAAACACATCATCTACACAATCATTTTTTGATATACTCCCAAAAAATCCACTCATTTGAATAAATTAATAATATTATTGTATCAGATTACCGAAATTTAACAGGCGAATTGCAACGAAAATGTAATTGGAAATTGTATTTCAGGTGTAAAACGAAAATTTGCGAAGCTGATTTAGCCCCGCAAATTGTTTTTAAAAGTAAACTTAACTCCTTAATCTGGCATTCAGTTTCGATTCAATGTTCTTTTGGATATTCTTCATTGTGCCGTCTATGATGCTGTCTGTGAGTGTTTTGTTTTCATCCTGCAAAATAAAACTGATGGCATACGATTTTTTCCCCGGTTCAAGGTTTTTACCTTCATACACATCAAACAGACTTACTTTTTTCAGAATTCTCCGCTCGGTTTCGAATGCTGTGTTTTCAATCTCCGCAAAAGTAATATTTGTATCAAGCAGGAATGCCAAATCACGCCTTACTTCAGGGAATTTTGGTAACTCTTTGTATTTTACGTCGTTTGTGTTCAGCGTTTGTAACAGGTTAGTCCAGTAGATATCAGCAAAAAACACTTCTGCTTCAATGTCGGATGATTTTTTTGCCGCATCACTTACGATGCCGAACGTGCAGAGGAGTTTCTTGTTTGGAGAATAAATGCTCATCGCTTCGGTGAAAATGTCGGATGAGTATTCTGCAGTTTTTAATTTCTGTAAATCAAAACCGAGACGTACAAGGATATTTTCAACGTAAGCTTTCAGCTCATAGATGCTTGATTTTTGTGAACCATTAATCCAGCTATCCGAATATTTATTGCCTGTTAACCATATTCCAAGGTGATAATCTTCGTTGTAAGCCGACAGCACCTGGTCGTCTGTTTTTTTGCCGGCAAGATATTGGTAGCAATTTCCGAATTCATACAGTTTCAGATCGGCATTGCGGTGGTTCGTGTTGCGCGAAATGTTTTCCAAACCTCCGAAAAGCAAAGTCTGACGCAATACACTCAGATCTGAACTGAGCGGATTCATTATTTTTACACACTCATTTTCGGGGTATGAAGTCAGTTTTCCGTAATAACCGATTTTGGTGAGCGAATTATTCAACACTTCGTTGAAACCCTGAGCTGTAAGTTGTTCTGAAACGATGATCTGTAGTTTGTGGCTGTCGGGTTTTTTCACAAAACTCAAGGTCGAAACCAGGTTATCGCCAATTTCAACGTTGTTGTATCCGTAAATACGCAGAATATCCTCTATTACATCCACATCACGCTGCACATCGACACGGTATGCCGGAACTTTCAGCTGATAAGCATCATCTGTATCGGCTGTTACTTCCATTTCAAGTCCTTTCAGGATTTTCAGGATGTTTTCCCGGCCAATTTTTTTGCCAATCAGGTTATCAATTTTATTTTTCTTAACAGTAACCTCAAATGGTTGTACAGGATTGGGATATTCATCCACAATTTCGCTGGAAATGATTCCTCCGGCCACTTCCTGTATGAGCATTGCTGCTCTTTTCAGTGCATAAATAGTCATTTCAGGATCGCAACCACGTTCGAATCGGAAAGATGCATCCGTATTCAAACCATGACGGCGGGCAGTTTTGCGGATACTTACAGGATTGAAATAGGCACTTTCAAGGAATACTTTCGAGGTGTTTTCGGTCACTCCCGAATCAAAACCGCCAAATACACCACCTATACACATGGGTACATCCCCGTTGCATATCATCAGATCGTCCGGATTCAGTTTTCTTTCGGTGCCTTCGAGGGTTGTAAAAGGAGTGCCATCCGGCAGATTTTTTACCCTTACTTCGCCGCTGGTAATTTTATCAGCATCAAAAGCATGCAAGGGTTGACCCAATTCATGTAAAATAAAGTTGGTAATATCCACCACGTTGTTGATAGGCCTTGACCCGATTGCCAGGAGGCGTTGCTTGAGCCAGTCGGGTGATTCTTTCACTGAAATTCCCGAGATTGTCAGCGCTGAGTAACGCGGACAGGCTTCGGTGTTTTCAATTTTTACGGGAATGGACAAAACGGTATTATTTATTTTGAAACCATCTATCGACGGTTTGGTGAGTTTTACAGTTTCATCATGCAGCGTAAAATAAGCAGCCAGGTCGCGGGCCACTCCGTAATGCGAAACAGCATCGGCGCGATTGGGCGTAATATCCACTTCAATAAGTGTATCGTTTTTTATCCCAAAGAATTCGCTGGCCAAAGTACCGGGTTTTGCATCTGCCGGAAGCACCATGATGCCATCGTGACTGGTTCCGAGACCGATTTCATCTTCAGCGCAAATCATTCCGTGAGATTCTACGCCCCTGATTTTTGATTTTTTAATTGTGAAACTTTCATCGCCCGAATAAAGTTTTGTACCGATTGTAGCAACCACCACTTTTTGTCCGGCAGCCACATTGGGAGCACCGCAGACTATTTGTAAAGGTTCACCTGTTCCCACATTTACTGTCGTAACGCTCAGGTGATCTGAGTTTTCATGTCTGGAGCAGGTAATTACTTCACCAATCACCAATCCTTCCATGCCGCCCTTTACAGTCTGGATTTCTTCAACACCACCCACTTCAAGTCCTATGGAGGTGAGAATCTGTGCAAGTTTTTCTGGTGATACATTAATATTAATGTATTCTTTGAGCCAATTATACGAAATATTCATTTTAATTCTTTTACTATTAGATGTTTATACTGGCCGACGACAAATTTTCAGACCTTTGTAATCTCGATGCATCATCCCGGTGCCTGTACCACGAAATATTTCGCAAAGGTACTTATTTTTTCTCTTTTCAGCGTTTAGTGCTTTTCAAAAAGATAATAATTAAGTCAAAAAATATTGCACAAACTTTTTAATTGTGTGTAATTTTAGTATTTTTGTCGAATATATTTTAAAAAATTCAAAAGGATAATGATAAAAGAAAACTTCATTCGCTTATTCGAAGACAGTTTCAGAAAAAACTGGGATCTGAATGCATACACGAATTATGGTGAAAATTTAACGCTTACTTATGCGCAGGTAGCTGAAGAAATTGCCCGGCTACATCTCTTATTTGAACAAACGGAGATAAAGAAGGATGATAAAATAGCACTAATCGGTAAAAATAACGCCAATTGGGCTATCACATACCTCGCTACAGTAACTTACGGTGCTGTGATAATACCGATTTTACAGGATTTTAATCCGAACGATGTGCATCACATTATCAATCATTCGGAGTCAAAAGTGCTGTTCGTAAGCGATTACATCTGGGAAAACCTCGAAGAAAGCAATCTGAGAACAGTAAAAGCCGTGTATTCACTGTCGGATTTCAGGTTGATAACCCTCGTTAATCAGCCTATTGCCACTTTACTCGAAGAGAGCGAATCAAAAGAAAATATTGTTGCTCCACTCAATCCCGGTAAACTTACCAAAGAACATATAACTGAGCTTTTTGATAAAAAATACTCCGACGGATTTCACAAGGATTCCGTCAGATATATTGATAAGCCCAATTCGGAACTGGTATGCATCAGCTATACTTCCGGTACAACAGGATTCAGCAAGGGAGTGATGCTTACCGGTAATAATTTTGCAGGGAATATCACTTTTGGCATTCGTACCAAACTCCTGGCGCCGGGATTTAAACTGGTTGCATTTCTGCCGCTTGCACATGCTTACGGTTGTGCTTTTGATTTTCTGACAGCTACCTGTACCGGGAGTCATGTCCATTTTATCGGTCGCACTCCATCAGCCAAAATACTTCTCAATGCCTTCGCCGAAGTGCGTCCGAATGTAATTTTCTGTGTTCCACTGATTATCGAAAAAATATATAAAAAGCAAATTCAACCCCTGCTCGAAAGACCATCGATGCGCTGGGTACTCAGTATCCCGTTTCTGGATCAGACCATCCTGGCACAGATAAGAAAAAAACTGATCGATGCTTTCGGTGGCAATTTCTCCCAGGTAATAGTCGGAGGCGCTCCGTTGAATGCTGAGGTAGAGGAGTTTTTCAATAAAATTAAGTTTCCCTTCACCGTAGGATACGGAATGACCGAATGTGCACCGCTTATCAGCTATTCGCATACCAACGATTTTCTGCCGAAATCAGCCGGAAAAGTGCTGGATATCATGGAAGCAAAAATTGATCGACCCGATCCAAAAACCGGAGTGGGTGAAATATTTGTTCGGGGTGAAAACGTAATGAAGGGATACTACAAAAACGAAGAATCAACCAAAGAAATACTGGATGATGAGGGTTGGCTGCACACCGGTGACCTGGGAACCATCGACGCAAATGGCAATATATTTATTCGCGGACGAAATAAAACCATGATACTGAGCGCAAACGGACAAAACATCTATCCGGAAGAAATTGAAGCCAAATTAAATAACATGCCTTTTGTGATGGAAAGTTTGGTTATTGATTCAAAAGGAAAACTGATGGCGCTCGTTTGTCCTGATTATGAAGCCGTTGATGCTGAGGGTTTGAGCCAGGAACAACTTGAGAAAGTGATGGAAGAAAATCGGAAATTGCTGAATTCGTCAGTCGCTGCTTATGAAAGTGTAGCAAAAATTCATCTCTATCCGCACGAATTTGAAAAAACACCCAAAAAGAGTATAAAAAGATACCTCTATACCACTGCATTTGAATCATAAAAAATATTTATAAAAAAAGTAAAAAAATATTTGTACATGATTACTAAAAATGTTGTACCTTTGCACCGTTTTTTAATAATAATTAGTCGACCCTTAAAAAGTCCATAAACATAAGATTATCAGTAAAATAAATCTTAAAAGTGTTGTGTATATCTGCAAGTTTTAGTATATTTGATGC
>SAAL01000110.1 GCA_009929445.1 Bacteroidia bacterium
CTTATAAATTGTATCGACGGGTAATAAATATTAAGGACATTGTCATTCCGAACAAGAAATCCGTAACGAAGTGAAGGATTTCGCTGTGAGGAATCTAATAAAACGGCCCCCCTAAACATGCCTCAATATAGTTCGTTGTTATTTAATCTTTTTGCAAATATATTAAATAAGAGCGGATTTAATTTAAATATTTGTATATTTTTTTTATTTGATTTTTTTCAACAAAGTTGATTATAGTGTTCATAGTTTGCATTTTATTAATACTACCCTGCCTTGTTTGCTACGGTTTAACGCCGGGAAACGATAAAAAAGCCCCCTAAATCCCCCTCAGGGGGACTTTTGGGTTGTGCTGTCAATAATAAAATACCTGCAGGCGATGGAATTCTGATAATAATGTTGCCCCGGGAGGACAGAACTCCGATTCTGTCGAAATGATATGGATGCAGAGAGTTAATTGACAGAGTTGAAACTCTGTCCACCCGTTTCACTGCTGATAAGAGAATTCCGGTTCTGTCAGGAAAGGAGAGTGCAAACCCGTATTTTATGCACAATGCGTTCTGAAAGTCAGGAAAACTTTAATCTAAATCAAATAAAAACTCAATTTAAACTACGAATGACTCGAATATTACGAATATATTCGTGTAATTAGTAAAATTCGTAGTTAATAACACAGTTTTCAATATTGTGAGAAAGTACAAACATATAGTTTCAAAAATCGACGAAGTCAGGACAGCCGTTTTAGTTCCCTCACTTCACTGCGTTCCGTTCGGCCTGCCTGCCGCAGGCAGGGATGACAACCGTTCCGGTAGTCAGTAACCGCTGCCCGACTAAGGTTTACTTCATCTCGTTTTGTGTGGCAGCGGTGCGGGAGTTTTTTCGAACCCGTCGTGCTGAAAAACCTGATCATTTTCACAATCCGTATCGACGGGCTTATGAAAAAATGTGACCTTGTCATCCCGAGTGTAACGAGGGATCTGAAAAACCTTATTTCAATTTCTAATTTTCTGAAATTTAGTACAAAATTTCTAATGATGAATTCCCAACACTGCCTGAGGCATACAGGTATGTTTAGGGGGCCATCAATACTTGCTCTCCCCCTTGGGGGGATTTAGGGGGCCGGTAGGTATATAAAAATTAAGGTCTATTCTCACGAACAGACCTTAATCCTGTTTTTTTATTACATGAAACCACAATACAATGAATGTATGTGTTTTGTCATTGGGTTAAATGGCTGTTTTTCAGTCTTTTTATCAGGATGTAAATCCCTGCAAAGAACATCATCAGCCACAATCCGTTTCCTACAGGCATTCCTTCTGGTGGCGGGTTATCGCCTTCACCTTCCATTCTCATCGGACCGGAAAGTCCTCCGCCCGAGAAAGGTGCAGGCTGTGCGGATACGGTTTGTTCGGTTTTGGTATCTGCACCGGCCGATGCTATACTCATGGCTGCTGATGGTTTTTCGCGCCAGGCGGGCACTACCGCCAGCGGACGGTAATTCACCGGATTATCGCCGCCCGACGATCTGCGGGAGACGCTTCCGACAGTTGCTGAGCCGGAAAATGGCTGAGAATTGGATGATGCTATGCCCGGTTCTTTCCTCGTGGAAGGAAGTATGGAATAGGAGGAACTACCTCCTGTGTATTCCTGATGCCGTGCTGCGGCAATATTCCGCTTCCGGTACACCGGAAGTTCCAGTACGTCTTCGGTAATTTCATCTGCTCTCACCTGACTGCCGGAGATACCTGAGTTATAGAGCAGGGCTTCTTCTTTGATATTACCAATGGTGGTATTAAGCACCAGGATAGAAAGAATAAGCACCGCGATGGTTAATAAACCGATAGCTGCTATTTTATTTTTCATAATTGTAATTTTTTGATTGTTAATAGTATAACCTTTTTTTTGAATCATGCCTGCCGGAATGTATTCCTTTTTATCTTCCGCACATTGTTAGTATTCCGAAAGCATGTTCATCGGGTTATCTTAATTAATAATTGCTTTTAAGATTGTTTTGCTGCTATTGTTTATCGACTTAGCCTCGATAATATAGGTACCTTTCAGCAGATTGTGACTGAAAGTATTTACTCCTGCTGAGATTTTTTCAGTCAGCAGCGGCTGACCAACCAGATTGAACACCGTAACCTGCACATCGTCGCCGGAATTATTGTTCACCATGATGGACGATGAGGTGTACTTCAATGTGATATCATCACCCGTCAGAGCATTGTTGACACCCGTAATGATTCTCTCTCCGGATATCCTGAAACGTTTCTCGGCAGTGCCGGCACTAGAAACAAACGTCATCATCATGCCGTCGGTAATCTGCTGTGTGATGCCGGTAGCCAGATCCTGTACATAGAGTGATTCGTACACACCCTGCATTTCGTTGTTGAATTTGAATTTCAGGGTGTAGGTGCTTTCGCCACCCGTGCGGAAACCGATGTAGGTATCGTTCAGGTTATTGTCGGTATTTACCTGCATCCGTTTGTTTTCAGAATCCATAGCATAGAGCTGTACGTTGTCGGTGCTGAGCGTTTTGTATCCGTCCCAGCCGGCATCGTACGATTTTCCTGTGCCCTCGGCTGTAATCAGGTACACGCGGTCCGAACCCGTTTCGCCTATTACATCCATGGTAAGCAGGGGCTTGATGTCGTCAGCTGCGGGTGCTTCGGCTCGTTTGATACGCATGGGTTCGTTCAGATCGGTGATTGCACCCCGATAAACCGTTTCGTACCGGAATCGGAAACTTGGAGCCGGAGTTTCTGCACTTGCTTTCACCATAAATGCCTGCAGTGATGGAATCTGCGTTTTCCCTATTGTTGTTGCTGCATTTATTGGAATAGCGGTATATGTACCAGGTTGATCACCCACGGTACTGTATCCGTTTGCATCAATCCATTGCTGCCTGCTTCCGGTGTTGTAGATGTAAATGGTCTGAGCCAGGTTTACAAAGTCTGCAGGGAGCATTTTGCTTATAAATATGGGCGCTGCATACGGATTGGCCAGTATGTAATTGCCTCGCGAGTAAACTCCGGTGGGGGAAATGGTGAAATTAAGAGTTTTTGATGCATCTGTCACCAGTGTCCCTACAAAACTGTGTTTCGTATTTTCTACGGGCTGTGTAATTTCATAACCCACATAGGGCATCATCACGTGCGTGGCAGGATCCAGGTCTTCCCATTTTTCCTGATAGCTGTAGGATAAGTTAAGCGCTTCGTTGTATTTCCTCACAATAACATTTCCCGGAGTACCGTAAATACTTCCCTGAGCATTTGCTCCAAACATGTTTGTCAGGGTTTTATCCACTATTGGCACTCCAAAGAATTGCCATACGCGCGGCCAGGTTCCGGTGCCGGGTTTGGATTTGGAAGCAAATTCTACGGTGGCCTGAAGTCCGGTATTGCCCGTAGGATTGTTTAATACCAGCGCCCCGTTGGCCTGACCTACTTCCGATTGGATCACAAGCTGTGAAGCAGAACCTGTTTCTGCATCATTATCTACCGTAAGGGTTGTGTTTATCGGAATGATCAGTTTTTTAGAAGAATAGTTGACAATGTTTCTTGCCGCTCTGTCCTGATCCAGAATTAAATCTCTTTCGGCTTCATGATACCAGTTCAGACTGGTAGCAAAATATACATCATCATTAATTGTTGTCGGAATTTGACTTTGTGTCCAGTTTCCTGCTGTTCCCCAGTCATTACTAATGTTTCCAAGCCATAGGTTACATATTTCGACGGTAATCTTAAATTCCCACCAGCAGGTAGCTGCGCCGGGGGGGAGTGCGTAGTAGGTTGTTGTACCAACGGAATTCGGGAAGTTGGTCGTAGAGGTGTATTCTGTTGCTCCCGGAGCTGGTTTAACCAGAATAACTCCGTCAACATCTTCTGTTGTTATGGCGTTGTAAAATCTCGAACCTGCCGGAAAATTGTTGGCTATATAACTAAATAAAATGGATGTGGTAGAAGGATTCTGACAGAATTTGAATGTCTGAATATTGCTTCCCCCGGTGCTTTCACATTTTTCCAAAACAAAAGCTTCAGCATCTATATCAACGGATAATGGCCCTAAAATCGGTTCATCCTTACAGATCCCATCTCTGTAACCCCGGATAAATCTCATATTCGTAAACGGAGTACCCGAAATAACTCCTGTACCACTTCCTACTCCTTCTACCAGTACCTTAGGACTACAATTCTCGTTAACCAGCAGGAAACAGTCGTCTGTAGCTGCAAGTTTGAATGTAAGTGTTGCTAATACGTCAGTTACTCCGCCGGTTGGGATATCACCAATATACCATCGAAGATACTTGGATGCTCCTAAAGTAACAAATTCAGGTTGAACCGGATTAGTGCCACCTGTACCCAGATAATAGACAGCCGATGCACTTACAAACTCGGCTGTGTAAGGTATTGGAATCATAATCGATGCATTTGTGATCGGTTCACTCGGGTTCGTCAAATCGAGTTTATACTCCATTTCACCTCCCGGAAGTACTTCAGAATTAGTCGTTCCAAACGGATTACCATTCAGAGAAGCAACCGATAGATAAGCATGTAAATCCGGAATATAGGCATCTACTGCCATAGCAATTACTGGAATAATGTACGTATCCTGCGTACTGCCGTATCGGAATGTAGTAGAGGTTTGATTGTTGGTGATGATTGAATTGTTTGTATTATCGATGTTAAACATGGCTATATCCACCCCGGTGTTGTTTGTATATGACGGATTACGGGGAGCCGTAGCCGGAATAGAACTGTTGAAAAAATTAGTCGTTGAATTTCCGCTGTGACTTAAATAAACCCAATCGCTTTCGGCAGGAGTGGGCAGACTAAGTTTATCATGCGGAAGAATTTGAAAATAATCTCCTGCGATATCTCTGTCTCCTTCACCGGCAATTAGTCCAAGTTTCATTTCAATCGGGGCATTACCCTGCGCTGTGCGGAAACCGGAAACGGGAAGCTCGAAATTGGCATCGCCTCCTTCTACATAAGCGTGTCCGTCGAAAATAGTTACATCCCGCCAATTCATAAGGGAGTTTTCATACACCACTATCATCCCCCAGCCGCCGAAGAATCCTGTATCGCCTCCGTCACCTTCACGTAAAGCAATGTCAGCCACCGTATATTCACCCAATCCATGCGTATTTACATATTCGGTTACTTCGGCGTAAGCGGAGTACATGTAACCGTAATTGGTGGTTGGATAGTATATGTTCTGACTGAAGTTGATATCCTGTGCAGAAATAGTGGTGTAACTGCCTTCAGAAGCGTGCTTCAGATAGACTACGCTTTTATCATAATTTTTGGTAATGTCAGCGGGGGGAGTGTAGGTTCCTGTAACGGAAACACGAGCTGTTGCATTTGATATGTATTGAGCTACAGTTCTGTTTGTCCGTGAATCTCTTACTAAACGATCAACAGAAAGTGTAATACCGCCAGATTCTGAGTATATTGTTACAGGTGTAAATGTAGTGGTTCTTAAATCACCAGAGTTTGTTGTGCTTTGATTGGTTGGTACAATCCAACTTCCATTATTAATTCTGTATCTGATATAGGGAGTGGCATTTAGAAATTCAAATTGAACAGTAGGCTGTCCGCTGGTGGTTGAAGAAAAACTGTATCGTGGATAGTAATTGTTGGTTGAACCTTGTCGTGTAACCGTCATTGTGTAAGTTGTATAATTAACGGAATTGCCGCTCGACACATTTCCTGTAAAGTTAACAGTGGTTGGAGTGCCAGCGCCCGGCATTGATTTGGTCACCGAAAAGGTATTTGCACTTGTTCCATCATGCGCCCTGCCTATCCAGTAAAGTCCGGCGTAGATGATGTTGGAGCATTCAGGTTTCATATCGTTTTCAATGGGAAATTCAAGTGTTGCAGAAGAGGAGTTGAGAGTATTTGGTAATCCGTCCACATCCACGTAGATCATATTAGAGGAATTGTTTCCATCGTCACTATACGATTGTAATGTCATGTTGGTATTCCCAATCATCTGGAAGTCACCCTTGATGTTGTAAATTTTTGTAGTAGGGGTGTAGGTAGATGTACGCTGTGTAAAAGGCACTATTACCTGTGCATTGGAAGGCAGCCAGAGTGCCATCAGCATCATCAGGGCGAAAATTTTCGCCGGGGTTCGGGTTTTTCTGTAGTTGTATTTCATAATCGTTGTAAGTTTAAAGGTTGCTGATGAATTATTCCGGAATGGAAAGTTGATAAAGCACTTTTACAGTACTTTCTGCGGGAGCCTTACACAGTTTGTCAGTTTTTGATGGCAGACAGGTTTCGCTTTTGCCGCCGCAGGAGGCGTACTGATAAATGCAGAGCACATATTTCAGGCTTGTGAAACTTGCCGTTTTGAACAAATCAAGTATCACAGCTTCATCAGTGGCGCTATTGATTGTAATTTTGATCAGTTCTACCTTGCCGAAAGCAGGATTAGTTGCATAAAGCATCGGAATGGAAGCCGCGTCGGTATTAACTACTGTTGCATCGCCGTTTCCGAAACTTTTCATATCCGTATTACCTTTCAGGTAAATAGCCGGATGAATTTCAGTAGCCAGTGAAATAAGACGGGAATCGGCATTTGTTTTTACATAATCGCTGTAGCGGGCAGCAACCTGACCGGTAGCGGAAACAGCCGCCAAACAAACAAACAGAATTCCCAGAATCATGGTCCTGCTTACTTGGGTACAAATTGTTTTCATTGTGGTTCATTTATGTAAGTTAAAAAAAAATAGGTTATTGGTTATTGTTTTTTATTAGTATTCACTATCGGTTTGATACTGTTTTATACTACTTTTCGATAAATTTGGATAAAATGAATTAAACCGGTTTTCAACATGTACAAATATAATGACTACAACAAAAAAAGAATGGTCAAATCGTAAAAATAAATTTACGATTTGACCAAAAAGAGACAAAAACGGGGGAAATATTTTAGAATTGAACAATCCGAAAAGACTTTCGGATGTTGAGCATTCGATTTACCCTTTCGGCTTGGGCTGATTTTCGTTGAGGTGTTCTCTGAACTGTGTCGGTGTCATACCGGTCACTTTGCGGAACGCATCGATAAATACCGAATTGGAGTTGAAGCCCACTTCGGAGGCGAGCACCTGCAGGGTCAGTTTGTTTCGGTCGTCACCGGGGTTTGAGAATATCCGGATAATTTCCTTCACACGATAATTGTTTACCAGGTCGTTGAAATGCTTGTTATGCTCGTTTATAGCTCTTGAAAGGTATTCACGGTTGGTGTTGAGCTCTTTGGAAGCTACTCTCAGCGAGATGTCATTGCGCATGTAATTACCTTCGTCATACAGCCAGTGAATAAAACAGTCATAAATAGTTTGAAGTTTTTCTTCGTCGTTTTCGGTTTGACATTTTCTCTTTGATGTGTTGCTGCGCTTCTGCCGTGCTAACCTTTCCACATCAACTTCTTTTTCGAGGAGTTTCAGGTTCTTGTGTACCAGCATCCGGAGTGCCCTGTTTCGGTCTTTCTGTATATGAAATAACACTGTCAGTGCCGTAATGACAGCCAGCAGAAAGAAACCGCCAATCAGGTAATTTAACCGTATTTTGACGGCTTTTGATTTTAACTCTTCGATTTTGTGCTGCGACAAGTGGAGTTCCTGCTGTGTGTCGAAAAAATTAATCAAATCTACCGACTGCGAAGCGTGATATTTTTGAAGACAATAAATGGCAGAATCCATGTATTCCTGTATCCGGGTAACATCAGCTGGAGCATACGATTTTGCAAGCTGATAGTAAACAGCGTACCTGATGTTGTATTTTTGATTCACTTCAACGGTATTGAGAGCATCCAGTGCGTTTTTTCTGGCCATGTCGGGTAGCTTCATCTTGTTATACACTTCGGCCAGATTGAGATAAGCAGTTTGTCTCCTGACACTGGAGTAATAATAATCCGTACCCAGCAGCAAGGTGGAGTCAAACATTTCGATGGCTCCTTCATAGTTTCCGTTCATTTTTTCAATTTCACCGCGGTTGTTGTACAGCAATGCCTGCATCGTTTTATCTCGCTTCACATCGAAAGATTGTTGGGCTTTTTGAGTATAGTATCGGGCAGAATCCGGCTGGTTTTGCCTGATGAAATACTCAATCATCACCACGTAAGCATAGAAAAGCTCAGCGCCGTCGTTGTATTTCTTTAATGTTGATATAGCTGCATTGAGGTAGGGCAGTGCTTCCCTGTACACATTGAGGCGGATGCTTATGTATCCCAGAAATTTATCATTGATGGCCACACTTTTCTCCAGTCCTGCTTTTTCGAAGTTTTGACGCGACCGCATCAGCCAGTCTATCGCGCTTTTATCTTCGCCGTAACTGATCATTATTCTACCAATCGTGCGTTGTGCAAGTGCTTCTGCGCGGATATCCGGAGTTTCTTTGTTGGTGAGTGTTACGAGTGTATTATATGCCTTTTCTGACAGAAACTGACGAAATTCAATCAGCCCGAGAATACTTTCATAGTAATACCTTGTGTCTTTGTGGAGTTTGCCGGGCTCTATCTGTTTGAGTACGGTCATGGCGCTGTCCGGTTTCCCGGCTTCGCATACTGCTGCTGCTCTGAAGATAGCAGCAAGCTGTATTTCCGAAAAAGATAGCTTTTCAGCCGGAAGTTCATCAAGTAGCTGTAGTACGCTGTCGTTCTTATTCTCAAGGTAAAACAGGTCGATTGCCTTTCCGAGTTTTTGAGAATGTATTTGTTCGCTGTCCGAACAAGCTGTAAATAACCATCCCGCTGCCGAGAGGGCAAGCGATATGTTTAGTAAAAAAAAGGATTTAGGTTTCATGATTTATTGTTTGGGTTTGAATGTTCTTTGCGCCAGGCTGCAGGCGAGTAGCTGGTAATTTTAGTGAAATGCCTTCCGAAATTGCTTTTGTCAGAGAATCCTACCAGTTCGCAAACTTCCAGGATGGGCATGTCGGGATTGTTCAACAGCAGTTGCCTGGCTTCGTTGATACGAAGTCCGTTTATCCACTCGTTGAATGTTTTATTCTTTTGCGTATTGATGAAATTCGAAAGATACGTGCGGTTTGTACAGAGCGAAATAGCCACGTTTTCCACCGTAAGATTTCTCTCCAGGTATTTCTTCTCTATTTCCCATTTGCTTATTGCTTCATCCAGTTGCGAATGAGCAGTGTCTACAGAATTATTTTTAATTTCTTTTTCCTGATTCACGTCCAGAACTGCTTCTACTACCGAAAATGAATTAGCATAATAAATGTAACGGATAGCGTAATATGCGAAAAACAGAATCATGACAGCCAGGAAATATCCCATATAGCCTGTAGGAATAAATCCGGCAAAGAAAGCAAGGATACCGGTAATAGTAACAAATATTTGAGATTTTGCCACCCAGAGCAGGTGACTGGATGATTCTTCGGAGTAATAGTTGTTCATCCGAAGTCTGAATAGCTTGTAATGCCGGTAAAACATGAAACTGTAGATAACAAGCTCAACTTTCGCAAGTATAATAACTTGCTGATTTATATAAAAATAGCAGCATAGAATTTTGGTAAAGTCGCTGAATTTCAGTAACTTTATGTCGCCAAA
>SAAL01000111.1 GCA_009929445.1 Bacteroidia bacterium
ACCTCGGCAGCTCCCGGCTACAATCTGGTGGTCAACGGAACTGCTGCTAAAACCGGAGGCGGAAGCTGGTCAACACTTTCTGATGTGCGTATGAAAGACCTGACAGGAGAATATCAGAAAGGACTCAATGAAATACTGCAACTGAAACCGGTGACGTTTACCTATAAAGCGGGTAATCCCAGAGAACTCAATTCTAATGAACCTCAGATTGGTTTCGTTGCTCAGGATGTTCAGAAAATATTCCCCGAAGCGGTGACTGAATGTAAGGATGGTTACCTCGATTTTAATATACATGCAGTAAATGTGGCACTGGTAAATGCAGTTAAAGAGTTGAAAGCAGAAAACCAAGAACTGAAAATGGCCAATGAAAAATACGAAGAACGACTAACAGAGATCGAAAATATACTGCGTGAATTAAAGAAGTAATAATAGTTAAAATCACTTACACAAACCGACAGATTCCTTAGAAAAATAATATCAACAATTAAAACAAATTATTATGAAACATTTACTTACAGCATTCACTGTGTTGCTTTTCAGCACAGTTTTAGTAGCAGCACCTCCACCTGTGCCACAGAAAATGAGCTATCAGGCTGTAGTGCGTAGCAGCAGCAACGAACTTCTTGCCAATAAAACGGTAGGCATGAAAATCAGCATCCTTTATAATACACCCACGGGAAACGTAGTGTATGCCGAAACACAAACTCCGACAACCAACGACAACGGTCTTATCAGCATTGCGATTGGCACAGGAACAATTATTGAGGGCAGTTTTTCACATATCGAATGGACTCAGGGTCCGCACTTTATCAAAACTGAAATTGACCCGGCAGGCGGAACGGCTTATACTATTACATCTACCAGCGAACTGTTAAGTGTGCCGTATGCCATCACAGCCATGTATGCCAAAAATGTGGAAACCATTCCCAACAATTCGGTGACCTCAATAAAAATTGCTGATGGTAATGTGTTGGAAAACGATCTGGCTGACAACAGCGTCGGCTCTTCAAAAATAATGGATGGAACTGTTATAACCGAGGATTTGGGAAGCAGTTCGGTTACTTCCGCTAAAATTGCCGATGGAGCAATTGTTACTGCCGACCTGGCTGACCAAACTGTTTCCACTGCTAAGCTTGGAAACCTGGCTGTTTCTGCAGAGAAAATTCAAAACGGAGCCATTCTCACTGATAAACTGGCTGCCGGCGCTGTTACCGCACCCAAAATCTCCTCCATGGGAGCTTCTGCCGGACAAATACTTATGTATAGCGGCACTGCCTGGACACCCGCTGCCATGGCGCCTTACCCATGGTTAAGCAACGGATCAGATATTTATTTCAATACCGGAAAAGTAGGGATTGGAACAACTATTCCAAATAGTGTTTTACATATTAAGACAAGTGCTTCTGAATTAGCCAGGTTTGAATCAAATGTAGCAAGTACTAGTAAATGGTTAGCTATATATCAGGAGAATTCAAGAAAAGGAATGCTTTGGAGCATCAACGATGATATTAAACTTCGCAGCGATGCAGGTGGAGTGGCATTTCAGACCGGTGGATTGAATACCGATCGAGTAGTAATCACAGCCGACGGTAAAACGGGAATAGGTGATATCAGCCCCGATGCCACACTCGATGTGGAGGGCACGGTAGTGATAGGTGCAGCAGGAAAAGTATTTTCAGAAATAAGGGAAATCACGGGTACATCGGCAGCTACCGGTAACTACAGCACTTTAGGTTATCCTTCGGGATATACCAGAGAAAATACCCGCATTTTATCGGCAGAAATAAACTATAACGGAACTAACTGGAATACACTTGGAATGTTTAATGTGTCTGATCCCAACACGGTGGGCTGCTCGCTGTCAAGTACCGGAATTCACATTAGTTATCCTGAAGTGGCTGCTTACCAAAGCAAAGCAATCCGGATACTGCTGATAAAAGTACAATAACCTTTAAATACAAATCAATCAATTTATCAATCAACCATGGCAAACGCTCTTTAATTCCTCCTTCAGGCTTCGACATTCGGTCAGCCTAACGGAATTACGGGTCATAAACTTAACCAACCAATTAAAAGCATAAACATCATGAAAAAATTAATCGTTCTCCTAATTTCCATGTTGCTACCATCACCGGGTTTCACGTATATGCATGCACAGCAGCTTCACGCATCGGTAAATGCAGCCGGAGGTAACGCTACCGGCACTGGCGGCTCGGCAAGCTATTCGGTGGGTCAGGTATTTTTTACTACTGTTTCGTCAACCACTACTTCGGTAGCGGAAGGAGTACAGCAACCGTTCGAAATTTCGGTTTTCACAGGAGTGAAGGATATTAAAGCCATAGACCTGTACTATGCTGCCTATCCCAATCCGACAAGCGGAAAACTGACACTGAAAATCGACAACTTCGAACCGAACTCGTTCACCTTTCAGTTGAGCGATGTAAACGGCAAGACGCTCCGAAACGAAAAACTGACTGAAAAAGAAACCGTCATTGATATGTCGGAACTGAAATCGGCTCCCTATTTTCTGAAGGTAACTAACAGTAAGAAAGAAGTGAAAACTTTCAAAATCATTAAACACTAATTGTTATGAAAAAAATTACAACAGCTTTTATCCTTTTGATGCTTTATAACGCAATATACGCAGTTATACCTGCATCTCCGCCCGAAAAAATCAGCTATCAGGCAGTGGTACGGAACATCAGCAATGCCCTGGTTACCAACCAGCCGGTGGGAGTGAAGATAACTATTCTGCAGGGTTCAGCCACCGGAACTCCGGTGTTTGCCGAAACACACACACCGACTACCAATGCCAACGGATTGATTAACATTGTTATCGGAACCGGATCGCCTGCCATTAACGGTTTACTGGATGTTGTCTGGTCAACCGGCCCTTATTTTATCAAAACAGAAATTGACCCTGCCGGTGGAACGGCTTACAGCATTACCTCCACCAGCGAGCTGCTGAGCGTTCCGTATGCGCTATATGCAAAACAGTCGGAGAGCAGCAATTTGTTAAAATTGCCATTTGCCGGCAGTTCACATTCTAACAATAATGCATTCAGTGTGAAAAATAATAACGGAATAGCCATTGTAGGATTTGGAGATGCAACGGAAGGCAATACTTTTGGAGTGATTGGATCTACTTCATCGGGAGTTGGTATAGGGATTTCGGGTATAAATAAAAGCACTTCAGGCATTGGTTTGGGAGTAAGCGGACAATCTTACTCTAATGAAGGAGTTGCAGTCAGGGGAATTGCTACTTCTTCTGCCGGATCATCGGTTGGAGTACAAGGCACTACTAATTCAGCCAATGGATATGGCGTGGTTGGAAATGCTGTTTCTTCATCAGGCGAAGCTAAAGGTGTATATGGCATTTCGAATGCTTTGGATGGTACAGGCGTGCAAGGCGAAAGCAATTGGATTGGAGTGAAAGGTGTTGTAAACAGAACAACAGGATATGCATACGGAATTTGGGGAGAAGTCAAAAGCCCGGATGGTATAGCTTTAGCAGGATTTTCAAACAGTACAACAGGCATTGCTACAGGAGTTTTAGGTTCCTCAATTTCTTCAACAGGAAAAGGCGTATCTGGTGAAAACAAATCCACAACCGGAATTAATTATGGTGTATACGGTTTTTCTGCATCTTCTTCAGGAACAGGTGTGTATGGCGAATCAAATTATTGTGGGGTAAGAGGTAATAATAATGTTAAAACCGGAGAAGCGTATGGAGTTAAGGGAAATGTACATTCTTCGTCAGGGATAGCAGTAGAAGGAACAGCGGCGAGTTCGACAGGATATACAATTGGAGTTTATGGAACTTCAGCGTCACCAAATGGCACTGGATTATCAGGATTTTGTAGTTCACTGACTGGTGAAACAAAGGGAGTTGTTGGATATATTAATTCAGATGATGGCTTCTCAGGTTATTTTGCAGGTGGTAAATTTCATGTAAGAGGCAAAGTGGGTATCGGAACTGAAACTCCCGGAGCAGGCCTGCACCTGAAAGGAAAAGGATTCTCAGACTCTTTTATGTTCCTGCAGTCTGAAGCAGGACAAGATGCCGGTTTCCGAATTTATGAAGGAGAAACGGCCAAATGGCATATTTTCAACGATTACAATGCAGGTGGATTAAGGATGTATAATACGAATGCTATTACAGCCATTTTTTTAAAACAATCCAATTCCTACGTGGGAATCGGGACAACCACTCCGGCTTACCAGCTTCAGGTGGGCAACAGCGGCGATGGCTCTCAGGCTCGTGCAAATGCCTGGAACACTTTTTCAGATGCAAGGCTGAAAAAAGATTTCACTGAAATAAACCGTCCGTTGGAAATGGTGGAAAAACTCACCGGATACTATTACTACTGGAAAGAGGGAGTGGACCAAAACCGACAGGTGGGATTCTCGGCTCAGGAAATACGCGAAGTGCTGCCCGAAGTGGTTTCGGAAGGCGGGGACGGATTGCTCTCGGTAGAATACGGCAAAATCACGCCGTTGCTTCTGGAAGCCATCAAGGCACTGAAAACCGAAAACGACCGGCTGAAAACCGAAAACAGCGAACTGAAAATCATCTCCGAAAAGAACGAATTCCGCATCACGGAAATTGAAAACATGCTGCGTGATTTGATAAAGAAATAAACTAAGCAAACAAGAAGAATGTCAACATGCAATCAAACAAACAATTGGCTGCAGCCCATTGTTGAAGTCCCCTTTTTGAAAGTCCCCTTGTTCAAAAAGCCACATGCTGAAAAAAAAACTATCTACACCACTGCATCCCTCACTGCCTTGCGATTTTATCGCGTGGTGGTAAAAAAAAACACAAAAAATAATTCTTATGAGAAAAACAAACACATTACTGGCAGCTATATTCTTAGTGCTGACATTGCAGGCTCAGACAGCCGGAGAAATGGTATTTTCCGATACTCCCATTGCTCCTGATGCACCCGCCAACCTGAAAACGGAATTCACGGCGGGTGAACATATTTATGCCGTGGCATACCTTACCGATGCCGTGAAAAATCTCTACCAGAATCAGTCGCCCAATGCACAGCTGCAGGTGGAAGTGTTTATCTACGAAACCAAACCGCCGCTTTACAGCTATCAGCAGCCGCGCGAGGAACAACTCACCTTCAACAATATGTGGATTTCGGGCACGGTGAAGGACAATAAATACCTGGTGGTGGATATTACACCCGACCCCGCGAAAACTTCTGCTTATGGCGGAAAGGAAATTATCTACAAAAAATTCGGGAACAAATACGAAGGTCCGGTAAATTTTGCCGAAACGCTTGGTAAACTTGCTCCCGGCGAACATAAGCTGAAAGTGGTGGTGAATTGCTACTATGCGCCCGTGGCAAGCGGCGAATTTACACTTACAGGCGATAATTTCAGTTTTTACACCACGCTGGCTGAGCAACTCAACAACACGGCAGCTTCCGCCGGTGCTGCAAGCGCTGAATTTCCTAAAGCTGTGGCAACAGACCCTGCCCGCGTAACCCGCATGATAGCCGCGCTGAAAAACTCTAACGACTGGAAAAACGGCCGTTTCGATGCTACCGAAATTCTGAAAACAGTAATTACCTACGACTGGGAAATACGCCGTCACGAAATCTCAGGGACCATACTCCACCGCTACTGCATAGCTGCTGTGGCAGTAAAAACCAAATCGGGCGAATGTGCCTACTACAAAGTAACTTTTCAGGAAGATTACGCAGGAGGGAACTTCCAGCCATTGCGCTACGATGGAGCAGGAGATAAGGTGGTGCTGAAATGCGAAAAGCTTAAATAAAATTATTTTTCCGGACAATATCTTTCAACGATATCAGTCATCAGAAATTGCAAATTCAATATTTAAATAAAAATCATAAAATAAATGAGAACCATGAAATCAACAATTTTACCTGAAAAAGAAGGTAGTTTTTACAACTTATTTGTTATTCTTCTCTTTTTATTTCTGTCAATGGGCGAATTTGTCGCAGCTAAGTCACAAATTACAGTTTCGGTTACAAATATTACAAGTTCGACCTGCAGAGTATCGTGGACACCTGTGACCGGCGCAACCAAATACAAAGTATCAATCGGGCGTAAAGTGAATCAGTTTTTTTGGGTTTATTACCCACAATATGACGGTCTCGAGGTAAGTGCTTCCACTGCCTACTTAAATGTTACGGGTATTCAGCTGGTATCAGGAACTGAATATGATCCTCTGTATAGAATTGCCTGGATACGTGCCTTTAAGAATGAAACGGAACTGGAAGATGATTCTGAATATTTCTATGTTTTATTACCAGGTCCTCCAATAGAAGTGAGTAGTGTAACCACTACCACCATCGATTTAGCTTTATTTCAATCCCCCACTATCCCAAGTAGTCAGTTTGATTACAAAATCAATGTACAGACCACAAACGGTGATGTGTGGTCTAATCACACCGGATACCCGCAAACCATTCTCAAACCGGTAAGCACTCATAAAATTACCGGGCTTACTCCCGGAATATCATACAGAATTCTGCTACAAAGCTATAGAGATGAGTGGACTGACTGGTCGGAGAAAATGGTACCCACGGTGTGCAATCCACCTGTGGCGTTGGATCCAAAAAACCTTGGTCCGAATTCCTTTACACCGAGCTGGACAAATGCCACCGGTGCAACATCCTTTAAAGTATATTTGAAAGAAAAGGCATCCGGAAAGACTATTCTCAATGGATATGAAACAACAAATGCATTCCTGGTAAGAGATTTGGAACCCGGTACCCAATATGAATATCAGATAACATCAGTAAATGAAAGCGGCGAATCGGCTAAATCCAATAAAATATCTGCAACCACTACTGTTTTGCAAATTCCTGTAGCTTATGCAGCCGATAATATTACTTCCAGTTCCTTCAGAGCCAGGTGGTCATCTGTGTCTGGCGCATCAGGTTACAGACTGGAGGTGAATGACGGAAATGTTATCAAATATTACGAAACCAGCGGTGTTAATTATACTTTGACCTACCTTAAACCAAATTTTTTATATAAATACAAGGTAAGAGCCCTGTACAATTCCAATGTCAACTTTTCGGGAACGAGTAATGAAATATCGGTTACTACATTTCTGTTACTGAACTTGTGGGCAGCTCCCGCTGAAGGTGGAACGATGACAGGAAACGGAAGTTATGCACCCGGTACATCTGTCACTATCAAAGCGACTGCTAACGAAGGATGGGAATTTGTAAACTGGACAAATCCACAAAATCAGGAAGTATCAAAAAATGCCACTTATACGTTTACACTTAACAATTCAATGACTTTGTTTGCAGAATTCAAAAGTCTAAAACCTCCCACTAAATATACACTGACACTAAAATCAAATCCGGAAGAAGGTGGAACCGTTCTTGGAGAAGGAATATTCGATCCGGGAACAAAGGTCAATATTAATGCAACACCCAATAAGGGATATAAGTTTGTGAACTGGACAGACAGAGATTTTGTCATTTCCATCTTTGAAAACTTCACCTACACGCTTTCTTCTAGTCGCACACTAACGGCTAATTTTGAGGTTCTCAGCGGAATGTATGACCAAAAGTCAAGTCTGATTAATATTTATCCAAATCCTGCTTCTGATTTCATTTCGGTAACCGGTATCACCGGACAAACGGAGGTGAAATTTTACAATTCTACCGGAATAAATGTACTGAATACCACGATTGAAAAAAATGACGTAATCAACATTGCATCTCTTCAGAAAGGTTTGTATTTTGTCGTTTTAGAATCCGGTTTGACAAAACACACTTTCAGAATAATTAAAAACTAACTTTTCAAAAAAATGATCTTGAAATCCTGACAGGTATCAAAACCTGTCAGGGTTATAATCAAAAATACACCGTTGCAGTGCCGATTGTATCGCGGTGGTAGTAAAAAAATAAAACACAAAAAATAAATCCAATGAAAAAACTAATTACATTATTAGCAGCACTATCCATTGTGTTATCACTCTCGGCTCAGGCACCCGAAAAAATGAGTTATCAGGCAATTATCCGTAATACGAAAGGAGTATTGATTACCAACCAAACTGTTGGTATAAGAATCAGCATTTATTATTACAACAAAACAACTCCGGTAACGGTATATTCAGAAACGCAAACACCCACTACCAACGAAAACGGCCTGGTAACTATCCAGATTGGCACTGGTGATGTAGTTTCGGGTGTTTTTGCTGATATCGACTGGGCTGCAAGAGCTTTCTACCTCAAAACCGAAATTGACCCTGGCGGACGTACAAGTTACAGTATCACTTCCGATACACAAATTCTGAGTGTGCCTTATGCGCTGCATGCCAAAAATGCGACAAATGCAGAAACAGCCCAAACTGCTCAAACAGCTCAAACTGCTGCTTTTGCCACCGAAGCCATATCGGCTCAGAGTGTGGAAATTAACGGCAGGAAGATATTTTTCGATTTATGAATTGATGCTGATAATAATATTTAAAAAACCGTGAAAATAGGGAATCAGGTGTGGATGGCTGAAAATCTGAGAACCACAAAATACAGAAACGGAGGTATCATAAGTGAAATTACATCAAACACAAGCTGGGAAATTATTACCACAGGTGCCCGGAGCGATTATAATAACAGAGATGTGTATGGTACAAACTTCGGACATTTATACAACTGGCTTGCCGTTTCCAATATCAACAATCTTGCGCCTGCAGGTTGGCATGTAGCTACGGATGAAGACTGGACAACGCTTGAAAATTTTCTGATTGTAAACGGTGGAAACTGGGATGGCTCACTTATAGGCGATAAAATAGCTAAATCCATCGCTTCTAATAATTTATGGAATAGCAGCGCTACCGAAGGTATTATGGGAAATGAACCGACATTAAACAATCTGACAGGTTTCTGCACTTATCCGGGTGGATTTCGGTTATTCTCCGGAACTTTTAACGGAGTAGGAATGAACTGTCAGTGGTGGACAGCAACCGAAGCTTCTTCCACACATGCCTGGAACAGATATCTCGGAATCGATGCCGGCAGCGGACTGGGAAGAGGAAGTTACGATAAAAATGGGGGCTTCTATGTACGTTGTGTTAAGGATTGAAGCTGCTTAATACAAAAAAAAAGCTTTACGCAAACGTTAAAACTTTGTCAGTTCCGATTTATCTTAATTTCTCACTGCTACGGTGCGATTGAAATATGTGGATGGGAAAAATCCAAAAAAAAAAACAAAGGCAATTTTTCCTTCGTTTGTAGCCTTTCCGACTAAAACAGGACAATAGGATATGAAGCACTTCTTGTCATCCCATTTATAAAATGCTATTTTGCGGCTTATGCATTCAAACAAAAAAAAACGGGGATTCACAAACTAAACACAGGGAATACACAAACGAAGAGGCTGTCTCAAAATGAATTTTTGCTTTCTTTTTGAAAGCAAAAGTCGGCTTCGAAGTTAGATATAGTAATGTTATATTGCTAAATACTGCATTTA
>SAAL01000112.1 GCA_009929445.1 Bacteroidia bacterium
AATGGTGGTTAAAGAAGCTAAACCCCGCGTTTAATTTTTTTTTCAGGTAAAGGGTATTGAAAATCTTCTGACTCCTCGCCGGAGATGGAAGATTTTTTTTTGTAAAACGCGCACTTCAGTCAGATAAATTAAAATACCTCAGGTTTTTTGTACTTTTGTACACACATTTAGTTGCTATGCTTAAAAATTTATTCAAAAACTCAGGAGTATTCGGCAAATTGCTTATGCTCTTTTTATGTATGTTTTTCCTGATTTTCACAGGAATGGCTCTGATAAGTTTAATCCCCGGTAATCCTGCTGATATTCATATTCTGAAAATCAATCAACTGATACTTTCCGTTTTTACACTTTTGCTTCCACCGATTATCTGCAGTTATTTCTGGTACGATAAACCGCTGAAATCCTATTCATTACACCGTCTGCCGGAGTTGAAACAGGTAATACTGGCAATAATTCTTATTTTCAGCATTTCGCCGTTTATCAACCTGCTTGCCTATATCAACGAGCAGATGGTGCTTCCGGAGTTTCTTTCCGGACTGGAAAACCAGATTCGGGAAATGGAAGACAACGCAGCAGAACTCACGCGTCAAATGCTTGATGTAAATTCAACGAGTGCACTGCTTCTTAATCTGCTGGTCATGGCAGTGATACCTGCTTTGGGCGAAGAATTGTTTTGCCGGGGCGCTTTACAGAATATTTTTTCGGAAAAATTTAATAAATATACAGCAGTTTGGATTGTGGCTGTCATTTTTAGCCTCATTCATTTTCAGATGTATGGATTTCTACCGCGAATGGTGCTCGGCGCAGTGCTGGGATATCTGCTGGTTTGGTCGGGGAGTCTGTGGTTGCCGATTTTGGTGCATTTCATAAATAATGCCACCATAGTGCTGGCGTCTTATTTCGGGCGCGAAAGCGAAATGCTTGATGCCATGGAAAATATCGGAAAAGCCGAAACCTGGGGATATGGAATAGCAAGTGCTATAATTTCGGGAGTGATTATTTGGCATATAGCCCACCCAAACCCTCCCAAAGGGAGGGATTTTGCAAAATAAAAATTGGATTGGATTTTTAGCATTCTGAAAAGGAGCCTCCCCTTTGGGGAGGTTGGAGGGGCTTTACCTTCTCTCCCCCACTATCATCAGCGCTTCTTCGCGCAGAAAATCAGGCAGTTGGATATTACGCAATTGTAAACTGCGAAGCCAGGGCGCCACATCGTTTTCATGCATCGAATAAAACACTTCTGAAACAGATTCAATCTGTTTTTTCGTGAAATTATCCGGCGATATTCCGGCCAGCGTATCCAGCTCTTCGTCATCGAAATATTCTATTTTTGTGTCAATTATTTGCAAATTATCCCTTTCGCAAACTTCATGCGCACCGCAACATTCCGGGTTTTCGTTGATTACCACATCAATCTGCTCATTTTTACCTTTTCGGTTAAAATAAGTGGCTACAAAAACAACAAGACCAACAAAAATCAATAATAAAATTAAAGCCAGCATCTCTTTTTGATATATTAATTTCGAATTTATTTTTCAATAAAGAAAAATTCCTCGATTATCAGGTTCTGATTAGAATCTAAAATCATAATTTTCTCCATTTCAAAAATTGAAACAATTTTCAGCCTGCAAAGTTAGAAAATAAAGTGCAAAATTGGATTTTTTAACGCTCATTTATTGGATTTTATACAATAAAACAAGCATTTATAGGTTTTTATAACTGTCCTCTTACCCCCTAAAGTGGAATTGTAAGCAATAATCAAAAATGTATTATTTTTCAACAGTGGTTAAAAGAAAGTATTCTCTTCATACAGTGTTCAAAAAATTACCTGTTTCTCCCTTCAGGGAGTTAGGGGTCGTTTTGATTATTTTATTGCTCACCGGATGTTCCACGAGCAAAAACACCAACATGTCGCGTCGCTATCACGCCATGCTGACCAAGTACAACATTGCCTTCAACGGAAATGTGAGCTATAAGGACGGCATGGATAACATTGCGAAAGCGAATAAAGATGACTACTCCGGAATCATCCATATGTTCCCCATTAGCAATCACGCCAACGCCACAAGCGCGAGCGGAAATATGGACCGTGTGATTGAGAAAAACCGAAAAGCCATCAAACTGCATTCCATCAAAAAAAAGCCCGAACGTGATTACCGCAAAATGCGCGACCCAAAATATCAGGCATGGTATAACCAAAACGAGTATAATCCCGAACTTCGGAAAGCCTGGCTACAACTGGGAAAGGCGGAATTTCACAAAGGCGATTTTCTGGGTTCGGTGGGAACATTTTCATACCTCACCCGGTTTTACGCATCCACGCCAGATGTGGTAACGGAAGCGCAACTCTGGATGGCACGCGCGTACAGCGAACTGGACTGGCTTTATGAAGCAGAAGATGTTCTCAAAAAAATAAAAAAAGAGCAAATTACAGCAGAAATTTCCGGACTTTACAATTCCGCATGGGCAGATTTACTGATTAAGCAAAAAGAATACCGGCAGGCAATACCGTACCTGAAATCGGCAATAGAGAGCGAAAAAAACAAAAAACAGCGTACCCGCTTTCATTACGTGATGGCACAACTGCTGGAACGAACCGGTGACAAACAAGGTGCCGTGGAAAATTATTCCCGCGTAATCAGCTCTACACCACCTTACGAAATGGATTTCAATGCGCGTATCAATAGGGCGCAACTTCTCTCAAAAAACACGGCAAGCATTGAAAGCGAGCTGAAACGAATGGCTCGAAACCGCAACAACAAAGATTATCTGGACCAAATTTATACCGCGCTGGGCAATATTTTTCTGAACGAAAAAGACAGCACGAAATCCATTGAATATTACAATCTTGCCATTGAAAAAAGTACCCGAAACGGTGTTGAGAAAGGCGTTCCGCTGGTCACGATGGGCGATTTGTACTACAACAAACGGGATTACGTGAAAGCGCATCCGTTTTACGACGAAGCATCCAAGATTTACACCAACGAATTCGATGGTTTTAAGCGGATTAGTCACCGTGCGGAAGTGCTGGGCGAATTAGTAAAGGAGTATGAAATTGTGCACTTGCAGGACAGTTTGCAGGCATTGGCGCTGATGCCCGAAAAAGAGCGTCTGCTCGCCATTAACAGGGTGATTGAAAAGATAAAAGAAGATGAAAAAGCCGAAGAAGAGAGCAAGCTGGTGGCTCAAAACCGGATGGACGATGATTTTGCCATGCCGATGCAACCGATTGGTGCGGGTACTGGCGACTGGTATTTTTACAACCCAATGAATGTAAACAACGGAAAAAACGACTTTCGCCGCCGATGGGGAAACCGGAAATTGGAGGATAACTGGCGACGTGCGAATAAATCGGCTTCACTTTTCGCTGAAAATGAAAATGCACAGGACACTACTCAAATATCGGACAGCACGATGATAGCCGGAAATGACACAACCAAAATTTCAGACCCTGACATCCCGCAATTCACCCAAACTTCCGACAAGAAAAGCGTGGATTATTACCTGGCTCAAATTCCATTTACGCAGGCACAAAAGGAAAAATCCAATGAGCAAATTGCCACCGGATTGTACAATATGGCGTTTGTTTACAAGGATAAAATTGAGGATTATCCGCTGGCTTACAAGACGTTTGGAGAATTTCAAAAGCGATTTGGTACGGACGACCGCATTCTGGAAACGCTGTATCACCGCTTTCTGCTGGCATCCAAAGAGAATAACCCTACACTCGCCAATCAGTTTCGCAGCGAGATTTTAGCGCAATACGCCGACAGCAAATATGCCGAAATGCTTGCTGACCCGGACTTTATCCGCAATCAGCAACGAATGTTTGAAGAGCAGGATTTTATTTACGGAAAAACCTACTCGGCATTCACGCACAGCGATTATAAGACCGTTTTTGCCAGCACAGAAGAGATAAAACGGAAATTTCCGCTCTCCACTTTGCTACCCCAATTTGAGTTTTTGAACACGCTCAGTATCGGAAAAACGGAAGGTTCAGAAAAATTTGAAAAGTCGCTGAACGAACTGGTGGAGAATTATCCCGAAAGCAACATCAGCGCCATTTCTAAAGACATTCTGGCTCTGCTGAAACAGGGAAATATTGCCCAACAGGGACAAACATTCGGCTCGCTGCTCTCCAAACGCGAACAGGAAAACCTCACCCCGGAAGAACAGAAAGCACAGAGTTTTTCTGAACTGAAATTTGCGCCTCACCGGATGATGCTCATAACCGATGCTGACAATGAAGCGATTAATAAATTGCAATACAACCTGGCCATTTTCAATTTCTCCCGGTTTATGATTAAGGATTTCGGATTTCAGCTGACTCAGGTCGATGCAGGAAGGCGTGCGCTTTCGGTGATGAATCTGGCATCGTACAACGAAGGTATCTGGTACCAAAATACCCTTGCCACAGATACAGAACTGGCTAAACAGATGGACGAAATGCACGTGGAGCAGGTGATAATTTCGGAAGATAATTTCGGAAAATTACGTACCGTTTTCACGTTGGACGATTACCTGGCTTTCGAAAAGGAATTTTTAAGCAAAGATGTCCCGACAGCATTGCTGGCAGCTGCTGATGCACCAAAAACGGAGAAAAAACAAACGACGGTAAAAATTATTGACGGGACAAAAACAGATCTGCCCCCTAACCCTCCCGAAACAAGTTCGGAACAAGCTCTTAAGGGAGAATTGGAAATGCAACAATCAGATTTTGTGCAAAATGCTGAAATTGCTAAAGAACAACCGAAGGAGGTTTCACAAAACCGAAATATTTCTATTCCGACTGAAACCGTCAATCAAAAGTCCCCAAAATCTCCCGAAGGGGGACTTAAAGAGCGTCCAAAAGAAGTTGCTCAATCTGTTAATGGGCAAAAACCTGCGGAGCAATCGAAATCGACTGAACAGCCAAAACTTGTTCAGCAACAGCAAGTTGAAAAATCTAAACAAACTGAACCGAAACAGAATGATACTCAGAAAATAATATCCGAAAAGTACACTGAAATCTCCCCTTCGAAGAGCGGGGGGGCTTTGTACGCATTCAACGCAAACGCACCACATTACGTGGCATTTTATATTCCTCGTGGCGGACGGTTTGATTTTGAGCAGGTGAAAAAGGCGCTGGATGAGTACAACGCTGCAAACTACGCAACGATGAATTTGAAGGTAACACTGGAAGAATTTGGGCGGGAAAGTATTATCTTTGTAAGCATATTTGCCGATGCCAACGTGGCTAAATCATACTTCCTGCGGATGCTCAAGGAACCGACAATCGTAAAAGCCACATCGGCCATGAACAAGCGAAACTTAGTTGGGACACGAGATAACCTGAATACAATGCTTCATAATAATGCGCTGGATGTGTATTTTGAGTTTATGAGGGAATATTACCTGAAATAATTTACGATTTATTTATTTACGATTTACGATTGGGTGTAGAAGATATTAATTATTGAAAATCATCTGCTTAAAAAATCGACAAAAAAACAAATGTAAATCGATATAAATAGAAAGAATACTAAAAAACTCTTTACAGAAAAGTCAACACAAAAGCGCGAAATGTAACCCAATCGTAAATCTAAAATCGTAAATCGTAAATAAAAAATATATGAACCGAATACTCTGGGCCGACGACGAAATTGACCTGCTGCGACCGTATGTAATTTTTCTGAAAGAAAAAGGATATAGCGTTACTACCGTTACAAACGGGAAAGATGCCATTGACCTGTGTCAGAAGGAGAGTTTTGACATCATTTTTCTGGATGAAAATATGCCCGGACTGAGCGGACTGGAAACGCTCACACAAATCAAAGCCATCGATCCGAATGTTCCGTTGGTGATGATTACGAAAAGCGAGGAAGAAGACATTATGAACATGGCCATCGGGAATAAGATAGCCGATTACCTGACTAAGCCGGTCAATCCGAGTCAAATCCTGCTCACACTGAAAAAAAATATCCACAAACGCGAAATTGTATCGGAACACGCCACAACCACCTATCAGCAGGAATTCCGAAACATCGGGATGCAGATATCCGACAGTCTGACCTGGGAAAACTGGGTGGAAGTGTATAAAAAGCTGGTTTTCTGGGAATTGGAACTTGCCGAAGCGGATAATAATATGGACGAAATGCTCCGGATGCAGAAAGATGAGGCAAACAGCACGTTCAATAAATTTATCAAAAAGAATTACATGGACTGGATGGTCAACCCCAACGGACGTCCGATGATTAGCCCGGAACTGATGAAAAATAAGGTATTTCCGCTGCTCGACGAAGGTGAAAAAGTGTTTCTGGTAGTGGTGGATAATTTCAGGTACGACCAGTGGCTCGTAATCCGCGAAGTGCTCAACGAATTTTACACTTTTACCGAAGAAGAAACCTATTGCAGTATCCTGCCGACCGCTACACAGTACGCCCGAAATGCAATTTTTTCAGGTTTGATGCCTTTGCAGATTCAGCAGATGTTTCCGGACCTCTGGGTGGAAGAAGAGGACGAAGAAGGGAAAAATATCCACGAAGAAGCGCTATTGAAGACCCAGTTTGACCGTTTCAGGAAGAAATACTCCTTCTCATTCAACAAAGTTTTCGAATCCAGCTATTGTCAGAAAGTGATTGACCAGCTTCCAAGAATGGAAAATAACAACCTGAACGTGGTGGTACTCAACTTTATCGACATGCTATCACACGCCCGCACCGAAAGCAAAATGATGCGTGAACTCGCCAACGACGAAAAAGCTTATCGCTCACTCACCCTGTCGTGGTTCCGCCATTCGGCTACGTATGATTTATTCAAAGCCATTGCTCACCGCGGTTATAAAGTAATTTTAACCACCGACCACGGCACCATTCAGGTAAATAATGCCATCAAAGTGGTTGGCGATAAAAACGTGAATACCAACCTGCGTTACAAAGTGGGTAAAAACCTGAGTTACAACAAAAAAGAGGTGTTCGAAATCCTGCAACCGCAGAAAGCCGGTCTGCCAAGCCCCAACGTAAGCTCTGCCTATATCTTTGCCGGAAACGACGACTTTTTCGCCTATCCGAACAACTTCAATTACTATGTGAGCTACTATAAAAACACGTTTCAGCACGGCGGAATTTCACTGGAAGAGATGATTATCCCGATTGTAACCATGGAGCCGAAGTAAAGCCCCCTAAATCCCCCGAAGGGGGACTTTTTGTCAGAACTGTGATTTTATGATAATTTCATTGATTTTTATGATAACAAATTGCGGTTCTAAACTTCATTTTACCATTTTTAAAAAAAAGAACATCAAAAATCTGTTTCAATAAATCTAAATCACACAACTCAATCCATTTCCACATATTTTTCGTAAATTTGTCCTTTCTAATTTTTAACAAAAACAATTATTAATCTCACACACTAAAAGCCTCCCCTTCGGGGAGGTTTGGAGGGGCTTTATATGAATATATACACTAACGTCTTTGACCTGGGCAACCTCCGGGAAGCAGTGCGTGAAGCACTTGAAATCAAGAAAAACCGCTACGCCTACAAGCAGTTGGGCGAAAATAAAACGCTGTTGATGGTGTTTTTTAATTCAAGCCTGCGCACCCGCTTAAGTACTCAAAAAGCCGGCATGAATCTGGGAATGAACACGATGGTGCTCGATATCAATCAGGGTGCCTGGAAACTCGAAACCGAGCGGGGCGTGATTATGGACGGCGATAAACCGGAGCATATACTTGAAGCCATTCCCGTGATGGGAACGTATTGCGACATCATTGGCGTGAGGGCTTTCGCTCAGTTTGAGGATAAGGAATTTGATTATCAGGAAACCATTCTCAATCAGTTTATTCATTACTCGGGTAAACCCGTTTTCAGTATGGAAGCCGCTACAGGGCATCCGTTGCAGGCATTTGCCGATTTGATAACGATAGAGGAATATAAACGCACTGCTCGCCCGAAAGTGGTTCTCACGTGGGCTCCGCACCCGAAAGCATTGCCACAGGCTGTGCCCAATTCCTTTGCCGATTTTATGAACGAAGCGGATGTTGATTTCGTGATTACACACCCGGAAGGTTATGAACTGAGCGAAAAATTCGTGCGTGACGCGCGCGTGGAATACGACCAGATGAAAGCTTTTGAAGGAGCAGATTTTGTTTACGCTAAAAACTGGGCAGCTTATCAGGATCCGAATTACGGTAAAATTCTCTCTACAGACCGCTCCTGGACCGTTTCAGAACGGCAAATGGCAGTTACCAACAATGCTTATTTTATGCACTGCCTGCCCGTTCGCCGCAATATGATTGTAACAGATGATGTGATTGAAAGTCCCCAATCCATCGTTATTCCCGAAGCGGCCAATCGGGAAATTTCGGCGCAGTATGTGATAAAAAAAATGCTGGAAAGCACTGCCCCCTAACCCTCCCGAAGGGGGAATAATTGTTTATTATTCAAGTTCTTGAAAAATAATGCAGGTATTCATTCTAAATAAATATAAGTATTCATTCTAAATAAACGGATTAGGAAAAACAAATAATAATTTTAAAAATGACAAATATAAATCTCGAAAATACAGATAATCGTGAATTACGTTCAACAACTCCCCCTTCAGGAGGTTGGGGGGCAGGTGATGCAAGCGATATAATCAAAGCTTCCATCCGCAACATTCCTGACTTTCCGATACCCGGAATTCAGTTTAAAGACATCACTACTGCTCTGAAAAATCCGCAAGTTCTTCAACTGATGACCGATACGCTATACGATTACTACAAAAACAAAGGAATAACCAAAGTGGTAGGTGTGGAAAGCCGTGGTTTCGTAATCGGAAGCATTCTGGCTTATAAACTGAATGCAGGATTTGTATTGCTTCGCAAACCGGGTAAACTTCCTGCCGAAACTTTTAGTTTGAAGTACGAGCTGGAATACGGAGTTGACGGCCTTGAAATACACAAGGATGCCATCGAACCCGATGATGTAATACTGCTTCACGACGACCTGCTTGCCACTGGCGGAAGCGCCAATGCCTCGTTACAGCTTCTTCGCAAGTTCGGCTACAATCCGATTTACGTCAGTTTCCTGATCGAACTGCTTGAACTGGAGGGAATTACACGCTTGGATGAAGCAATGGATGTGTATTCGCTGGTGCAGTTTTAAAACTGCCCCCTACCCCCCTAAAGGGGGAATTTGTCTGAACTGTGATTTGTTTGATTTTTTTGATAAAAGATAATATTTAAGAAATAAAGTGAATACATTTAATAGTTCCAATAATACTGAAACACCGGATTTAAATCCCCCTTTCGGGGGGCGGGGGGGCCTTACTCTAATCAAAGTCGGTGGAAAAATTGTTGAAAATCCGGAAACGCTCAAACAATTGCTGGCTGATTTTTCGTCCATTGAAGGCTATAAGGTGCTGGTACACGGTGGCGGCCGGTCGGCAACGGCTTTGGCGGAGCAATTGGGT
>SAAL01000113.1 GCA_009929445.1 Bacteroidia bacterium
ATGCGTACGCTGGCAAAGATATTCCAGAATCCTGAACAATTGCTTACTCCGCCCGAAAAAGTGTTGGTGGACGAAGGTGTGAAATGGAAGAGAATTGATATTTAGTCGAATAGTCGAAAAGTTGAATAGTCGAAAAGTTGAATAGTTGAATAGTAAATAGTAAATTGTAAATAAAAGGTGTCATACTAACATGGAACCTGAAACTGAAAACAAGAAACCCAAAATTAGGATGCCTGCCGAATGGGAACCACAATCGTTTGTACAGCTCTCCTGGCCCCATGCCCGCACTGACTGGGCATACATGCTGGATGAAGTAACAGCATGTTTTGTAAACATAGCGCGTGAAATTGTAAATCGTCAGAATCTGCTGGTGGTTTGTGCTGACACAAACGAAGTTCGTGAAAAACTAAAAAAATTACCGCAGAAAAAAATCATGTACGCAGAGATTTCCACCAACGATACCTGGGCGCGGGATCACGGAGGCATTACGGTCTTCAAAAACGGGAAACCCGTTGTGCTTGATTTTACATTCAACGGTTGGGGAATGAAATTTGCTGCCAGTCACGACAATCAGATTACGCGGAAATTGTTTGCTGAAAACGTATTCCCCGAAAGTGTGAAATACAAAAGCAGAAAAAATTTTGTTCTCGAAGGTGGAAGCATTGAAAGCGATGGCAAAGGAACCATTCTGACAACAGCAGAATGTCTGCTTTCTGAAAACCGGAATAATCTGACCAAAGAAAAAGCAGAGAAAAAACTGAAAAAATACCTGGGCGCAGAGCGGATTCTCTGGCTTGAAAACGGATTTCTGAAAGGAGACGATACGGATAGTCACATCGATACACTGGCGCGATTTTGCTCCGTCGATACCATAGCTTACGTGAAATGTACCGACGAAAACGACGAACATTATGAGGCGCTGAGCAGGATGGAAAATGAACTGAAAACGATGACATTGTCCGGAAGCGCTAACAAATACAACCTGATTCCGCTTCCGATGGCCGATGCTGTGTACGATGAAAACGACGACCGCCTTCCGGCAACTTACGCTAATTTTCTGATTATCAATGGAGCAGTACTGATGCCAACCTACAATTCTACAAAGGACCAAATCGCTTTGCAGCAACTACAAAAAGCATTTCCCGATCGGAAAATCATCGGAATTGACTGTACGGCACTGATTAAACAGCATGGATCGCTCCATTGCGTTACGATGCAATACAGCCTCCCCTAACCCCTCCAAAGGAGGGAGATTTGGTTCTGCACTCATTGAATTATTGAGTAAAAAACGTGGATGTAAATTCTGTGACTCAATTATAGGGGATAAAGTGTTTGAAAATATTTTTCTTAACTCGGTAAAAGAATATTGTTATACAAAACTTACAATTAAAAACTAATTTCCTTCCCTATGGGGAGGTTAGGAGGGGCTATATGAAAATCGCACTAATCCAACAATCCAATACAGCCGATCACGCATCAAATCTGGCTAAACTCGAAAAAAACATCCGTGAAGTTGCATCGCAGGGTGCAGAACTTGTAGTACTTCAGGAACTTCACAACGGATTGTATTTCTGTCAGACGGAAGATGTGTCGGTTTTTGATCAGGCTGAAACCATTCCCGGACCATCTACCGAACTGTTCGGGAAACTGGCTGCCGAACACGGAGTGGTGCTGGTTTTGTCATTGTTTGAGAAACGCGCTCCGGGACTGTATCACAATACCGCTGTAATGCTCGAAAAAGATGGAACCATTGCCGGAATGTACCGAAAAATGCACATTCCCGACGATCCGGCGTATTACGAAAAATTCTACTTTACACCCGGAGATTTGGGTTTTGAGCCTATTCAAACCTCAGTTGGGAAACTTGGCGTGCTGATTTGTTGGGATCAGTGGTATCCGGAAGCAGCGCGCCTGATGGCTCTGGCAGGTGCAGAAATACTCATTTATCCTACTGCCATCGGATGGGAAAGCACAGATACAACCGAAGAAAAAGAGCGCCAGCGCGATGCCTGGATCACTGTTCAGCGATCACATGCTGTTGCCAACGGGATTCCTGTGATTTCATGCAACAGGGTAGGGTATGAAGCTGATCCTTCCGGTATTACAAAAGGAATTCAGTTCTGGGGTACAAGTTTCATTGCCGGACCGCAAGGTGAAATCCTGACCAAAACTTCCGATAAAAAGGATGAAAATTTAGTTTTTGATTTAGACTTAAACAGAACTGAAACAGTTCGCCGCTGGTGGCCTTTTTTCCGTGATCGAAGAATTGATGCCTACCACGACCTTATCAAAAGGTGGAAATGAAATAATATACAACCGGTAAAGTATTAACAACTCTTTTTGTCAAAGAATGATAAAAAGAGTTTTTTCTTTTTGCTGCCTGATCAAAATAACTTATATTTGAACTTTCTAACATCCGAAGAATTAAGCCGATGCGCAATTTTACAAAACAACTTTTCATACCATTAATATTAAGCGTCGCTTTTTCAGTTCAGGGAGCCATTCCAACGGGTTACTATCATTTTGCCCTGGGAAAGAAAAAGGCCGAACTGAAAACAACCCTTCACGATATCTCATCACCCCTCACTGTGCTCGATTATGGAAGCGGACCGGGCTGTACATGGCAGGGATTCTTTTCTACCGACCGTAATGCCGATAATACCGTGCAAGATATGTATTCCAGTATTGTCCGGAATTTCAATGGTTACAATTCCATCCCCGATATGGCCATCGAGCACTCATTCCCTAAAAGTTGGTGGGGAGCTTATGAAAATGTGGCTTACAAAGACCTTTTTCACCTCTATCCGGCTGACGCATACACCAACGGGATAAAAAATAATCTGCCTTTGGGAGAAGTTGCAGGTACTCTTTTACTTGATAATGGAAAATCGAAAATAGGAAAGAATGGTTTCGGAACAGTATATACTGATAATAGTTTTGAACCTGCAGATGAATACAAGGGCGATTTTGCACGTTCATACCTGTATATCAGCACAATCTATGAAGATCTGGCTCCACTCTGGAATTCGCCCATGCTCACTAAAACAGTATATCCTGTTTGGCAGCCCTGGGCTATCGATTTACTTGTGAAATGGCACAATCAAGACCCGGTAAGCGATAAAGAATTAGCACGCAACGACAGCATATATGCCATACAGGGCAATCGCAATCCATTTATCGATTTTCCCGAACTGACTTCATATATATGGGGAATTGATAGTACCAAAGCATTTACCTACGCCGAAGAAACAAGGGCGTTTCTGGTGGCACCACGAAGAAAAACCAAACTGGATTTCGGAGTTATTCTGCTGAATGTAACAAAATCACTGAATCTCACTGTTCAGGGAATGAATATCACAGGACCGGTTTCCTTTTCATTCCTCAGAAACAGTCCGGCATTATCCCTTTCGGTAAATTCCATATCAGCTGATCAGGCACATGCCGGATATGATTTACAGGTAAATTACCAGCCTGTCAATTCGGGCACTACCATTGATACGTTGCTCATTCAGGGTGGAGGTCTTACTGAGATTACCCGAATTCCTGTCCGGGGACTGGCTACTTCCGAATTTATTGTCACAGAACCTACCGATGTTACACCCGTTGGCGGCACTCTCCATTGGCTGGAAGATCCCGCTGCCACCAATTATACAGTTTCGCTGTATCAGGGAGATACCCGGGCCGGAAATCTGATTATTTCGGGATACCTGGAAGGTACATCGTACGACAAAGCACTCGAAATTTATAACGGAACCGGAAATGACGTAGATTTATCGAAATATACTCTGAAAAAACAGTCCAATGGTTATGGTGACTATGAAACATCCTACAAACTTTCCGGTACTCTCCGGAATAATAAAACACTGATACTCGCACATGCCTCTTCGACCAACGAAACACTTCGTTCAAAAGCTACATTATTTACTGATTCTGTGTTAAATTTCAATGGTAACGATGCCATTGCCTTATTCAGAAACGGAGTGATGGTAGATGTAATAGGAAAATTAAATGGCGGAGCTGATTACAGTTGGGGCTTCGATAAAATCCTCAAAAGAAATGCCGACGTAACTCATCCTGCTGCAAATTTTGATTTAAACCAATGGACTGAATATCCTTACACCCAGCTGGATAAAATAGGAACTCACGTCGTGAACTTTGCATCGGCCAATAATTATATTTTCAAAGATAAACCGGTGGGAATTACCAATCATCTGACAGTTGACAACTTAAATCCCAACGAAAATTATACCTACAGCGTCACCTCTTACAGGAGCGGAGTGGTAGCACCCTCGGTCAATACCCAGCGACTGCGAACCGCCGGTTTGGAAATTCCAGTAGGGATGGCAGCTACACATATCAGCGGCACATCCTTCACTGCCAACTGGGAAGAAACGCCTTACGCTGCGGAATATTACCTCGATGTATATCAACTGTCCGGAGAAATTAAAACCGAAACCGAAGGGTTTAATAATGTAGGTACAAATGGAAAGACACTTCCGGACGGTTGGACCGGAACAGCGAGTGGAAACTATACTACAGCTGCAAGTTCGGGTATAAATATTCCTTCCATTGCATTTAAAAATAACCTTGAATGGCTTCAAACCAAACAATTCCCGAAGATAATCCGTAAACTTAGTTTTATGTACCGTTATCCTTCAGCCGGAACAGGTTCTTATTTTACTGTTGAAGGGCAAAATCAATCGGGATGGTCATTGATTGAAACCATACCATACAATGCAAGCACAGCAAAATATTATCCATCTTATACTTTTTCACCTGAGAAAGGTTACACTGCAATAAAATTCACTTATACAAAAGTCACAGGAAACTTAGCACTGGACGATGTGACCATTGAACACGGGAAAGTGGATACGGTATTTGTGGAGAAAAATAAACCGGTAACCGGAAACCATACGTTAGTGGTAGGCCTGAAAGCAAATACTGAATATTATTACCGGTTGAAAGCAAGTCTCGGAAGCTCATTCTCGCATTTCTCGGATGCCGTGTTTGTGTCCACCACATCAACCGGATTAACGGGCATCAGTACTTTGAGTCACCGCATTCACGCTACACGGGATGGCATTAAGGTATGCGACCTGAATGGAGGTGAAATCATCCGGTTATACAGAATTACAGGTTCGCAGGTTTCAGTTGCAAAAGCCACTTCAGATACATACACTTTTCCATTTGAAGCGAAAGGAATATTTGTTTTGAAGGTAGAAAGCAATGGAAATTCCGAAATTTACAAAATCGTAAAATAACCGGAAAAACCGGATATTAAAAAAAGACTTAGCATCTTTCTGTTAAGTCTTTTTTTTGTGCAAAAATACCTTTCAAAATGAGAATTGGAATAAATCTGAAAAAAATAATAAGCCCATCTATTGTTAATTAAAAAAAACTTCGTACCTTTGCAACCCATTTTGGAGAAAATCTAAATGGATAATTTATAAGTATTTATTTAACAAATAGAAGAAAAGAAATGCCTACAATTCAGCAATTAGTTAGAAAAGGAAGAGTAGAACTGATCGACAAAAGTAAATCACCGGCTTTGGATTCATGTCCGCAGCGTCGTGGTGTTTGTGTGCGTGTTTATACTACTACCCCCAAGAAGCCTAATTCTGCTATGCGAAAAGTAGCTCGTGTACGTTTGACGAATCAGAAAGAAGTAAATGCTTACATTCCGGGTGAAGGACACAACCTGCAGGAACACTCCATCGTGATGGTTCGTGGCGGTCGTGTAAAAGACCTTCCGGGTGTACGTTACCACGTGGTTCGCGGTACTTTGGATACTGCCGGTGTAAACGGTCGTACTCAACGTCGTTCAAAATACGGAGCTAAACGTCCGAAAGCAGGAGCAGCAGCAAAAGGTCCCGTAAAAGGTGCACCAGCTAAGAAAAAATAATTCATCCACGGTGAATTATCGGTTCTGAAATCTTCAGAAATTCTAACAAAGAAACATTAACAAAATCAAGTTTTCAACAACTTGTTTGAGTTTTAAGGTAGCAGATGAAGGTTGAGTAAACAGTTCGGAGGAACAGTTGAAGTAACTAAAAGCAACCAAAAAAACAAAAACGGAAATTTTACAAAAATGAGAAAGACAAAACCTAAAAAAAGGATCATTTTACCCGATCCGGTTTTTAATGAATCAATGGTTACAAAATTCGTAAACCATTTGATGTTCGATGGCAAAAAGTCAATAGCTTTCAGTATTTTTTATGACGCGTTGGAAGTGGTGAAAACCAAACTTCCGAATGAAGAAAAAGCCCCCCTCGAAATCTGGAAGAAAGCTCTTGAAAACATCACTCCGTTAGTGGAAGTCAAATCACGTCGTGTAGGTGGTGCTACATTCCAGGTTCCAACCGAGATTCGTCCTGACAGGAAAGAATCCATTTCAATGAAAAATCTTATACTTTACGCCCGTAAACGTGGCGGTCGTTCGATGGCTGATAAACTGGCTGCCGAAATTATCGACGCGTTCAACAATCAGGGTGGATCATTCAAACGCAAGGAAGATATGCACCGTATGGCTGAAGCCAACAGGGCGTTCGCACACTTCAGATTTTAATTGAAAAGATATCAGGTAATAGTTAATAAGGAAAGTAAATAATAAATGTCAAAAGGAGATTTAAGTTATAATAGAAATATCGGTATCATGGCTCACATTGATGCCGGAAAAACAACAACATCCGAACGTATCCTTTTTTATACAGGATTGACCCATAAAATTGGTGAAGTGCACGATGGAGCTGCCACTATGGACTGGATGGAACAGGAGCAGGAAAGAGGTATCACAATTACTTCTGCTGCCACTACTACATCCTGGAACTATCAGGGTGATAAATATAAAATTAATTTAATTGACACTCCGGGACACGTCGACTTCACTGTAGAAGTTGAACGTTCGTTGCGTATTTTGGATGGTGCAGTAGCAGCATTTTGCGCAGTAGGTGGTGTTGAACCTCAGTCGGAAACCGTGTGGAGACAGGCTGATAAATATAATGTACCCCGTATCGGTTATGTCAACAAGATGGACCGTTCGGGAGCCGATTTCTATGAAGTAGTACGTCAGGTTAAAGACGTACTGGGTGCAACCCCGTGTCCGATTCAAATTCCAATCGGAACTGAAGAAAAATTCAGAGGCGTTGTGGACCTGATTAAAATGAAAGCAATTCTATGGCACGACGAAACCATGGGTGCTCAGTACGACGTGGAAGAAATTCCTGCCGATTTACTGGACGAAGCAAAAGAGTGGAGAGAAAAAATGCTCGAAGCTTGTGCAGAATTCGATGATGTGGTAATGGAAAAATTCTTCGAAGATCCCGATTCACTTACAGAAGAAGAAATCAAGGCTGCAATACGTAAAGGAACGCTTGAAATGAAGATTAATCCGATGATTTGCGGATCTTCATTCAAAAATAAGGGAGTTCAGACCATGCTTGACGCCGTATGTGCGTATCTGCCAAGTCCCCTTGATACTCCTGAAATAGTAGGTAAAGACCCCCGCTTTGAAGATAAAGAAGTAGTTCGTCATCCCGAAGTTTCTGAACCCTTATGTGCTCTTGCATTTAAGATTGCCACCGATCCTTATGTAGGTCGATTATGCTTTTTCAGAGTATATTCCGGTAAACTCGATGCGGGTTCATACGTATATAATACCCGTTCTGAAAAGAAAGAACGTATTTCGCGTATATTCCAGATGCATTCCAACAAGCAGAATCCAGTTGAAAGCATTCATGCCGGTGATATTGGAGCAGGCGTAGGTTTCAAAGATATTCGCACAGGCGATACACTTTGTGACGAAGCTCATCCCATTACACTCGAATCCATGGATTTTCCGGACCCGGTAATCGGAATAACCGTAGAGCCCAAAACTCAGAAAGACATGGACAAACTCGGCATGGGATTATCAAAACTTGCCGAAGAAGATCCTACATTCACAGTTCGTACCGATGAGCAAACCGGACAGACCGTAATCAGTGGTATGGGTGAACTTCACCTCGAGATTATTATCGACCGTTTGAAACGCGAGTTCAAGGTTGAATGTAATCAGGGACGTCCTCAGGTTTCTTACAAAGAGGCAATTACACAACAGGTTGAAATTCGTGAAGTCTATAAAAAGCAATCCGGAGGACGCGGAAAATTTGCCGACATCATTGTGAAGGTAGAGCCTGCTGATCAGGATTTTGAAGGATCATTGCAGTTTGTCGACGTTGTGAAAGGGGGAAATATTCCAAAAGAATACATTCCCGCTGTTCAGAAAGGATTCCAGACTGCCATGAAAAACGGTGTTTTAGCCGGATATCCGATGGATACACTGAAAGTAACGCTGGTTGACGGATCTTTCCACCCGGTTGACTCCGATCAGCTTTCATTTGAAATCTGTGCTCAGATTGCCTACAAGAATGCCTGTGCTAAAGCAAAACCTGTATTGTTGGAACCAATCATGAAAATTGAAGTGGTAACACCTGAAGAAAGCATGGGAGATGTGATAGGCGACCTCAACAAACGTCGCGGTCAGGTAGAAGGAATGGATTCAAGCCGTACCGGAGCCCGGATTGTTAAAGCAAAAGTGCCGCTGTCTGAAATGTTTGGATATGTAACTGCGTTAAGAACAATTACTTCAGGACGAGCCACATCATCAATGGAATTTTCTCATTATGCCGAAGTCTCTACAACACTGGCTAAACAGGTAGTTGAAGCAGCCGGAGGTAAAGCAGAATTATTGTAATAAATGTATCTCAAAAGTTCGTAACAAAAACGTTATGAACTTTTGATTGAACAAATAAAAAATAAAATTTCACTTAGCGAATGACTCTTAAGTGAAAACGAATTACAAACAAATTAATAAAAAAAAAAGACAATGAGTCAAAAAATCAGAATTAAACTGAAATCTTACGATCACAATCTGGTTGACAAATCAGCCGAGAAAATCGTTAAAACTGTAAAAGCTACAGGAGCAGTGGTAAGCGGACCAATTCCACTTCCAACTCACAAACGCGTATTTACAGTTAACCGTGCTACTTTCGTAAACAAGAAATCACGCGAACAGTTCGAACTTTCATCGTTCAAGCGCCTGATAGACATCTACAGTTCAACCAGCAAAACGGTTGATGCACTGATGAAACTTGAGTTACCAAGCGGAGTAGAAGTAGAAATAAAAGTTTAAAGCCCCACCAAACCTCCCCGAAAGGGAGGCATAAGAAAGCTGAATAAACAAAATAAATATTATAAACTCGCCCGACCAAAAATCTTCCTTCGGGGGATTCAGGGGGCTTTTAATTAATTGAAATGCCAGGATTATTAGGAAAAAAAATCGGAATGACATCCGTTTTCAGTGCCGATGGTAAAAATGTACCATGCACTGTTATCGAAGCAGGTCC
>SAAL01000023.1 GCA_009929445.1 Bacteroidia bacterium
TCTTACCCTTTGACTATTCCTGGCATGTATGACTTAAAAAACCCAATGTTGAATCATTAAAAAAATGCCCGACTGTCAGATGAAGTCTTAGCTAATACATTTTATCTGATTGGTGGAAATGGACTTATAACCTCCCGAAAAATCTTTTCCTTTAATGTGGATAAATCGGAGAAACTCTTTGGAACACAGTATATCTTCTAGAATTTTCCAATCTACATCGGGATTTTTTCGGGTAATGAAAATACCGGAATACATCATCACTTGTTTTGAAACTTTGTGAAAACGAACGGCACTGCTCATCAATGTTCCCAAAATTATTTTCTCTTGATGAATTTTCTGTATTCCTTGGCTACGTCCGAATTCGTACCACTTCGTACCTTTATCAATATCTCGTGACAATAGGTCGGATTTGTGTTGCAACAAATAAGCGTAACAATGCGGATACTCAATTTGCATTTTCGTTTCGGATATAACACGGTATTTACCATCCGAAAACTCGTATGGATAAATGATTTTTTCTATACCCGAAAAATTACCCTTGAACGTTGAAGCTTTTATTACATCCTGCAAAACCGATCGTTCTATCAATTCATTGTTGAAAATTGCTAAATGCTGGTTTACCGGATGAGGTTTGCATTTTCCTATAAAAATTCGGTCTCGAAGGGTTGCCAAGCCGTATTGAACATCAAATAAATCTTTTACAAATATGTCTGTACTCTTGTTCAGATTTTTCAAAAACTGTTCATTTTCTTTGTCTGTAAATGACCAATGCTTGTTGTTTAGGTTGTTGTACTTGATTTCATTCAATTTTACAATTTTCCCGTTTTGAAATTCGCCGTAATCAAAAACATCTTTACTATTCCCGTTTTGTAAAATGGCTATGGCGGTGTAACTTGAAAATCCGGGAAACATTTTATTTGCCTTAAAGTCAATCAACGTGCTTATAAGTTTGTTTTTTGCAAGATATTCACGAAACTGCAAATAGGATGAATTGCGTAAGAAACTATTGGGCGTAATAAATCCAACTTGACCGTTTTTATTAATCATTCGAAGACTTAACTCATAGAATGATAGATAAATATCGAAGGTGCCTTGGTTGAACATAAAATTATGTTTGATAAAGTTTCTCCTGTCGATGCTCATATTATGAATGCGGATGTAGGGCGGGTTGCCTACCACATAATCAAATCGTGTGTGAAATTGCCGGAAAATGTGTAACATATCAGAATTAAAAATCTTCCATTTCACGCTTTCCACACCCAACTCTACTTTTACGTACGCATTCAAATTCGCAATACATTTGTTGTACGCTTGTCTGTCAATTTCAACTCCGTATATGTATTCTTCGAGATTTTGAACTATTTCAGCACAGCTTTTACCTAAACTTTTGGAAATAGATGTGTATCTTCTTGTGATTTCAAGCAAAAAAGCACCTTCACCGCAAGCGGGTTCCATTATGTATTTGTTCAGAAAATCCGGATTATTATACTCGACTAAATCTAATATCTCGCAAACAATCCAATGCGGAGTATATACTTGACCTAATTTTTTTTGCTTATTCATCGGTTTGTTTTGTGAAATTGTATTGCTACTCCCTTTTCTCCTCTTTCTCCGCATTAAACTCAAACTCCAATTTCTTTTCATTTCCAAAACTATCTTCTACAACCACTTCAAACCGCTGGCTTTCATCCGAGCGTGATGTGTAATACAACCGAAATTCTTTTTCCGGTAACGGGTAGCGGTCGTTAGGAAGAAAAACTTTGCCGTCTTTGCCTAAACGAAGTTCGCCAGTACCTTCTGCTTGGAAATAGCGAATATTGTATTTATTCTCGACAAAAGTTCCTTTTTCGATTAGGGTGCATCGGATTTCGGCGGTTTCGTTTTGACGGATTTCTTTGCGGACCGGCATCGTGTGAATATCAAATTCATAGCTTTGTTGAATGTCCAAAGAGCTATTACAGGCAGAAACGCCCAATAGGACGCAAATAAAGTAGCCTAACATCAGACTGTTTGATAAAAATCTTTTCATTTTGTAATTTGTTTTTCAATATTAATCTTATAAATCATAAAAATCACAGTTCAGACATTTTATAGACTTATTCTTATTCCTGTACTTATTTGCGGTCTGAACATTTCCACCTCGCTTCCCAAAAGCACATTGCATTTTCCTTTCACGAAAAAGACGATATTATCGGTTGCGAAAACGTCCAATGCCAAATGATACGCTCCGCCGTACACGAATTTATCTTTTGTCAATAAAGTTGCACCGTCGGGTAAAAGCTTTTCATTTCGATTGACGGTTTCATATCCTGCCACGGCGGTAATTCCGGTATTTAGCAAGACGTTTTTTCCGGCATCGGAAAAGAGATTGAGCAAGTAACCACCCTCGAAAGTGATGGTTTCGGATGGGATTTGCATTTCGCGATAGGCAAAATGCTTTTTCGCGTATTCTAATCCAAAAAGCCATTGATTGGCTCGTTTGTGGTTGATGGTCATCGCCATTTGCGTGGTAAAATTGCCGTCCGCAAAGAGTTTGTTTTCGGTTATTGGAACGCCGACGGATAGTTGTAAGCCTCGCTGTCCGGGTATCAAACGCTGGGCGTGTGTGCCTGTCGCTATCGCAACAAGGCACACGAGTAGAATAATGGATTTTTTCATCAGAATTTGAGTTTGAGGTTATCGATGTTTTTGGCGTGGATTAGGTCTTCGTTTTCCACAACAAAGGTCTGGTGGCGACCGCCGTTTTGCTCGAAGAGCGTTACTTCCAAGACCTTATCGTCGGGCAGAGTGAATTGTTCCAGCACGAAAACCGAGCGTTGGGTTTGCAGTCCGCCGATGCGGGTGAGGTTGTTGTGGGTGCGAAGCGGTTGCAGGATTTGCTCCTGGATGGCGGTGCGTTTGGCGATTTTTTTGTCCACGACTTTGAAGGTGATAAAATCAATGTTGTAGGGCATTTGGCTTTGGTTTTTGGTTTGCAAGTGGAAGTACAGCAGTCCGTTGTGCGAATACAATCCACGCAAGAGGAACTGAATACCGAACTTTTTTGAGCCGATGTGTTTGATTTCCCGGCGGTCGTTCTGCCAAATGGTTTTCATTATCAACTTGACCAAAACGGGCGATTGATTGCCTAATTCTTTGAAATAAATATCGGCTTTGTTGGTGGGCAGGTTGTTGGTGCCGGAATGCAGAAAGTCCTGCATTTCGATGTTTAGGCGTTCGGGTTCTTCGGCGTATTTGACGTTGAAACTGTAAAAACTGCCGTCGTCACAGATGACAGAGAGGTTGCTTTCGGTTTCAAAATCGCGCACGGCGGCTTTTACCCGAAGTACGTTGTCGGCATCCTCGGCTTTGCCGGCGATGAGGTTGCTACTTCCCAAATCCACGTAACGGATTTGAGCGGGAAAAATCAGATGCAACGTTTTTTCATACGTTACATCCAAACCGTAAGGCAGAACTACTCTGCCGTTGGGGATGCTTCGGCTCATTCCTTGATACAGGTCGCCCGAACTGATTTGGGCGTTGGCAGAAAATGTGCCTGCCAATAAAATTGTTGCTAAAATTAATTGTTTGATTTTCATTGTTGTTATTATTTTAGTGGTTTATTATTATTTTTTTAGATTGATTGCCTATTCGCACGATATATATTCCTGAAAGTCCATGTGTAAACATCGTTGCCTTTGTACCTGCAAGGGTTTGTTCTTTCATTTTTCGTCCAAGCATATTGTAAAGTTCAAGTTTTTGCACCTTCCTATTTTCGGGATAAAAAACTTCTATCGAGTTCTTATAATCGTCAAAATAAACTTTTATATCATTTGAGTTACTTTGATGCTCTAATAGGGATGTTGTTTGCTTTTTTTCAATTACGGCAGAAACGTCATACACTTCGCCATCGCGCCATCCTTGAAATACCGGATTTTCCAGTGGCAGCGCCTGATTGTTCAAATTTATTTCTTTCACGACAAAAAAATCATTTTGGGTTGATACATCTATTTTTATTTGAACAAATGGGGGTACAGAAGCAAAATAGTATTTTTCCTCATTGTCAAACCCTTGATTAATATGTACTTCAAAACTTGAAATTATATCTCCTGTTTGATTGTTTTTCAACGAAATAAATCCTCCTTCTTCGGGTTGAAATATTCTAATTGACACACCTTGCGGATAAATTTGTGCCGAAGCTGACATTATGCTGAAACATAGAGCTATTAATACCATAGCTGTTTTAATTGATTTATTTGATTTCATTATTACTGTTATTGTTTTATTTGTTTGTAATTTTTCTTATTTATTGTCTGTCAGGTAGAGCAAATGTCCGCTTTTTAGCGTAACTTTCACTTCCCGCATTTTTTTGTTCAGGTACCCGGAAGCACCCTGCATCACACCTTTTCCCGCATCGGCAGCTAACTGCTGTCCTGCGGAAGAATTAAACGTGAAGCTTGTTCCTGCCGATTGCCCCATTCCGGCAACGACCTCCTTGACGGCGTTCATTTCCTCGGAATTGGGGATGAAAACACCCGGCTGACCGTCCAAATCATAAGCGGATAAGTTCACGGCAATGATCCGTCCCTGCTGTTCGATGTTGGTTACCGAAAGCGTTAAGCGGTTGCCTTGGATTTTGGCGACAGCAGTCAGGATTTTGTTTTTCGGCAGGTGCAGATTGGCTACCCGTGCCGTTTCCAATAGGCGTAAACGCACCGTTTCACCGTCTTTGAGCGTTACGGTTTCGTGAACGGATACTTTGAGCGTGTTTTTATCCAATGTTTCATCGGCATTTCCCGTTCCGGAAAGAAAACTGCGGTTGCGTTCCTGCATCTGTTCGAGGACGAAAATACTATCGGGTACGTCTTGGTAGAGTGCCGAAACTACGTTTTTCACTTCGGGCAGTACGGTAAAGGTCGGCTCTTTGGCTTTCGCTTGGGCGTGGGCATTAGGGAAAGGATCGTCCATTTTCCGCTCAACCGCCGTTTCAAAGGGATTTGCCGACTGTTGGTTTTGAGGCAGGTATTTGGCTGCCAGTTCGTAGGATTTTTCCATCAATGCCAGGTGGTCGCCTTCCTCGTTCTTGCTCTCTTCCAATTCTATCAGTTTGTCGCGAAGCTCGCTTACCTCGTTCCACAATTGCTCTTTTTCGGGGTCGTAAGCGGGCGGTTCATTGAACGACTGCAACATTCGCGTGGTTTCTTGGTACTGATTGACCGATTTTGCCACGGGGTCTTCGTTGTCGGTTTCTTCTTCCGACAATGCTTTGCTTCGGCTTTCGCTTTCTTGGTCGAAGTAGTCGTACAGACTGCCTAACACTGCCTGCCGGTCATTCTCTTTTTCTACGTCCGTGCCGAGCGTGTAGGCTTTCAGCTTGTCGTCGGGCAGGTCGAGATTGGATGCCTGCGGAATGTCGTTGTTCAGCCCGATTTGCTCTTCCGCTTCTTTCTTTTCCTTGGCGGATGGCTTGAAGATAAACCACATAAGCAGGACAAACAGGATGCCCATCGCGCTGAATATTACCGCTTTTTTCAGTTTTTCCTTGTCTTGCTGGGACAACTCTTTGAAGGTGTTTGTTTTTTCGGATTTTTCTTGTTTCCCAGACTTTTCTTGTTTTCCGTGGTTTTCGGGCTTTCCACCGTTTTCCGGTACTCTTTCTTGCGGATGAGCCGTCTGCTCCACCGAAGAGCTTTCTTGATTTTGGTCTTTTTCATTGTTCATAGTAATTGGTATTTAGGTAGTTGATTGTTCAAAAAATTCTATTCCGTACAGACTGTCTTTCCGTACTGGTACGTCTATCAGTTCCGGGATGCTTTGGTCGGTTTCATCTGTTTTGATTTCGGTCTGCTCCGTATTTGTTTCGTTTTTTTCGGGAATGAATACCGGTATAATCAGTCCGATGCAACAGAGAAAATAGATACTGCTCACGCTGAAAAGAATAATTTTTCGCTGACGCAACGTCAGGCGTTCGCATCCTGCTTTGAGCCACAGGTGTAGTTTGAGGTAAGTTCGTTTCATCGCTTTACGGTTTGTATGTCGTGGTTTTGAAGGACTACGAAACGTTCCAGCGTAAAGCCTTGCGGGTTGTTGTCGGAACGCACCGAGTTTATCAGCTCGCAATCGGTTACGAGCGAACGCTCCGTGATGTTGCTTTGGCGGATGATGTACTGGCGGGCAAAGGTTTTTGCCTTGTAGGGATAGCTGTCGAAATTGCACACGATGCTGTCAATCTCTACCCGTTGGTTGATATTTCCCGAAATAATCCGTGTGAAATAGCCTTTTTCCATCAAATCTTTGTAGTAATTGTACGCCGATTTATCGGCAAGCATAAAGGCACGGCGCATATTGCTTTCGATGGCGTCTTTGTCGGGGGCAACGGTAAAAAAGAGTTCGTGAAAACGCCTGACGTGTTCCCTTACCTCTACCGGACGATTGGCTTCGGCTTCTTGCGAAAGGGCAAGCATCAAGGATTTGCCTTTGTCCAGCACGTAGATTTTCTCGCGTTGTTTTTCGGCAAAACTGTATGAATTGTAGAGCGCGTATCCGCAGACACACAGGCAGAGTACGACAAAAAGCAAGGCGTAAAGGCGTATCTGCTTAAAGGATGTTTCGATGTTTTTTAATGATTTAAATTCCATGATATTTAGTTTTTTAGTTTACGAGCGGACAAGTAAACAGGGTGTTTACTCGTTTACTCGTCCACCGTTTACTGTTTTTTATTTTTTCTTCAACATTCCGCGAATGCGTCCGGCCACGTTTCCTGCTGCCGCACCGCCTGCCGCTGCCGCCGCTTTTCCTCCGCTCACGGCTTTTCCTCCGGCGTATTTGGCTTGCTCGTTCAGGTTTTTGCCGTAATTACCCATTCCGCCTCCGGCTTCGATAATCCAGCCTGCCACGGTTGGCACGGCAAAATATCCGACAATGCCGATAAGAAAGAAAATGATGTAATACCAGTTGCTTCCATCGGAAATAAACGAGGGGTCTTCCAGCAGGGCAATGTCTTTTTGCAACATCAATACTTGTATTTTGGTCAATAAAGCGGAAAGAATACTGCTCACGGGAAGCCACAGATACACCGAAATGTACCGGCTGAACCACGCCGTGAGCGAACCGCCCAAGCCGTCCCACATTCCGATGGCAAATACAATGGGTCCCAATATGGAAAGTACAATCAGATAGAAGGTGCGGATGGTATCTATGATTAGTCCTGCCGCTTGATACAGCAGTTCCAACAACTGATAGACTTTTTCCATCATCCATTTTTTTGTGTTGTACGCGGCTCTTTCGGCATACATTCCGGCAATGGTTACTGCATCGGATACGCCGATGACGCCCATTTCTTCTATTTTCTCGTCCCATTGGGCTTGGTCTGCCAGAAATGCCGTTTCGGGATTTCGCATCAGGGCTTCGTATTCCAATTGGTCGCGTTTCTGCGTCAATGCCTGTAAATCGCCGGACTGCTGTTTTACCATTTGTTCCGTACCTTTCACGATGGGGCTTAATATGGTATTGATACTTCCTAATACGAATGTAGAGAAGAACATAATGCAAAATCCTAAGGCAAAGGGACGAAGAAGCGGAAATACGTCAATGGGTTCGGCTCGTGCCAGCGATGCCCAAACCCGCATCGCGATGTAGAATAATGCTCCCAAGCCGGCTATGCCTTTGGCAACACCTGCCATATTGTCGGCAAGGGGGATCATTTCACTGTAAGTTGTGCGTAACAACTCGTGTAGGCTGTTAAAATCCATTTTTTCTTGTTTTCTCGTTTACTTGTTTACTCGTTTACTGTTACTTACCAAAACCGGTGTTCATCCATTCCGTAGAGTTCCTGCACACGGCGGGTATCGTCTTTTTTCTTGGCACGGACGTAGCTTACCGAGATGTTTTTGCGGGTGTAGTAGGATGTGATGGCTTTGTACTCTTTAACTTGTTCGTAAATACGGTCAATCATCTCCATCCGCTCCTTGTCGTTCATCGAGAACGAACCGCTTTTGGTTATGGATTTCAGTTCCTTGACCGATTCGCCGCTCAATTCGAGCAGGCGGGCATAACCCGAAGCCATTGCCGTGAGTTCGGCAGGACGGAAATTGGTGTCGGAAAGCATCCGTTTGTAGGCATCCACGTAAATACCCGTGATGTCGCCTACCATTACCAGCGTTTCTTTTACTTTGTAAGCATCGCCAATCAGGTTGTTTACTTTTTTCAGCGCGTCGTAGTATTTTTTGGTGTCGCCGTAGAGTTTTTCCACCTCTTTGAAGCTGTTCATCGTATTTTTTACCGTTTTGCTTGCTGTGGCGATTTCTTTGATAGAATTGGCAATATTGCCCGCGAAGTTACCCGGGTCGGTTACCACCCATTGGGCGTTGACTGTTCCGCAAAACAGGGCAACAGCCAATAGAATAAGGGAAAGTTTTGTCTTCATAATCTGGTTTTTTAAAGTTGGTTGTTATTTCTATTGTTATTTCTCTCTCGCCTTTTCAGCAAGTTGTTTTATCGCTTGTTCCATGTTTCCGTCCAATGCTTCCGCTTTGTTCATCACCTCCATTTTTTCGGTCTCTTCGGTGGTGTAAGTCAGGTACTCTTCGGTAGAAACTTCGGTGGCATACACGGCGGAATGCGTACCGCCCAGCCCAATCCACACCTCTTTGTAGAGCCGTCCGGCATCGTTGTTCATATTGATGGAAAGGATCTGCGATTTTTCCTTTTCGGTCAACCCCAGCATATCCCGGATGCTGTCGAACTTGTTGGCGTACTTGCGTTGGTCCAGCAGAATTTTACAGTCCGAGTTATTGATGATACTCTCTTTCACGATGGGACTTTGGATAATGTCGTCCACCTCCTGCGTTACCACGATGGCTTCGCCAAAATACTTGCGGACGGTTTTGTAGAGATACTTGATGTAGTCCGCCATATTTGCCGAAGCGATGGCTTTCCACGCTTCCTCTATCAAAATCATCTTGCGGATACCTTTCAGCCGCCGCATCTTATTGATGAAAACTTCCATAATGATGATGGTTACCACCGGAAAGAGGTCTTTGTTGTCTTTCACGGCATCAATCTCGAAAACGATAAATCGTTTGTTCAAGAGGTCGATGTTTTTGTCGGAATTGAGCAGAAAGTCGTAGCGTCCGCCCCGGTAGTACTGTTTGAGGGTGGTCAGCAGGTTGTCGATGTTGAAATCTTCTTTGGTTACTTTGATATCTCGCTGCTCCAAGTCGTGGCGGTAGCTGTCCCGCAGAAACTCGTAAAACGAATTAAATCCCGGCGTAATCTGCCTGTTCTCTCGGATTAAATCGAGGTAAGCGTTTACGGCAGAACCCAATTCGCCCGCTTCGGTTTTGGAAATCTTTTCGTCTTCACTTTTCCACAACGTGAGCAAAAGCGTAGAGATACTTTCCCGTTTTTCCACGTCATAGACGTAATCATCCGTATAGAAGGGATTGAACGAGATGGGATTTTCATCCGTGTAGGTGTAATAAATACCGTCTTCGCCTTTGGTTTTTTGGTGGATCAGGTTGTTCAGCCCCTGGTAGGAATTTCCCGTATCCACGAGCAAGACGTGCGTGCCCTGTTCGTAATACTGGCGTACCATATGATTGGTAAAGAACGATTTTCCGCTTCCCGAAGGCCCCAAAATAAATTTGTTGCGGTTCGTGATAATGCCTTTTCGCATCGGTAAGTCGGAAATATCCAGATGCAGGGGCTTTCCGCTCAATCGGTCTGCCATCTTGATGCCGAAAGGCGAAGGGGAACTTTTGTAGTTGGTTTCTCCGGTAAAGAAACAGAGCGCCTGTTCGATGAAGGTGTAGAAACTCTCTTCGGCGGGAAAATCGCCCGCGTTGCCCGGCATTGCCGCCCAATAGAGCGTTCCGGTATCCACGGTATTGTGGCGTGGACGGCATTCCATCAGGGCGAGCGCCGAACCGACGTCGTTTTTTATCTGTTTGAGTTCTTCCCGGTCGTCGCTCCACGCCAACACGTTGAAGTGGGCTTTGATGGAAGTCAAGCCTTGCGAGTGTGCTACGTTCAGATATTCTTCTATCCATTCGCGGTTAATTTGGTTGGAACGGGAATAGCGTGCCAGCGAGTGCATATTGCGGGCTTGCTTCTCGAAGTTTTTCAGGTTCTCGTCGCTTTCGCCGATAAAAAGGTATTGGTTGTAGATATGGTTGCACGGTAAAAGCAGTCCTACGGGTGCGGCGAACGACAACCGGCAGTCGGAACGGTCGGTCGATAGTTTTTCGTAGCGGCTGTCGGTGCTGACTTGGTTCGGCAGATCGTCCGTGTTGCCCAAGGTGTGCAGGCACAGGTAATTGTCGCCGATTTTTACTTCCGATGCTCCCAGTTTTATATCCGTCAACGACGCTGCTTCCGCTTCACTCAACGTGAAATAGCGGTCTAACAATCCTCTCTTTCCGTCCGTTCCGCAAATATCGTCTGCCGAAAGGCGGGTGAGTTGCATCATTCCGCTGTCGTTGATGATCCGTTCAAATTGATCTACGCTTTCCAAAAACCGCACGACGGTTTCTTTGTCTTTTACCTCTTTGGGCAGAATGCTTCCGCGGCACAGGGTGCTGAAATCGCTCTGCTGTGCCATCCGCTGTTTGGTGGTTTTGGTCAGGTAGAGGTAAACGGAATGGTTGAGGAACGGACGTTCATTGAAATGGCGTTCGAATGAACGGTATAGGAACGAGAGGTTTTCCCTGCCGAAATCGGCTTGGTAGTTTTCTTTGATGTACCAGTCCTGCTTGTGCAGGATGCTGTATTCGGGCAGTACACGCACGGCTTTGTTCCACGCGGCGTGCATCATCTCGTATTCGGGCGAGGTAAGGGTAAAGAGTTCGGGCAGTTCCAGCGCGAAGGCGACGGTTACATCGGCATCTTTCGATACGATGCAGCCGCCTTCTATCGCCAGCAACGGGAACTTGCTTTCCAGTTCGCTTGTTTTGCTTCGGTTTCTCATCGGGTGTTTCCTTTCTTTTCGGGTGGGGTTTGCAGCAACCGGCTCACGGAACGGCGGCATATCAAGTAGCGGGGATGGTAGCCTACTGCCCGGCGTTTCATCAAGCCGTGTTCTCCGTATTTGCGGTTCATCGCGAACGTTTGCCACACCAACAGGGTGGCACCCGATACGCCAATGACCAAACAGAGAATTTGGCTCACGCCGAACATATAGAGTATGACTACCAACACGAATGTCGCCAACAGCCCGCCCGCGAAAATGAACAGGTATTGGGCTTTCAGTCCCTTGAACTCCACCGTTCTGCCGATGCCTTTGTTGATTTCGTAAGCCCCCATTTTACAGGAAGAATGAGCGTAAAATGGTGGCTGCCACAATCAGGAATACGCATGCACCGAACCACGAAGCGGCGGTTTTCGAGGTGTCGGGGTCGCCGGATGAGAATTTTCCGTAGACTTTTACCCCGCCGATAAGTCCCACGACGGCGCCGATGGCGTAGATAAGTTTGGTTGCCGGGTCGAAATAACCGGTGATCATCTTGGTGGCATCGTTAATTCCGGCGGTGCCGTCTCCGGCGGCCAAGGCGTTGGCAATGGTGAAGGCAAAAAGGGTTAGCGTGAAAAGGATTTTTTTCTTTGTCATAATATTGGGTATTTAAGGTTAAAAAAAATGTCGCTTCTGTTTCCGGCTGAAAACGGCAAAAAAAGAGAGCGGAACAAGCCATAGATTTAAGGTTTAGATTGGCTGACGCGGCTTGTTCAGTCTCTTGCTTTCAAGGTTCAGGTTTAGGTTCAGGTTTAATTGGTTTTCTTGTTTATTCGTTTTAGCTGTTTTATAAAAATGTCATCCAATGTTCCGGCGGTGTTTCGGTTTCGGCTGTTTCGGTTTTATCGGTTCCGACTAATATCTGCATCAACTGTTGGTTGAGTTTTTGTTGCAGGGCTTGGTGCGTTTTCAGTTTTTCTAAAAAATCGCTTCCTTGCAGTTTGGCTGCCGCTTGTTGCAAGTGCGGTTTTTCTTGTTCCGACAGCGTATCGCGTTCCACGGCTCGCTGTATTTGGCGGATTTCTTTGGTGGTGAGGCTTTCGTCGGACACTTCGATGTCTTGGCCGAAAAGGATGTCGAGTTCTTCTTTCTCAATCACGTTTTCGTCTATTTCGTTTTCGGGCGACATTGGATGAAACTCGTTTGTATCGTCCTTGCTCGGACTTTCGGGTGCAAATGTAGGTGGTTTTTCCGTCCGATTTTCATCGGCTTCCCCGGGCTTTCTTTCCGTTTCCCGCGATGGAAACGAGGTCTTGGTTGTGCCGATGACGGATGTTTGTTTTTCGTTTCGGATGGGTGGTTGAGAAAGGGTGTTGGGACTGTTTTTCGGCGTTTTTCTGCCGTGTACAAACAGAATGATGTACACCAACAGCAGTACAATGACGACTAAAAGGATGGGTATTGCATTCATGATTAATGGTTTTTTAAGGAATGATGGGTTTTCGTTTGTTTTTCTCGATGCCTTTGCCTATCACGTCTTTGTGCCGGGAAAGGTGTTCCCGCAAGATGTTTTCGATGTAGGCGGACAGGGTGGTTTTGCTTCGCAAATCGTGCAGGATGTGACGAAACACATCGAGTGTTTCTCTGTTCAACGAGAAGGATACACGATTTTCTATTATACATGGATTGAGAAATGTTTCCATATAGGTTTCTAAATCTATATTGAATGAAAGAGTTTTGGGACTGGGTTTCTCTTGTGGCTTTTCCTGCCGCTCTTTGGGCAGACGAACTTCTTCCGGTTTTGTTTCTTCCGGTTCCATCCCTGCCATTTTGCGGATTTGTTCGGCAATGACTTTGTTGCGTTGTTCTTCGATTGTGGACATATCTTGATTTACGATTTTGGATTTAGGATTTACGATTGAATTATTACGATTACAGTGTGAGTTTACGGATGATTTCTTCGGCTAATTCTTCGATACCGCTTCCGGGAAGCAGTTTTTTGTCGGGCGAGAGGTAGGTGGAACGAAACACGTCGCGGTTGTCGGGCGACAGCTCTTTTTTGAAGCGGGACGAGCGTGGCAGACGGCTCTCGAAAATGCCTAATTCCTGACGGGCGATTTCCCGGTCGTAAAACTCGATGACAGCGGGATTGACCCGCTTGTCGATTTTGTTCCACAGCATAAAAATCTGACGGATTTTACTGCTCGTGAGCGACACGCCCAAATCGCGTACGACGAGGGCGTAGGTCATGCAGGCAACCAGCGATTGCGGGTCGGGTTCGATGGGCGAAATCACGTAGTCCAAATCGACCGTCAAGCCGACCAACGCCGTATCGTCGGCTCTGCCGGGCAGATCGAAAAAGATGTAATCGAATTTTTCAGCCGGATGGGCTGCCATAAAGTTTTCGGCATCTTGTAATGCTTTTTCTGACGTGCTTTTGAGAATGTAATAGGAATGCTTGTTGAAACGCTCGAAATGATTTTTCATTCGTTCCAAAAATGCGGGATTGCCGTTTTGAATGGCTTGTTTGTCTCTATCGCGCATATTGTAAAAGCTGTATTGCGAAAAATCGCAGTCCACCACAAAGAGGTTGCGTTTTTTCTCGTAATAAAGGTAGCTTGCCAATATCTCGGCGATACTGCTTTTGCCTACCCCGCCTTTCAGCGAACCGAAACCCACGTAAACGGGACGGTGCATTTGTTCATTCTTTTGTTCTTGCATTGTTTTCTTTTTTTAATTGTTGGTGTATTCTTTTATTCTTTTCTGCATACATTTTTGTATTCTTTTATTCTTCTAATAATGTATTCATTCTCTTCTGTATTCTTTTATGTATTCTTTTCTGCACAACTGCATAACTGCATTATTGCACAAAGAAAATATTGCACACATTCTTGTACTCTTTCTTTTGTTTATTCTTTTGTTTGTTCATTCTCTTATTCTTGTATTCTTTTCTGTATGCTTGCACAAAGAAAAGCGGAAAAGCACCAACATCAAGGCTTCGATTGACTGCGCTTCCTTTGGCTTTCTTTGGATGGAAACAAACCTGCCATTTGCTACAAATTAGCGGTGTAACTTTGCACCGGATTTGTTCACACCGTTCCCGAATACGGATTTTTGGCTGGTCGGCACCTGCGTTTTCGACTGCCCGGAATAGCTTTTCAATACGTTTTATTCGGCAAGGTGTACTTTTGTCCGACAACCTGCCGTTTTGCCGACAAAAGTCCCTTGCCCCGGTGCGGGGATGTGAGCTTACTCCGAAGTCGTAAGCTAAAAACCTAAAACCGATACAATGAAAAAGAACCAAGAAATTGAAAACACTACGTCGTTTCGTTATTACCTGCGGTTGAATGAAACGGACAATACCCGCTTTCTCGACCTCTACGAGCGTTCGGGGGCAAAAAGCAAGTCGGATTTTATCCGTCATCGGATTTTTCAAACCCCTTTCCGGGTGATTTCGCACGATGCTTCTGCCGTGGATTTCTACGTGCGATTGACGCATATCAATGCCCAAATTCGTAAAATCGGGATGCTGTATAATCAGGCTGTCCGCTCGATTAACGTCTATCATTCGGTAAATACCGCCCGTGTTTTGCTCTCCAAATTGGAAGTTTACCAGGAAAATTGCATCGCTCTTTTGGAAGAAAGCATCCGTTTAACCACTGAATTTAACACGAAATGGTTGCCGAAATAACTGCTCCAATTAGTCTGAAAAATGTCTTGGCTTACAACTTCGGGAAGGTGAAATCGGAAACGGCTTCGGTGATTCTGACTTCGGGATTGAGCGTGGATGAGCGTGGCGAAACAGATCTGCTTCGGGCGTTGGCGGATATGGAAAACCGTTTGCCGTCGGGCATCCGCACCAAGAAACCGGTGTTTCATTGCTCTATCAATCCGCATCCCGATGATGTGCTGACTTCGGCACAACTACAAGCCATTGCCAAAGAGTATATGGAACGGATGGGGTACGAAAATCAGCCTTACATCGTGTTTAAGCACAATGATATTGCCCGCGAACACATTCATATCGTTTCGCTTCGGGTGGATAGTTTCGGGAAGAAGTTACCACACGCTTTCGAGGGCAGACGAAGCAAAAAGATTACCGATGAGTTGGAACTGAAATACGGTTTGATACCGAGTGGAAACCGCAAAAATCGGAAAGAGGATGTTACGGTAAAAGAGGTAATACCGGCAGATATAAACAAAGGAAATGTCCGGGAACAGATTGCCGGTGTGGTGCGGGCGGTGCTGAAATGTTACGCTTTTCAGTCGTTGGGCGAGATGAATTTGCTCCTGTCCCGATACAATATTTCTGTGGAAGAAGTCCGCAAGGAATACAAAGGAAAGCAGTACGACGGATTGGTGTATGCCATAACAGACAAAGACGGAAATAAATTGATGTCGCCTTTGCACGCCAATAAAATTGGTCGGGGAACGGGATTTAGTGCCGTTTTTAGCCATTTTGAGAAATCGAAAGCGCTTATCAAAGAGAAAGCTCCTTTGCTTCGCAATGCGATAATGGAAGTCATGAAAACTACGCCCGATAAAGAGCGGTTTTTGGCGGAAATGAAAGCACGCGGTATTGATGTGGTTCTGCGTGAAAACGAGCAAGGGCGTATTTACGGCATCACGTTTATTTCGGACACGTTGGGCGTAGTAGCCAATGGTTCCCGATTGGGTAAAGGCTACTCGGCGAATGTATTCAACGAGTATTTCGCGAGCGGGAAAAATCCGTTTTTGGACTATACCGTGCCACCGGAAAATGCCCTGACAGCGATAGATTTGAAAGAGTTAGAACAAAGCCTTGCTATCGAAGAGGAAACATATTTCGAGGAATTTACCGAAGAGCCTGACCTGCCGATTACCGTACACGGCATCGACTACAAGGAATTGGCTTTCCAACGGAAGTTGAGAAACAAGCACGGGAAACTTAAAATAAAGAGAAAAAGATAAACAACCGGAACACGGATCACACCGATAAAACGGATAAACACGGATAGATTTATCATCTGTGATAATCGGTCAAATCCGTGTTATCCGTGTTCCAAAATATTTTATATATGCAACAAGATGACGATTTAAGAGGCTTGGCAAAAACAATGGAATTTATGCGGGCCGTGAGTATTTTATTCGTGGTTATTCACTGTTATTGGTATTGCTACGAAGCGTTTCGGGAATGGAACGTAACCATCGGTGTATTAGACAAAATTCTGATGAATTTTCACCGAACGGCGGGATTGTACAAACATCCGCTGATAACTAAATTCTTTTCGGTACTGTTTTTGGCTCTGTCCTGTCTGGGAACGAAAGGCGTGAAAAATGAAAAAATCACATGGACGAAAATTTGGATTGTGTTGGGTTTCGGTATCGTGCTGTTTTTTCTGAACTTTTGGATACTGGCATTGCCGATTGCCAAAGTCGGGATTGCGGTGTGGTATGTTTTCACGATTTCCGTTGGCTATATTTGTTTGTTGATGGCAGGGTTGTGGATTAGCCGATTGCTGAAAAACAACCTGATGGACGATGTGTTCAATACCGAAAACGAGAGTTTTATGCAGGAAACCCGCCTGATGGAAAACGAGTATTCGGTCAATCTGCCTACACGGTTTTACTATAAAAAGAAGTGGAACAACGGTTGGATTAATGTGGTAAATCCTTTCCGGGCCTCGCTGGTGCTGGGTACGCCAGGCTCGGGAAAATCTTACGCCGTGGTAAATAATTACATCAAACAGCAGATTGAAAAAGGCTTCGCGATGTATATCTACGATTTCAAGTTCGACGACCTTTCTACCATTGCTTACAACCATTTGCTGAGACACACCGACAAGTACAAAATCCCGCCGAAGTTTTACGTGATTAACTTCGATAATCCACGAAAGTCGCACCGTTGCAACCCGATTAATCCGGCATTTATGACCGATATTTCCGATGCCTATGAAAGTGCGTACACCATTATGCTTAATCTGAATAAAACGTGGATACAGAAACAGGGCGATTTCTTCGTGGAAAGTCCGATAATTTTGTTGGCAGCCATTATTTGGTATTTGAAGATTTACGAGAACGGCAAGTATTGCACCTTTCCGCACGCCATCGAGTTTTTGAACAAGAAATATGCCGATACTTTTACTATTCTTACGAGTTATCCTGAATTAGAAAATTACCTCTCGCCTTTTATGGACGCGTGGGAAGGTGGTGCGCAAGACCAGTTGCAAGGGCAGATTGCCAGTGCAAAAATCCCGCTGTCGAGAATGATTTCACCGGCACTGTACTGGGTAATGACAGGTGATGATTTCAGCTTGGATATTAATAATCCGAAAGAGCCGAAAATCCTATGCGTGGGTAATAATCCCGACCGTCAAAATATCTATTCGGCGGCCTTGGGATTGTATAACAGCCGTATCGTGAAGTTGATTAACAAGAAAGGGCAGTTGAAAAGTTCGGTAATTATCGACGAGTTGCCGACAATCTATTTTCGTGGATTGGATAATTTGATTGCTACGGCACGAAGTAATAAAGTCGCTGTTTGTTTGGGTTTTCAGGATTACTCACAATTAACTCGTGATTACGGCGACAAGGAAAGTAAGGTTATACAAAATACCGTAGGTAATATCTTTTCTGGACAGGTGGTGGGCGAAACTGCCAAAACCTTATCGGAACGTTTCGGAAAAGTGTTGCAGAAACGGCAATCAATGACTATCAACCGGCAAGATAAATCGACTTCCATTTCCACGCAGATGGACAGCCTTATTCCAGCATCCAAAATAAGTAATCTCACGCAAGGAATGTTTGTGGGTGCGGTATCGGATAACTTCGACGAACGTATCGAACAGAAGATTTTCCATTGCGAAATTGTGGTGGACAATGCTCGTGTTTCTGCCGAAACGAAAGCTTACCAAAAAATCCCCGAAATAGTATCATTTACTGATGAAAACGGCAATGACACAATGCAACAAGATATAGAGCGGAATTACAAACAGATAAAGGCGGATGTGGAGAATATCGTTTTTTCCGAAATGGAGAGGATTAAGGCGGATGATAATTTGAAGCATTTGGTGAAAGAAAAATAAGAACCATTAATAGTACCATTTAACCCCTGTTTAACAAAACCATTATGATGAAATTAGGAACACTTGAAATCAACAAAATACATTTGGGCGACTGTTTGGATTTGCTGATAAAGCTACCGGACAATTGCATCGACCTTGTTTTTGCCGATCCGCCCTACAATTTACGCTTAAAAAACGAACTTTTACGTCCCAATCACAGCAAAGTGAACGGCGTGAACGACGATTGGGATAAATTTGCATCGGTGGAGGCTTACGACCATTTTACCCGCCAATGGCTTGCCGAATGTCGTCGCGTGCTGAAACCAAACGGATGCCTGTGGCTGATTGGCACGTACCACAACATTTTTCGATTGGGAACGCAGTTGCAGAATATCGGCTTTTGGATACTGAACGATGTGATTTGGGTAAAATCCAACCCGATGCCCAATTTCAAAGGCACACGTTTCACAAACGCGCACGAAACATTGATTTGGTCTGCGAAATCGGAAACTTCACGCTACACCTTTCATTATCGCTCGATGAAAACGATGAACGATGACCTGCAAATGCGAAGCGATTGGCTGATACCGATTTGCAACGGCAAAGAACGGATAAAAGTGAACGGACAGAAAGCTCATTCTACTCAAAAACCTTCGGAATTGCTTCGCCGGATAATCCTTGCAACGTCTAATCCGGGCGACACGATTTTAGACCCGTTTGGTGGAAGCGGAACCACGTCTGCCGTTGCTAAAATGTTGGGCAGAAGGTTTATCTCTTTCGAGAAAGAGCCACGCTACGTTAATATAGCGAACGAACGCCTGGCAGCCGTGCAAGCCTTGGAAACTTCGCTTTTGGAATATAAAATCGAAAAACGCCTGCCAAGAGTGAGTTTCGGCAATTTATTGGAAAAGGGATTGCTGAATATCGGCGAGTTTCTGTATTCAAAAAATGAGAAACACCGCGTGCAAATTCAAGCGGACGGCTCGGTAGTGATGGCTGAAACCGCTTGTTCCATCCACAAAATGGGTGCTTTGCTTTCCGAAAAAGCAAGTTGCAACGGGTGGCTGTTTTGGTACGTGAAACGCGGGGATAATATGATTTGTATTGATGAGTTGAGAGGGATGTATGAGGAGAGGTGGATGAGACTTTATAACTCCAACATTCCCGTCAATCTCCTCACTTTATAATAACTGCTCCAATAGTTTCTTAACGCTTGAATATAGCCATTTTGGGATTCCATTTGACCGGAAATTGCTAAGTTCAAACTAGTAACATCGGCTTTACCAATGAGAAATAGTTCGCGGGTAGTAGCATAGGCTTCGTCTGCAATCTCTTTGGCTTCAGCGGCGGTAGCAATATGGGTACGAAACAGATTTAATTCACTTACACTCATTATCACATCTTGAATTAATTCGTTTTCGGATTGCTCATTTTCTGATTTTATGACATTCAGGTTCTCCTCTGCCACAACTATTTTTCCTTTTCCTACCCCCCAATCTAAAATTGGTATAGTCAGATTTAGTGAAACCATATTTTGCTGTAAGGGACGTGTGTAGGCTGCTGCAAGTGTGTTAGCAACCTGGTTAAATCCTAAACTGGCTGACACATTGGCTGAAAATCGGTTGGCTCTTTTGGCTTGTTCCAAATCTCGCGCAGCAGAAAGTACTTTTTCTTTCATATCGGGAATGGACGGGTTATTTGTTAGAGCGGACTGAACCGCCAAATCAACAGAAACTGCTGTTTCTTCTATTTTAGTTGGTAATAGGATTTGATAGTTTTCTTCTTTCGTGTCAATGCGTAGAAAATTACAATAATCCAAATAGTTCCGCTTATGGTTTAGTTCGGCTCTTTCCAATGCTGATTTTGAATTGAGGGCTTGAAGTTTCAGAGCGAGTAAATCACCTTTGGATAACAATCCAAGTTTGTGCCTTTCATCGCCAATTTTAAATAAAGTATCGGCGTTGGCTAATTGCTGTGTGGCTAATTCAAAGGATACTTGTGATGCGGCTAATTCAAAAAACACTTCATTTGCTTTTTCAGTGATTATTGCAATGTCGTACAAAAGAGTCTTTTGGATATTGTCATATTTAATGGGTTCAATTTGTTTCTGCCATTTATAGGGGTTAAAACCGAAAAGACTTTGAGAGTATCCTATACGAAATGGTACACTGGAATATTGTGAATAGGCATTATCACCGCCAAAGTTTCGGATAAAGCCCAATTCTGTATCAACGAAGAATTTCCCTCCTGTTAATCCAAAATTCTGTTGAACGCTAAGATTTCCGTAGGAATATAAACTTTGCTGTTCCCGATAAATATCTATGTTGTTTTCGGAGTCGTAACGCCTAACAAAAACACGATTATATGCAATTGGATTAGTTTGAAGTGTTAGTGTCGGCAGGTGATAAACTTTGAAATTATGATACCCCCATTCGCCCTGCAGGTGTCTATTTCTAGCATTCAGCATCTGAACTGAACTGTCTGTTGCTAAGTCAATCGTGTATTGAAGTGTTATTAGTTTTTGACTTTTAAGCTCTTGTGTAAACAACACTACACATAGACATGCTAACATTACACGAATTAACTTGTAAAAGTAGCAGCTCCAATCAACTTTCAGCTTTACATCTACATTTTTTGAATATATCATACAGCAATGTCTTTTTAGAAATCACGATAATCAAAGAAATTTCAGTTAGAACTTATTGATTTTTCAATATCTGCTTCAATGGCAGGAAGAACTGTTCAATCAAGCGGGTGTTATCTGTGACGATATCTGCTCGGGCTGTCATTTCTTGCGACAATGGAAGATTTTTATTGTAGGTCGTATTTAGTCCGTTAGGGAAAGCGACCTCTACAATGTAATTTCCTTCTTCTGTAGGAATTAATGAGATGCTTTTAACAATCCCTTTTACCATCCCAAACTGATTATCCGGGAAATTATTGAAACGGATATTGACTTCTTGTCCGGCTTTTACTTTACCTGATCGGTCTATCGGCAGTTTTGCTTTCCCTACTAATTCTGATAGCGTATCCGGAACAACGGTAAAAACTGTTTTTCCTCCGGTTACATTCTGATTTTCAGACCATATTTCTGTAAATGTTACTTTTCCTTGGATGGGAGATGTTAGCAGATAACTCATTTTCCAACCGGCAATATCATTCTGAAGTTGATTAATTGCTGCCTTCAGACTTGCAGTCATCGTATTCTTCTTTTCTACAAACTCTTGCTCCATATCCACTAACGATGCTTTGAGTTGTAAAATCTCAATCTGCATACCTTCAACCGAAGCTTTTATGTTGTTAACTGACATTTCACTTTGCAGGTATCTTCCGGTAGCTTTTTCAAAACTGTCATCCGTTGTTATGTTTTTGGATTTCAAAGCCTTTTCTCGCTCGTAAGATTTTCTCTCTAAGTCGTGTTGCTGTATCACAATATCCTTTTGCTTTTCACTGCTTGCTAATAATTTTTCGCGAGCATTCAATACGCTTCGGGTAGATGCTATTTTTCGGGGATAATAATTTAAGTTTACAAAATTGTTGTACGCCTCCAATTGTAAGAGCAGATTGGAAAATGAAGATTGCAGGTTTCCTAATTTTAAATCTTTTCGATGAAAGCTGTAAATAGTGAACTTATCAATAGATTGATTAAGATTTTGCAGTATGGTATCCAAATATAAAACATCATTTAACTGAGCCGGGTTTTCAATTAAAGCCAATGCCTGGTCTGTTTCAACCTCTTGCATGTCTGCAACAAATAATTCACTTATTTTTCCACTTGTTTTGGCAATGATATTTGCAGGAGGATTAGCTGTGGTCAAAGTTAGTTGTGATGAGATAACTTCCGGATATTTGAAAAACCAACTCCCAATCAACAATACGATTAAAAACAGGGCAAGTAAAAGGATGCCACGTCTCAATATCCAATGAGGTACGTTTCCAAGCACTTCTTGTACCTCTTCACTGCGAAGTTCAATCTCTCCTAAGTCCTCTTGATGCAGGGGTGTTGTATCGTGGGTACCAATATCGGGTTTTATACTATTTTTTTCCTCCATTCTCGTATTGCGAAATCAATTTCATCAATTAATCTTATACGTCATAGTTCTGACAATTTCTTACTGTCCTAATTCCAACTGATTTTTAACCAATTGATAATAAACGCCTTTCTGTGCGGTTAATTCTTTGTGTGTTCCTTGTTCCACAATTCTTCCCTTGTCCAACACCACGATATTATCGGCGTGTTGTACGGTACTTAATCTGTGTGCTACAATCACAACAGTTTTATTCTTGTTGAATTCGGTCAGATTATCCATAATCACTCGCTCATTGGTTGCGTCAAGCGAGTTGGTCGCCTCATCAAAGAACAAAAAGTCAGGTCCTTTATAAACAGCACGTGCAATTATTAATCGTTGTTTTTGTCCTTGGCTTACCCCTTTCCCTTCCATCCCGATTTTGGTATTGTAACCAAGAGGAAGTGAATCGATATGTTCACGGATATTGGCTATCTCTACTGCTTTCAGCAGTTTTTCTTTATCTATGACTTCCTCTCCTACGGCAATATTGCCGGCGATGGTATCGGAAAAAATATAACCTTCCTGCATCACAACTCCGGTTTTTTGTCGCCAAACTCGGTTGTTAATATTTTTCAAAGGGACTTTATCTATGCTAATTGTTCCTTTATTAAGTGGATAAAAGCCTAAAAGCAATTTTATCAGCGTGGTTTTACCACTTCCGCTCGCTCCTACAATAGCGGTTGTCTTGTGCTGGGGTATATCCAGGTTAATATTCTCCAACACATAATCGCGGTCTGCTCCATCGTAGCTAAACCAAAGATCTTTGATATGGATGGTTTTGTTATCGGGTAAATCGGATATTCGGATTTCATCTAAATCCTCTTCATCTTCTTTGTTGTGTATTTCTCCCAAACGCTCTAAACTGATTTTTGCATCTTGAAGTGATTGTGCGAAGCCGATAAACTGGCTGATGGGGGCTGAAAGTTGTCCGATAATATAGCTGAGCGACATCATCATTCCGAGTGTCATCTGCCCTTCTACCACAGAGCGGGCAGCAATGTAGGAAATGGTCAAGCTGGTTGCTTGGTTAAAAAAAGACGAACCTAATTGCTGATATTGACCGAGTGCCAAACCTTTCATGCTAATTTTGAATAATTTCACCTGAATGCGTTCCCATTTCCATCGTTTCTGCTTTTCGCTGTTACTTAGTTTTATCTCCTGCATTCCGGTAATGAGTTCTACCATATTACTTTGGTCGGCAGATGCTTGTGAAAAGCGGCGTTGATCCAGCTCACGACGATACCTTAAAAATGCAAGCACCCAAAGCACATAGAGCGTATTTCCCAATAAGAAAATTCCCAAAATGGTTAGGTTGTAGTAGGCTAAGATAAAACCGAAGATAATGAAATTGGCAAATGAAAAAACTACGCTGATGCTTGTACCGGTAAGGAATGATTGAATACGCCCGTGGTCTCCGATACGCTGCATGATGTCTCCAAACATTTTAGTGTCGAAATATCCAAGCGGCAAGCGCATAAGTTTGATAAGAAAATCGGAAATCAACGATATGTTTATCCGCGTAGTAGTGTGTAATACTATCCAACTCCGCAGAAACTCAATGCCCATTTGCGTAAAAAACAATACCAACTGGGCTATAAGTATTAGCGTGATTAGGTTCAGGTTGTGATTGCCTATACCGGCATCTACCATTGCTTGTGAAAGGAATGGAAATATCAGGGACAGACCGCTGGTTACAATCATCGCCAGTACTAATTGAAGTATCTGCGAGCGGTGCGGTATGAGGTAGCGTGCAAAATAGCGAAGATTTACTTTTGACTTTGTTTTTTCATCTTCGGCATCGTAAAATGCGGGGGTGGTGTAAAGTATAAGGGCTGTGCCTTTGTCTTCGTTGTTGGTGCGGGTACTCAGCCAGCATTTTAAAAATTCTTCTTTATTGAATACGGCTTGGTTTTGTGCCGGATCGGATATGTATATTTTATAATCTCCTGTTTTCTTCCCCCAGAAGGTCTTTTCTTCTTTTATCTTATAGCACACTACAAAGTGGTTTTGGTTCCAATGTAAAACACACGGTAATGGAACTTCCTCCACCAACTGTTCAAACGATACGCGTACCCCTTGCGTGCGGAAACCGATATGCTCCGCGGCATCGCTTATGCCAAGCATAGATACGCCTTCGCGAGTAATAAAAGACTGATGCCGCAAGGTCTGCAAGGTATAGCTTCTGCCGTAATGCTTGGCTATCATTCGCAGACAAGTGGGGCCGCAGTCCATGGCATCGAGTTGGCGGTAGTGGGGGAAATTTAGCTTCATCTAAATTAACTAATTATTGTTTAAGAGATAATCAAGTTCTTTTTGTAGTTCTTCTAAAGTACTAGGGCGTTTCATGTTCTTATGTATAATACTTCCTTGCGTGTCTAGTAAAATGTATCGGGGGATAGTAATCCCTTCTGAATCATATATGTTTTTATTTAAATATTCTTTCAATTTTGTGTTCGCTAAAATATGATAACCAGATAAGTTGTGATTTTTTATTGCACTTTTCCAACTATCCTTATCTTCATCAATTGATATATATATTTTTTCAATATTATTATACTTTGACAGTAACTTATCTAATGCTTTATTGTGAGTAAATTCAGCTCTACATGGCATACACCAAGATGCCCATACATCTATAAATAAATATTTGTTTATTAAATATGTATCCTTGCTAAGATCTTTAAATGATGAAACAGAGTCATTAGCTAAAAAAACTGTTTCTAATTCTTTTTTATCATCCAAATCCTCTTGTATATTTTTTCTTAATATCTCCACAGATTTGCTTGATGGATATTTATTCATTAAGTAATTAAACATTTTTTCTTTATTAAATTCATTGACTCCAAATTTATATTGAAGTATAAAAGCATCAAAGAAAAGGGACAATTGCACATCGTAAGGTGCCAATAAATATCTAGCATAAGAACCAAATGTCTCTTTGTTATTTGTATATAGATAGATTAGACTATCTTTTTTCTCCTTGTCAAGTTCATTGAACAAAAATGAAAAATATAAATCTGCGAAGTACTTCCCGTATGAATAGCTTCCGATATTTTTATCTATATATATTTCTGTTCCCTTATTAAAAGTAGTATCAAACTTGTTTTTGTCAAATTTCTTCAACATTCTATATCCTATCCTATATCCTAGATTCTTGAAAAAATAATTTAATCCATCTGATGAAACGCTATCTGTTTTTGATAATTTTGTAAAAATTTTTGCGAATATAGTGTTAAGTAATGCCGCTTGAGGATTAACAATAATCTTTTCTCCAAAAGAAGTTTCAAGTTTATTATTAAAAATAGAATCTATAACTTCATTTATTTTCTTATCTTCTTCAAAATTGCAATTAGTAAAATTGTTGTTTATTAAGTTGTTTACATTAGCGTTATCTCCAGAGAACTCAATTTTTTGATTTTCAATATTTATCATCACTTTGGAGTTTTTTTCCACAAAAATATCTAGTGCTGCTTTACCTGGAATAAAACATCTTATTACAGACCATTTTTTTGTACTGACAGGGAAAGAAATGTATTCATAAGCTTGTAATGAAATTGTATCTGTCGGATAATATTCATTATAGATATTACCATCAATCGGTTTTGAAATAATTAAAGAAGCTGGTTCTTTTGAATGTAGAAAAATAGCTGCATTTTGACCATACGATAGCAGATTAAGAAATATAAATATCCCTAATATGCATTTTTTGTTTGTTTTCATGATTTTATTATTTTGACAGGGGAGGTATTTTATTGTTCCTCCCCTAATTTCATATTCATTCTATTAGCAAGGTTTATCATATGTGCAAGTAACACTGTTATACATCTTGCAGTCGCCTTCTGATAAACTTCTTGTAACTGAAACTATATCAGAGCCTTGTTGCAACGAAGTGGAATTCTTAATAATAACTACAGATAATGGTTGAGAGCATACACACCAATACCAATTGCAGTTTCCATCCCCACTTCCATCTCCACCTCCACTCCCAGTTCCACCTAATACACCTTTCAATTCTTCTCTCGTAAGAATTTCTCCTGCTCCGTAAGCAAGTAAATTTAAATCAATTTTTGCCATAAAATAAATAATTTAAGAAAATCTCCTACTCTGTTATAGCTTTTCGGCATCCGCTGTTAATTTATCAAAAAAACTCTTGAGATTCTTTACAGAAATATTTTGTCCGACAATCTTTCCAGAAGAGTCGATTATCAAATTAGCCGGAATGGAATAAATCTGAAAATGATTGACTATTGGAGATTTTTCACCCTGTAAATCCGAGATATGCAGCCAATTTGCATTATCTTCTTTAAGCGCTCTTTTCCATTCAAGGGCAGTTTTATCCAACGAGAACCCTATGATTGTTATGTCTTGTTTTTTAAAATCTGTATTCAAAGCTTTATAATCCACATTAGCTTTACGACAAGGACCACACCATGATGCCCAAAAATCAATTATAGTGTATCGATATTTTTGATAGAATGATTTATCTAATATGACTTCCTGTAACGTGCTGTCAACTGCGATTATTTCAGGCATTTGCGAATTAATGAACGATTCATCCTTTTTATTCAGATCGCCGTTTCTACTTGCAGTAAGCTTATCTGAGAAGTTTTTACCATAGAAGGTGTTTTTTACACTATCGGGCAAACTTTCATAGACATTATGGTATTTATCGTACGAGAAATCGGGTGCACCTGGTGCAATAAAAGCAACAACATACTTATTGGGGCATTCATTTGTAAATTTCCAATAATGATTTGCAAGCGTAATATCTATCTTTTTTAGTTCATCTTGGAGAATTAAGATACTATCATTATTCTTGTTGTTCTCTAATTGAGAAATATATTGTTTTTTTTGGACTTCAAGTTTACCATTACTATCAAGGAAAGCTAACCAGGTCGTATAAAAATCTGACTTGGTACTTATTTCACTATCGTAATAAAAACGATTACCATCATTTTTAAGTGTTAAGTCAAACTCATACACGGCACTATCCAATAATATTACATGTCCACCATATTCATAGTCTATTGTAGCTATTGAAGGATAAGGGATTTTACCGGTAAAAACAAACTGATTATTTTGAACATAGGTAGTATCTATTCTTTCGAAGTTAAGGAAGTTCAATATTATCATAGAGCCTTCATGAACACCATGATTAGATGATAATTCTGAACCATTATTTACACTACCAACAATTCGATATTGGCAGAATAATGGGGTATTATTAGTGAGAGATCCAATGATACAGAAAAATATTATAACACTAAAATGTTTCATGGATGTTTATTTTTAATTCAATCCTGATGCTGAAAAAATAAATTAAACACTATTCATCAAAAGTTTCCATTTGGAAACATAAACTGATTAATTCACCTCAATTATTTCAAGTCTATGTTTCCAACGGATAAAAAAATGAAATTAGGACAACCATATTTTTCGTTTGTGAGCAATATGAGAAAAACTCCTGCTTCCTAAGAACCTGAACTAGCAGTAGTATATGAATACGACCATTTAAGACAGCCCGTACCTCCAGAGAGAAGTTGACGTTTACACTCATCATTACAACCTGTCTTACAGCTAGAATTAGAAGGTGAGGTTAAAGTAAGATTTTTGGTAGTTGTATCATTACGTCTATCAGTTATACTACATTTACAAGAATATGAACTATCACCACTACTTCCAGTTCCACCTACAATCTTTTTCAACTCGTTTCTTGTCAAAATTTCTCCTGCTCCGTAAGCAAGTAAATTTAAATCAATTTTTGCCATAATATAAATAATTTAAGAAAATCGCCTACTCTGTTAAAGCTTTTCGGCATCCGCTTTATAATTATTCAGTAAATATCTTAAATTTGTCTTGATGAAATATAATCATTATCTCATCAGCCTGGATAAAGTGTTCCGTAATCATACCGCTTATCTCATCGTTTGAAAAAAAGTCGGTTATCTAATCAACATTATTAATTATAGCTCTGATATTCTCTATGGTAACGCTACCGACTATTTTTTTAATTAATTTACCTTTTTTGTCGTAGATAAAATTAGTTGGCACTTGCTCTACTTGATGTGATATTAAATAAGGTATATCCTTATTAGCTACAATATAACTATCCTTACTATTATTTAATCCTAATTTATTTTCAGCATTATTCCAGCTTTGCAAATCGGTATCAATAGAGAGGTAAATGATTTCTATGTCGCTATTTATTTCTTTTTGCAATTCGGGTATCAGCTCTTTCAACTCAGCTATACACGGCATACACCAGCTCGCCCAGCAGTTAATTAAAAGAATTTTATCTTGGTTCGTTTTTTCATGAATCAATTCTTCTAAAATATACCGTTCACCATCCCGTAATACAATTGATTTATTTGAATCGGCAACTATAATAGAGTTTAATTTTTCGTTTACCCCGGCAATTATAAGTGGATTTGAAAATTCCTTATCACTGTATAATTTTAATAAGTTTCGCAAAGTATCCGGATTATTAATTTCTTCAAAAAATGAATTTATTAATGCATCTCTTATCTTTCCAGAAAAATCAGAGATAATTTTATTAAATTTTTCAGTAGAAGTATTATTTGTACCGTATTTTATCCTCACAAGAGATTGTAGTTCTTTAATTAAATTTGGGTCATTTATTTGGTTTGTAAAGTTTAATATATCCACCCAATAGCTCTCTTGTTTTTTCTTATCATTTGGGAATGCTTGTAAAATGCTTTTATACAGCCTTGTTTTTGAATTCAGTTCATATAGTTGTAGAAAATTATTTTTATACTGATTAGCTACATCTGCCCCAATAGGTTTATCTGCAAAAAACTGGTCTGCAAAATTTTTTCTAAAAACATAGTAAGCGTTTGAATATTTTTGAATTCCTACCTCATCTTTGCTTTTTATGGCCTTATTCAGACTATTGGTAATTTCATCTAACTTAGACCTATTGTTGTCTCTATTCATTATATTTTCAACATATAAATCAATTTCAATCTGCCTTTCATCACCAGTTTTATTTAGACTAAGAATATCTATTTTCCTAGAAATATTTTTTATTAATACAGTATCATTTGGTCTTAAGGGTATTACAAATTCGTAGTCGTTATTAAAACGGATGCTTGCCAAATAGTTAATGTCGTTGACTTGAAATTTAAGAGTATCTGAGTTGCTTAAGTTCATGATACTTCTGTTGTTTAGGTCATCTGTGAATATCGTATTATATACATGTAGATTATCATTATTGGTCTCATAAATAACAATTGCATAGTTGCTCTTATCAGACAATCCCGCTTTGTCAGAAAATTTATTATTTGCCTTACATGAAAAGATGATACTGATATTGAGGATAAAAAACAATATTTTGATGTGGTAGATATTCATAGATTATCTTTAAGTAACAGGTACTATTTATTAAAAATTACACTCATTGAACTTTATATTATAAAAAAACTACTGTAATTGAATACTTTTTTCATCCTGAATAGGGTGGTAATAAATAGCATTATCACCCTTAATTCCATTGTACAAATGATTCAAAACATTTTACAAAATTCATTCATAGGGCTTATTGCTATTGTAAAACACGTATTATAATTCGTATTGTCAAGGATTGCGTACACATCTATTGAAGTCCTTAGTTTTATCATCCAGTTCAAACAATTTTTATAGGAGAATGGCTTATGTATTTTACAACATGACAGTATAGTAATTTTACATCATTCTTCCACATTATAAGCCAAAAAAAATGTTATTATTACAACGATTAAAGTTCTTGCAACTATCACAGCAATAAGTGTATCTTTCAGCACCATACCAGTTTATTTCTCCATTTTGGAGATTGCTATTCATAAAATCTCTATTCTGTATTGCCGTTGCCTTATCAACTCCAGTTCCAACCAAACAGGGAGTAAGGCCAGAATCAGGAGAAAAGTGAGCTACGTTAGCACAAGTACCATCTGTATCATCACTTCCTACACCACCTAATACCATCTTCAACTCGTTTCTTGTCAAAATCTCTCCTGCTCCGTAAGCAAGTAAATTTAAATCAATTTTTGCCATAAAATAAATTATTAAAAAAATATGCCTACTCTGTTAAAGTTTTTCGACATCCACTTTTATATAAATAAACTAAACACTTTGCTTTGCTTTAATTATTGATTTCCTATTAACACCTGATAAATATTGATGCCAAGATGAAACTTGTACCGTTATGTTTGGTATACTCCGAAAGCATGTAGGTTCAAAGTTCATAGCATCTAGTTGACGGTAGTTGGGAAATTTCATTTGTGTTAACTTTTAGAGAGACATTTTTTATAAAATAAATAATCTTGTCGATTGCTGACTCATTGTAATCACAGAATAAGTTTTGTTTTATTTCACCAATTCTCTTAATTAACTTTGCTTGTTTGTTGTTGTCCAGAATTAACTGTACTTTATTTATAAACTCTTCCTCACTTTTAGTGCAATATCCCACCCCTAAACTTTCTATATAAGGATAATACTCCGAATTGGTAGTAGGGTCAAATATTAATGGAATGCAATTATAAAGCATACTCTCTATCGATGTCGTTGAAAAATGAGATACTGTAATTAATGATTCGTTAAATACCTTATCAATAGGTTTATTACTTACAATAAAGATATTTTTATAATATGAATACCTTTTAATAAATCCCTCTGATATTTTATATTCTGGATGTTCTTTAACTTGAATAACTCTATCAGGAAACAATTTAGCTGTTGTTTCTATTAGGCAAAGCATTCTATTAAAGTAATTATCATCACTTAAAAAAACAGGCGATTGAAGAAAAAAAGTAATCTTTTGTTTACTCAGACTATCATTATCAGGAGATGATTCCACTTTATGTATATATCCCACCTCTTTATATTTTTGCTTTGGATTATAAAGTTTCCACCACTCGTTAAAAGCTTTTCCCCAAGTTAAATAGTAGTCATACTCCATCCTTCTATAGAGAGTATGAAAGAGTGAAGGCCAGCCTTGCTGAATACATATAGTTGGAATTTTATATTCTTTTGAAACTATATTCAGGCATTTAGCTTGTGGGTGACAGCCTTCTAAGAACACTATACACACTGGTTTTAGATATTTAATGAAAAGATTGAAGCTATTTAAATAATAAAACATTAATGGAAATTTTTGCAAAAAATATGGGTTACTAAAAGAGTGTGTTTTGAATAATTCGATTTCAAGAAAGGTAACATTGTTGGGAAACTGTTCAGCCTCCTCATCAGAAATATTAAAGTCAGCCCAAATTAGGATAGGCTCATTTATTTGTCCTATCAAATTATTTAATTGTGTAAGTTGTCGATAATTAAATAAATAGAAGACTATTCGATTTTTATATGGAATTAATGCTTTTTCTAATTCTTCAAAATCTGTTTCAATTTTTCCCGTATCTGATAGAATATCTTTTATTCCAAACACATTTTCTAATTCATCAAAAAAAGTTTGCTTAAGCTCCAAAGAACTTACACCTTCTAATCTTGATTTGTTATATTTTTCTTTCCATCCTACAGACAAAGAGTGCATATATAGTTGTGAAATAACGACTTCCTGTAGAGAAAACCGATTAAACTTTAACCATAAAGGTCTTTTCGTATGAAGTGAGTTTGTAAACTCTAAAAATACTTCATCAATAACCTCGTAAAACTCAATGTAATAATCCATTACTTTTTCTATGTTTAAGTACAACTTCAGCTATTTTCCAATCAACAAGAGAATCAATTTCAATAAATGCATCTGAACTAACTTCAAAAGGATGTATTTTACCGGAAACCAGTTGCTTAGTTTCAACTATTCTACCTACTTTAGATACGTAGAACGAACCGGATTCAATTAAAAACCCTTTATACTCTTGTCGTCGAGGTTTATGAATTAAGTCATAATCTAGCGAGGTGCCGTCTTCATTCCACCTAAATCTTTTCAGTCGGCAACAACTAATAATTGAGTCATACTGACGAGAGAGCAAAACATTATTAAGTTTTTGTATCTCTTGCGAAGATGTAAAAGGTGAAGTGGCTTGTAAAAGAATAAAATTATCATTTTTATCAAATCTGTGTTTAGATAAGAATTCTAAAACAACGTCAATTGTAGGCGAAGTGTCTTGTGCGTTTTTCGGATCTCTGTGATATACTGTAACCTTATTATCGTAAGTGCGATGGATATAATTGCTTAACTTTCGCCAGTCTGTAGCAACCCAAATTTCTCCCTTAACTCCCGAATGTATTATTGCATTGATAACGTAAGAAATTAAAGGAACTCCGTTAAGTTTCTTCATATTTTTTCCAGGTACTTCTTTACTGTTTTTCCTAACGGGAATAAAAAATATATTTTTCATTTTACGCTTAAGTTAATTATTAGTTATGTTTAATCTTACGTGTCAAGGGTGTTTAGAGATATATTAATGGTTAATGAGCTCCGAAATTCTATTTTTCACCAACCGATACAGTTTTTCTTTATCTTCCTGTATCCGCACATCAATAAATTCAGTATGATTATCGGGATAGACAAGCATATTTGTAGGGTAAGCTCGTATCATATACTTATCTTCAATCTTTTCCGGATAAGAAAACAAGCTACGCCAAGGAATTTTGTCTTCCTGTATCTGTTTCCTAAACAGAGACTTTTGGTCATCTCTTTGGTCAACGGAAATATAAACAATCTCGAATGATTCATCTTTCAAATCGTTGTATATTTCTTTCAATAACGGTATTTCTTTTCGGCAATTGGTGCACCACGAAGCTGTGAAACAGATTAACTTAACATTTATCCCTTCATGTGTTATTTTTTCTTTGTTGTTAGTAATAACATTTATCAGACTGTCATTCTCAAAAAGCGTCCAATCTTTTAATAGTGATTTTTCAATTTGTATCCCAATATTCGATTTCTTGATATTTTCCGAAAAATGAAAGAAAACCTGTTTTGCATCTTGTGAAGAATGGTATTTGTTTAGATTATTAAATAACTTCTGGGCAAGAAACTTGGAATTAGGACAATCTTTTACTGCAGACACATAAGTTGCCAATTCATATCTGTATTCGTTTTTAGTAAATGTACTAAAATCCGGATATGTTATCATTGCTTTTGCTCCGGAAGATGGTTTAGGTATAGTTGTAAAGTTATGATATATTAATAAATTATTATCACTTTGCACAGTGTCTGAATTAACATAAAAGGCCTCCATATTTATCTGATTACCATCAGGATAAATACCAACCCTATTACTTACATCCATTTGTTTTTTTACAGCAAAAGTGTCGTGGAAGCATATATATTCATATATTTTACTTTTCTCATCACTTTTTCCTAACACAAATCTATCGTTGGAGTTCCAGATGCTATCAGGGACTTCTATACTCCATATACCTACATCATTACGCATAGCATGTATCAACTCAACGTCCCTCTTTATCCAATTGTATGCTGCTAATTGAAGTGAATCAAACTGCATACCTTGTAAGGAAAATTCCATTTTATGATTCTTTTGAGCATACAAAGAGCCAATAAACAGTAATAGAATAAATATCTGTATAACGTTTTTTTTCATCTTGATATGGCACTTAGTCGTTATAATGGGAAAGTAGTCGGATATGATAATCCTAAATCATATCCAACCACATCTAAAATTATGCAAGATTTGCTTTACAAGCACATATACTGAGATTGCTACTCCAAGTGCAACTCTCACCTACTCTACAACCTAATCCATTATTTGCAGTTTTACAATCATCAGCTGTGCAAATTTTGGAACTACCACTTGCACTCCCTTCTGCACCACCTACAATCTTTTTCAACTCGTTTCTTGTCAAAATTTCTCCTGCTCCGTATGCAAGTAAATTTAAATCAATTTTTGCCATAATATCAATAATCTAAGAAAATCACCTACTCTGTTATAGCTTTTCGGCATCCGCTTTATATATATAAATAAACTAAACACTTTGCTTTGATTATTAATTTCCTATTAACACCTGATAAATATTGATGCCAAGATGAAACTTGTACCGTTATGTTTGGTATCATCCGAAAGCATGTAGGTTCAAAGTTCATAGCATCTAGTTGACGGTAGTTGGAAAGTTTATTGTGTTATTAATGATTGACTACTAGAAAAGTAAGTTCTTATAAATATTCTCGCTATTCAACATTTATCTCTTTCAGTTTTTTTACCAACTGATACAATTTTTCTTTATCTTCCTGTATCCGCACATCAATAAATTCAGTATGATTATCGGGATAAACAAGCATATTTGTAGGGTAAACTCGTATCATATACTTATCTTCAATCTTTTCCGGATAAGAAAACAAGCTACGCCAAGGAATTTTATCTTCCTGTATCTGTTTTCTAAACAGAGACTTTTGGTCATCTCTTTGGTCAACGGAAATATAAACCATTTCGAATGATTCTTCTTTCAAATCGTTGTATATTTCTTTCAACAATGGTATTTCTTTTCGGCAATTAGTGCACCACGAAGCCGTAAAACAGATTAATCTAATTTTATTGATTTCATCCGTTATTTTCTCTTTTTTTCTTGTTATCACGTTTGTCAAGCTGTCATTGTCAAAACGTGTCCAATCTTTTGATAGATTTTTTGACACATATTGTCCTAATTCAGATGCTTTTATTCTTGCCGAAAATCCGCTGTAAACGCTTCTTGCATCTTTTGCTGTACGATACAAGTTCATATTATTCTGCAGTTTCTTCAACAGAAAATTTGAATTAGGACAATCTTTAACGGCCGCGATATAAGAAACTAACTCACTTCTATAAGACACGGTATCTTTATCTTTACTCCGGTTGAATGTGCTGAAATCTGGATATTTTATCATTGCTTTCACACCTGAAGTAGTATTCGGAATTGTGGAAAAATTATGATATATCAATGTATAACCATCATCTTGTATTGTATCAGACCTGAAGTGTAGAGCATCAATTTTCACATAACTTGTGTCCGGGAAAACATGCATCGAATTTCTATTTATCTTTTTTTGATGCTCTCTATCCAAATTATTATAAAAACAGATATACTCGTATTTCTTTTGTATCTCATTGCCTTTCCCCAACACAAATATATCATTCGTGTCCCAAATACTATCCGGTATTTCATTTATCCACGTATCCGAATGGGTCAGCCTGCATGGGAAATGTACAATTTCATTTTTAGTGTTGTCATAGGCCACCACTCGCAATGAATCAAATGGCATTCCCTTTAAGGTAAATTCCATCCGATGATTTGGTTGGGATTTTAACGAAACAAAAAACATCGATATTATAATTAAAACGACTATTTTTCTCATATTTATTTGATTGATAATCAGCCACAAATCCAGTAATTTACATGAAGATAGTTAGATGTTTAAGATAACATCTAACTATTACAGCACTAGGCATAAGTAACTTGACATTTACACATCCCATAATCGTAACTCCATTTACAGGTCTTATTCGGTGCACAGCCCAGTCCAAAGTTATCAGAACTACAATCACTGGCTACACAACTTTTCACACCATTGCTGGTTCCATCACTGCTACCACTACCAGTTCCTCCCAGCACCTTTTTTAATTCGTCTCTTGTAATAATTTCTCCTGCTCCATAAGCTCCAAAATTAAAATTCATTTTTGCCATAATATAAATAATCTAAGAAATTCGCCTACTCTGTTAAAGCTTTTCGGCGTCCGCTGTATGTTTATTCTGTGAATATCATATGTTTGCCTAATAATACTGATTCATTCTTTTGTCAACGATATATAGTAGATACCGTAATGCGTTGCTAAGGTGGAATCAAATTCCATAAAGTCGAATTACAGTTAGAGGGAAGATAAAATACCCATTAACTCAATCTTCAAATCCTTTTTGTTTAATTCTGAAATATATTTTTTTCTTTAGAAATACCCCAGCTATAGTAATTTTACTGACTGGCTGTATTAATTAGATTTATTGTCATCAACTCCAGAAAAAACAAAACATACAATCAAGAATAAGATTTAATTATCAATATGCTCATTGACTTTATCAACTAACTCTTTTACGTCATTAAAGCCATTGAGTTTCCACACTAATAAACCATTTTTATTAAAAATCAAATAAGAAGGAATGCTTTCCAATCCGTAGATATCGAAAATGCTCTCCCATTCATCGTCTTTAAGATAATAATGCTCTCCTCCTATTGACTTAATTTGCCCTCTCCATAAATCAATAGGCGAAGTTTCATTGGTGATGTAAACAAATATAGCATTCTTTGCTTTTAGTTTTTCTTTAATTGGGTCTATTTCTCTAAATGCACGTTTGCATGGGCCGCACCATGTAGCCCAAAAATCAACGATGACAGTCTTCCCAGCATACTTTTTTATAATAGAATCAAGTAAACTTCCTTTTTGTGCAGTAGGTGTGTGATTAATAATTAAGTCTCCATTTTTTTCCAACGTCTTTTTTACTTCATCATTACTATTTAATAAGACGTCTGCTATTTGTGTTTTATCTTTGGTAAAGTATGAGGTTATGTTTTCAATTTGTTTGTTTGTCAAAGGATTTAGTTTGTAATTGAGTTGAAGATCATAAGAATGAGCGGTTAACATATCGAAAAACAAGCCGGATTTGAAACCAAGTGTACTACCCAAAGAATTTGATATCTCTTTCTGCCATTTTTCAATCGGGATATCTCCAATCGACCTTATATTAAAAGCCTTGATATCTAGTATTGATTTTACAAAACCACTGTATGAATAGCAATATAGATATTTAGGATTATTTAGATCAAATCTGCTAAGAAAAGAATAGTATTTGACGTCCGGTTCAGCGATTTTGTCGGAAAAACTTTCTAGCCTTGATTGTCTCATGGAATTTTCTACAACTTCTTTATAGTTAAAAAGATAGCCGGATAAATACCTTAAACGAAAAGAATTAGTTAGATATTCATCCATCTCGCTTGGTAGTTTCACCGAATCGATAGCAAACTTAATTCTTGAAGGCAGTACATGATTTAATTCGTACTCAACAAATTCTTTTTGAGATATTTTAGAATAATCCATCATAGGTCCTTGATAGGATTCAAACAATGTGATTGCCTCTATAATTTCATTCATATTGTATGAACCCAGTACCAGTTTTTTTTGTGAATTTAGATTAATGATACTGTTATCTTTCAAATCTATAAGAATATGCATTGTTTCTAACTGCTCCACTTCAAGTACAAATGACTGAGAATTAGAATCTGAAAAAACAAGCAGACTTACTATAGCCATCTTAGTTTCTGTAGGAAAGATGATTGAAAATCTGTTATCGCCTTTTATTGCTGTTTTATAGATACTTTGACCAGAAATAGGATTATTTACCCAAATCTCGACACTAGTTATTTTATTAAAAGTGAAATTAGAGTTTTTAATTTCACCTTCAATACTAACCATTCCAAAATTAATATCTGGAGATGGTAATATACGTTCAGCCGCACAACTTGTCAACGAATGACAACATATTAGAATTAAAAATATTATCAACCGATTAAAATACATACATTTAACAGTTAGTAAAAGTTAAGTCAAATTATTTTGATATTTGAGAATTTAATTAATACCTCACTGTAAAGCTGCAGAGAAACTTTACAGTGAGGATTTATTGGACTACATAAAATAATTGCCCCTGCTTTCAGATGTTAAAAACACTACCAATGACAATTTAAGTCACTACAATATTTATAAGGAGCAAAGGCGTTCTGAGAGCATTTGCCATATATTGTTTGACCATACTTGTTACTCCATTGGCAAGGATCACATAATTTTTTATCGTCGCACGCCTTTTCTTTATCTGTTTTAGCTCTACTTCCCATATATACATCACTTCCTTCTGTGCCTCCAACAATATTTTTCAGTTCTTCTCTTGTCAAAATTTCTCCTGCTCCGTAAGCAAGTAAATTTAAATCAATTTTTGCCATAATATAAATAATTTAAAAAAATCGCCTACTCTGTTAAAGCTTTTCGACATCCGCTGTATGTTTATTCTGTAAATATCTTAAATTTGCCTGATGGTATATATTCATTTTCTCATCAGCCTGGTTAAAGTGCTCCGTAATTTTACCGCTTATCTCATCGTTTGCGCGCGTTACATCTGAATAACCAAAGTCTTTCTGAATCGAAATAAACGGATATAGAACCATCTTGTGACTGGTGATTTCAGATAATACACCGTCAGCCGTATCAGTGTCTTTGAATTCATAGTCTAATATCTTTTTGTAAATAGGGCGATATAACACAATAAATTGCGTACACCAAAGCCAATCAATCCAATATCGTTCTGATGTAATCGGAACGGCATTACCAAAGCCCCCAATCCCACCGGATAAAAGTTCTACACCTTGCCCGGCAGCATCAATTACATTTTGGATAAACCGATTTCTATCATACTCATCAGTAAAAGTATGGTCGTCTTCACAAATGATAATGACATCGTCTTCACCATCGTTTACTTGATGAATAATTTTAACTATACTGTGCCAGAGTCCTACAGCTCCAATTGAGTGTGTACACGCTTCAACGGGATGTATGTCAAACTCCGGTTTGCCGGCAAATTGTGAAAGAACATAATCTAACCGATCGGTGCGTTCTTTCAAGTTGATAATATAGGTAGATATTGAGATGTCGGAGTACATGTTTTTCTTATTTAAAATAGTGATTTCTAACTTTGTTCAATATATCAAATCATTCCATTGAACTCTTAAATATCCCATCTACATAGCCTTCTTTTTCGTTCGAAGAAGTAACGTCAGAATACCCAAATTCCTTTTGAACGGAAATAAAGGGATAGATTACAAATTTGTTAGTTGTTATCCCTGAAAGATGAATATCAGTTACTACATTTTCGCCAAAATCGGCATCTAAAATCGACTGGTAAAATTTGCGGAAAATAACTGTAAACTGCATACCGTTAAATTTATCTGCCCAAAACAAATTATCCGATATTTGAACTGCATTACCAAACCAGCTGTATCCACCAGATAGCATATCAGCGTTCAAAGCTCTTGCCTGTTCTATGCAATCACACAATAATTTATAAGAATAATGCTCAGTAAACTCGTGATCATCTTCACAAAAAATAAAGAATTCACTACCTTTATTGGCTTCCATCTCTACAATTTGCTTAACGGTCAGCCAGAGTCCATAAGCGCCATGTTTATGTTCTATTGCATTAACTATTTTAAGCCGAAACTCCGGCTTGCTTACAAACTGGTTAAAGATGTGCTCACGACGGTCGATGCGCGATTTTAGGTTTACAGCATTTACCGGAATACTCATAACTTATTTTTCTTTACTGTTTAGAATCAACTCTCTAACTTTCAAATATAATTCATCTCCACGTAAGTTAATGGCTATTATTTTACGTTCTTTGTCTAATAAGAAATTTTTAGGAATAGCAGTAACATCGTATTGTTTTAGGATTTTATTTTGGTCCTTGTCCTTATTAATGGTTACCTGTACGAATGAACTACTCTCATCAAAATCAATTGCATTTCTCCAGTCACTATCATTCTCATCTATCGTAATAGAATAAATTGTGAATATATCCTTAAATTTATCGTATTCTTTCAGCAAGTGGTTGCGTATTTCGCTGCGGCAAGGGCCGCACCAGCTTGCCCAGAAATCTATCAAGATATAATCTGTTTTTATATCATTTAGCGACATTTCTAACCTGTTGTTATTTAACAGCCTCAAATTTTCGACCTTATCACCTATCACGTATTTATTCACATTAATCTTGCTACAATCCTTTGCATCATTCCTTTTTTCCTCAACAATATCCCTTCTAAAATTTTGTTTTTTTGCAATTATCTCTTGGAATCTCTCTTTAACTATTTTTGACTTTACCGTAGGAGGTAAATTTTTTATTACATTCGGATAACTTTGAATGAATTTATTCATTGGAAATTTTTTCTTCATTTCCGATAATAAGCTGTCTGACACATTAGTATGTACTTTATTTTTAATTAATTCATACCCATCAAAATAATTCATAGCATGCTTTGAAGTCTTTAGGAAATCAAGAACATTCTTATAATCAAAGTATTCCTTAATGTAAACAATACTATCAAGTATCTTTTTTTTGTTATCCTTTTCTTTCTCGGATGTATATTTATCTTGTAATAACTCTAATTTTCCCCTTAATACCTTCATCCTCATTGCAAATTCATATTTTTCTTTCATGCTTGAAGACCCTTCAGAATATTGACTATTAGAGGTTTCTTTCTTTACAAAGATATTTACAGAATCGCCTCTTTCCGGGAGTAATATAAGTTGAGAAGGACCTTTTTTTTCAAAAGTTATCCATGCGAAAAATCTATCATCTAATGGTGTAAATCTAAATTTTATGTCCGTATTTCCCTTTTTCAGATATGCAGAATCGGGTATTGACCATTCATTACCATCTATTTTAAATAAATAAACCTTTTGGTTTTCTTTTGTTATATTATCGTTTTCAATTATCAATTTAACGATAATCTCATCTTTGGGTGAAGCAAATAATGGTATTTTAATAAAAAATAATATTAAAAGTAACTTGCATGTGTATGATTTTAAGCAGTAGTGCATTGGATATAAATTCATATATAATTATAAAAAATAATATCTTCAATAAATTAACAAAACTAATTTAGTTTGAATTTAAAATCACAAACTAAATTAGTTTCGCTTCTTTAATCTATTCCAAGATCATCTGTATGGCAATTTATGCTAGCCACTACATCACCTAGGCCAACACTTTCAAGGTGATTCCATAAAAGACGCTCTGCTACATATCCATCTGTAGCACAAACATATCCAAGTGAAGCTAAATCTTCATCAAATTCACCTGATGAGCCATAATAATTAGTTAGACACCTTACTGCATGAGTACCAGTTTGGCAACCATCACTCCCATAGGTTGTGCCACCTAACACTTTTTTCAGTTCTTCTCTCGTAAGAATTTCTC
>SAAL01000024.1 GCA_009929445.1 Bacteroidia bacterium
GCTCGAATTTAAAATACAAATTGTTGACTTGATAAAAGCTATGTTTTACCAAATCAACAATAATATAATACGAAAATGGGCTTTTTAAGGTTCGACTAAATAAAACCAATTTTACTCAAAATCTGAACATCCGGCGCGTGTCAGAAATACGATTTCACCTGGTAAAATCCTCTGGAAATCAATAATAACTATTAAAACTGATTTGTTTAATAAACCTTTAACTATGAAATACTTTTTGAAAAAATCAGGATTATTTCGTTTGCATTTACAATGAATTCCCGGGAAAATGATGAATAAAAAAGCAGAGAGAATCACCGATGAAAACGACTTTTTAAATGCTCGAGATGTTGATTCCTGTGATTTTTTTATACAGATCGAGTGCATATACGTCCGTCATACCTGAAATATAATCCAGCACCGCCTGTACTTTTCCGTAAGTTGTAGGGTTTTTGATGTCATATTGAGCCGGAACCCGATCAAGCAAAAGTTTTGAGTACGTTTTTTCGGGATGAAGCACGGCATTCACAAAAAATTCCATCAACTGATATATAATACGGTAACCGGCCAGTTCGATATCCAGCACCTCCTGTGACTTGTAAATTTTGTTTACAGCCACTTCAGAGCAGTTTTTATACGCTTCAGAAGTGTGAACGGATACATGTTTTATCAATGAACCTTCATAATCCCCGTTTAGAATAGCTTCTTCGTTATTCAGGAAAGCGCTGCTGCATTCATTCACCAGCTGACCGATAACCGAAGAACGCAGGTATGCAATTTGTTCGTTTACATCGCTCACCAGCGAGAGCGTTTCCCGGATTCTTTTCAACCGTTTTTCATCAAAGAAGCGGAAATACATTTCTTTGGTTTCATCGGTGGTAACTATCTTCAGTTTGTGCGCATCTTCAATGTCCATCACTTGATAGCAGATATCATCGGCTGCTTCCACCAGATAAACCAACGGGTGACGAGCGAAACGGTCCGGATTGTTTTTCTGACGTGAAATGCCGAGTTCAACGGCTATTTTTTCATAATCGCTCCGTTCAGAATCGAAGAAACCAAACTTTTGTTTTTTCTTGTCGGAATGAACAGATGCATAAGGGTACTTTACGATAGAGGCCAATGTGCTGTATGTGAGTACGAATCCGCCTGGTCGTCTGCCGTTGAACTGGTGAGTGAGCAACCGGAACGCATTGGCATTGCCATCAAAGCGGGTAAAATCCGCCCATTCCGTTTCCGTCAGTTTATCTTTCAGAAAAATGCCTTCCCCTTCTGAAAAGTAAGTAGCAATGGCTTCTTCACCCGAATGTCCGAAGGGTGGATTGCCCAGGTCGTGTGCCAGGCAGGCAGCCGAAACAATTGCCCCGATTTCATCGAAGTAATTCACTTGCTCGTTGCGGTGAGCCTGAGCAATATTCACGCCCAGTGAACGTCCCACGCTTGCCACTTCCAGGCTGTGAGTAAGCCGGTTGTGTACAAAGATACTTCCCGGAAGCGGGAATACCTGTGTTTTGTTCTGGAGTCTGCGGAATGGGGCTGAAAATATCAGCCGGTCATAATCGCGCTGAAACTGATTACGATTATCGCGTTCGCGGTCATGGAAATCTTCCATACCCAGACGCATGGGCGAGAGGAGTTGCTGCCAGTTCATTTTACGTAGAGTACGTCCTGATAATCCGGTGTCCGGTCCATCATTTTCACTACGTAGGGACAAACCGGAATCACTTTTAATTCGTTTTCACGGGAGAATTTCACCATTTCTTCCATCAGATACACACCGTATCCGAGCCCTTTGAATGATTCGTCAATGCCTGTATGGTTAACGCTGATGACATTTTTTTCTGTGAAAACAAATGTCATTTTACCCGAAGCTACCCCGTTCACAAGCAGCATAAATTCACCGTGTTTGTCGTTGTGGTTTGTTTTTACCTGTACATCCATAGTTTTTTTGATATTTTTATAGAAAACAATCTTCAACCTGTAAAGTTTGAAAATAGCTCCACTACAATGATTTTCTTTTTCGCCAAATCTGAAGTGAATTGAAAATATTCTGCCAGATGACGTACGCTCCCGGACCCACCGACGACAACGGGAGCAGGTATGTTTGAGCCATCCAGATAGCCAGAACAGTGTTTTTCTGGCCCAGACTCTGTCCACCGGCTATGGTTTCGCCGTAGGCTTTTCCTATCAGTTTCCCGGTGAAAAACTGTATCAGACAAACAGCCAGTGTACCGGCTGCCAGCAAAATTTCTGTAGCATAGCTTTCTTTTCCCTGCATGATGATGAAATTCACCGTTCTGGCTGTAACAATAATGAGTGCAAAAGTCCAGATGTAGAATGAAAGTCCGGAAACGGAGCCGAGACGGCTGCCGACTTTGGGTAAAAGCCGCTTCGTAATCATAGCGAGCACCAGCGGACCCAGCAAAAGCAATACAATGTGTTCGGAAATAGTTAGAAACGAAGAAAAGAAACCGATTTCCAGTGTGTTGTTAGCATACGAAAACAACACTGGTGCCAGAATAACCACCATCAGGTTGCTCAGTAGCATATATGCTGTCAGGTTTTCCACATTCCCTTTGAGCATATGGGTTATAACCGGTGCCGAAGTGGCTGTGGGAACGAGCACACAAATCATGATTCCCTGAGCAAGAATTTCATTTACCGGACGCAATAAAAAATAGATAGTTGTACTCACAAAGATTTGAAAAAAAATCAGCCAGAAGTGCATGCGTTTCAGCCGGATGTGACTCAGATTTAATTTGTTATAAGTCAGAAACAACATTACAAAAATCAGGTAGGGAGTGAGGAATGCGAGCCTGCTGAAGAGCGGATAAAGGGCAGCTCCTGTCAGCATGGCAATGGGCATCATGTACGATTTTAGTTTTTTCAGCATTCTTTTTTTCAGGCTAGTTTATTTATATCGAAGATGTAAAAAATTTCTGTTTATGGTTTCTTTGGAAGAAACAGGTGCCAGTCGCGTCCGTATGTTATCCAGTCGAGGTTAAACCGTGCAAAAATCCCATCGGTGGTCAGGAAGATAAGTCCGTCGCTTGGAGTTTTTGGTCTTCCGGCTGCCAGGTGCGAATAACCGCCGTGTGGGCTGACCAGTCTTTTTACAGGCCATGTTTTACCGCCGTCGAAACTTGCCCAAACGGTAATATTAATTCTTCCTGCCGTACTGTGAATAGCTGTAGGCCCGTACGGATTATCGGTCATGCTGAAAACGAGTATATCATATCCCTCTATTTCCAGGCGGACGAGTCCGGCTTTGTTCCCGTAAACATTCGGAGGCCCGTCGGGCAATACAGGATCTATGTACTGATCAACCCATGTTTCGCCACCGTCGTAACTGAATGCGATGTCTCTGTTTCCAGGTCGGTTGTGGTTGCGCGAGTTGTAATAAACAGTACCGTCGCTCAGTTCAACCAATGCAGCTTCGCCGGTCCCGGCAACAGGGTAAGGTTTGCTTGTAAACCAGGTTTTTCCGCCATCGTCGGAATAAATTGCGCTGCTGTAATGATATGGCAGCAGGCTGTCGTTACTTGCGTTGTAGTCTATAAGTACCCGCGCAGGTGCCAGCAACCGTCCTTTGTGTTTGCCGTGACGGAGTGTAATTCCCTCTTCGCATCCGCTGATTATCGGCAGCCATCCGTTGATATCCGGATGTCTAACTATTTCTTCCTTTACCCAGGTAAATCCACTGTCTTTACTTCTGTACATGAAATTTTCAGGTTTTCGTCCCGCTCCACCCGGATCTAACTTCAGAATATCTCCGGTTGTTTCATCGAGTACTCTCCCTGCACCTCCCAGCAGAGGTATTCTCGCGCTCCAGGTCACACCTCCGTCCACACTTATTCTGTCGGCCAACAAAGATCCATCCATTGCCACCATGATATCACCGGTCCATCCATTCGCCATATTTCCGTTGTATATGGGAAACACTTCATCAATATCAATAAATTCCCTGGATGTAGTGACATTTCCGGATGGTTTTTCATTTTCACATGAAATGAGACTCAGCGAAACCAGTGATGAAACCAATATGTATTTTATACATTTAATCATTTCGGAATGCTGTAGTTTTTCAATTCGGTTCTGTATTTTTTTGCCTTTCCATCGGTTACCCGGTCCATCCATTCCCAGAATCGGGGACTGTGATTCATTTCTTTGGTATGACAGAGTTCGTGTAAGATGACATAGTCTGCCAGGTATTCAGGCAAAAGCATCAGATAGAACGATAGGTTGATATTCTTTTTTCGGTTGCAGCTTCCCCAGCGGGTTTTCGACGACTGGATTTTAACATCAGTGTAAGAAAATCCATATTTACCGGCTAACATCTGTGTTCGATGCGGAAGAATTCGTTTTGCCTCCTTGCGCAGAAAATAATTCACGGCATTCCAAAAATAAGTTTGAGTTTGTACGTCGTTAACGGATAAATGCTGCGGAAATTCAATGTTAAGAATTCCCGATTTCAACGATGCATACAGCGTGTTTCGCTCTGCTTTCCGGATGTGAATATCGAATGTCTGAGTAGTAAGTGTTTTTCCTTCGTTCAGTTTGATTGTCTGGCTGCTGATGCTTTTTTGTCGTTTGATCAGCTTTAATCGGATTTTTTCAATGAATTTCAACCCGTCATTTTCGCTGTATCCTACAGGCAGATTTACCTGCAATGAATCGCTTAATATCCGTATACTCATGCGTCGTGCACGGATATTCTGTTTGAATTCTATCTTTCCGAGGTCTTTGTCCTGAATCACGGGTGTTTCTATTGTCGTAGTTTTTACTGCAAAGTTACAATTTTTTCGGCCCCGTTTGCATGATAATAAGCAGAAACGGCTAACTTTGCATTAAATAAAACAAAACGACCGCAAATGATACATGCAACGAACATACATAAAAGTTTTGGTGAACTAGAAGTGCTAAAAGGGGTTGACCTCGTGGTGAATAAGGGGGAAATTGTATCGATTGTAGGTCCGAGTGGTGCAGGAAAAACCACTTTGTTACAGATTCTCGGAACACTGGATAAGCCCGACTCGGGCAATGTGATGATTGACGGACTAGATGTAAGTAAGCTAAACTCAGACCGTATTTCAGAATTCCGGAACAAGCACGTCGGTTTTATTTTTCAATTTCACCAGCTGCTTCCCGAATTTACCGCTCTCGAAAATGTGACAATCCCCGCACTCATCGGCCGTACCGATTTCAGAAAAGCCACTCAGCGCGCCAAAGAGCTGCTTGATTTTCTACAGTTGTCCGACCGGCTCGAACATAAGCCGGCAGAACTTTCGGGAGGTGAAAAGCAGCGTGTAGCGGTGGCTCGCGCACTGATTAACAATCCGTCGCTGATACTAGCTGATGAACCTTCGGGCAGCCTGGATACTCAAAATAAGGAGGAATTGCACAAACTCCTTTTTCAATTGCGTGATAAATTCGGCCTTACTGAAGTTATCGTCACTCACGATCATGATCTGGCAAAAATCTGTGACCGAACCATCGAAATGAAAGACGGACGGATCGGGGGGTGAAAAGATTATTTTTGAAAGGAAATTACAACAGCTATAAGGAATTTGTTTACAATTTTGTCCCCCTATTTGTCCCCCGAGCCACTAAAAACCCCAATATAAGGCGTATGTATAGGTTTTAAGTAGTCCCGCCGGGAATCGAACCCGAATTTAAAGTTTAGGAAACTTTCGTTCTATCCATTGAACTACAGGACCCAAAAAGTTTTGCAAAATTACATTTTTTTGTCGAATAATAAAACTCAATCAAATCAGAATAAGGAATTAATGGCTAAGAAACAAAAATATTACACGGTTTGGGATGGAAAAACTCCCGGTGTGTACGACTCCTGGAAAGAATGCGAGAATCAGATCAAGGGTTATGAGAATGCCAAATTTAAATCATTCGACTCTCTCACGGAAGCAAATAATGCGTTTGTTTCTCCCTGGTATAATTATATCGGGAAAAACTCAGAGAGTAAAATCGTTACTCCCGATTACAAAAATCTGCCACTCGCTGAGCAGCCTGTTTTGGATAGTATAGCCGTGGATGCTGCCTGCAGCGGCAATCCGGGCCTGATGGAATACCGCGGTGTGGATGTAAGGACCGGTTATCAGATTTTTCATCTCGGACCGCTGGAGCAGGGCACAAACAATATCGGAGAGTTTCTGGCTGTAGTGCATGCGCTTGCTTTGTTTTTCAAAAAAAATCCGACTATCACTATTTATTCTGACAGCAATACGGCGCTTTCGTGGATTAAGAACAAAAAAGCAAAGACAAAATTAGAACCAAATCAGCAGAACAGGCCAATTTTTAATCTCATCCAGCGGGCTGAGAAATGGCTTCAGGAAAACACCTTTTCAAATCCCGTACTGAAATGGGATACAGAGAAATGGGGCGAAATTCCGGCCGATTTCGGGAGGAAGTAGGCGGGAGTCGGACAGGAATGTCCGTAAATATTATTGGCTTCGACAATACCATCGGACAAGAATGTCCGACCTCCTTACAGTTTAACCTTTCTTCTTCAAATATGGCAAAAACTCACTCAAAGGCAAATCTTTCTTCACCACAACCGCAACATAAATCGCCAAAAGTACTGTTTTCACCGCCAGATTCAGGATTAGATAAGGTGTTTCAATGAAGGTGCTTACCACAAAAAGAACCAATGCCAGCACAGTATATAGCGCCAGTTTTTTTAACTGATAATTAATCGGCATATGCTTTTGTCCAAAGAAATACGAAAGCAGCATTACCACAAAATATCCTGAAAATGCGCTCCAGGCAGAACCCCAGTAGCTGAATTTCGGAACGAATATTATATTTCCAACAAAAATAATTACTGTCCCAATGGCAGCAAACCAGGCACCATAATGATTTTTGTCTTTCAGCTTGTACCAGATGGAAAGATTGAAATAGACCCCCTGAAAAATAAATGACCAGAGAATAATCGGAACCACGGCAAGTCCTTCCCAGTAGGTATGCTTGATAATAAATTTGATTAAATCCATGTAAAGGACCATTCCAAGGAAAATCAGCAGTGAGAAAATAACGAAATATTTCATGGCATCGGAATAGGTTTGCAGGCTGTTCTTGTCTTTTTGCCTGGCAAAAACAAACGGTTCATACGCGTACCTGAACGCCTGTGTGAACATCATGATGACCATGGCAATTTTAGAAACGGCACCGTAAATTCCTAAATCGGCTTTGCCGCTTTCGCCCAACTGTAGGAATGGAAACAGGATTTTATCCAGATTCTGATTAGCAATACCCGCAATTCCCAAAAAAAGCAAAGGAAAAGAATATCTGAAAATCTGCTTCAGAAGTGCGCTGTCAAATTCGAATTTTGCAGCGAATATGTATTTGGCAAGCACTAATGTCTGAATAGTCGTGGCAATCAGGTTGGAAATAAATATATAACCTACGCCGTAATGCGGATCGTAGAACCAAGAAATGCTATCAGGCGCCACTTTCATCAACCATGGACAAAGTACCAGGAAGAAGAGGTTCAGTACGATGTTCAGCGCAATGTAGAGCAGCTTCATTGTGGCAAAAACAATCGGACGTTGCTTAAATCGCAGATAAGCAAAGGGAATCGAAGCAAATGCATCCATCGCAACAGTTAGCCCGAGCATCCATATAAACTCCGAATGATTGGCGTAGCCCAGCAAATTGGCAATCGGCTGATGAAAAAGTACGATGAAAAAGGCGAAAAGCAAGGAAGTAAAGCCTACAGAAATCAGCGAATTTCCATATACTTTGTCAGAATTTTCCACGTTTTTATTCGCAAATCGGAAATAGCCCGTCTCCATCCCATACGTCAGAATTACAAGCAGCAAAGCAGTCCAGGCGTATAAATTGGTAACAATACCGTAATCAGCCTGCCTTTCAAGCGTATAGGTGTAAAGCGGTACCAACAGCCAGTTTAGGAATTTACCAACTATGCTGCTCACTCCGTAAATGGCGGTGTCTTTCGCCAATGATTTCATTTCTTTTGCCATAAAGAATAATAAGCCAATTTGTTAATGTGTCAATGTGCCATTGCGTGTGCTATGTTTTGAATTTTCCAATTCAACAGACAAGAAAGTCTGTCCTCCTGAAAGTGTACGAAATGTTTCCCCTTCGGGGAGCCTGCCTGCCGCAGGCAGGATTTAGAGGGGCTTTCTTAAAACAAACTTCCCATTTCACCGTTAAATTTCACTTTCCCTAAATGCTTGTATGCCAATTCTGTCACTTCACGTCCGCGCGGTGTTCGTTTCAGAAAACCTTCTTTAATAAGGAAAGGTTCATAGACTTCTTCAAGCGTGCCGGGGTCTTCGCTGAGTGCCGTGGCAATGGTTGTTAAACCTACAGGTCCGCCCTGAAATTTATCAATGATGGTATTCAGTATTTTGTTATCCACTTCGTCCAGTCCGTGTTTGTCGATGTTTAATGCTTCAAGGGCATATTCCGCAATTTCCAGATCAATGTTTCCGTTTCCTTTCACCTGTGCAAAATCACGAACACGCCTCAGTAACGCATTGGCAATTCGGGGCGTACCGCGACTTCTCCCCGCAATTTCCGATGACGCCTTTCGCTCTATGGGTACATTCAGCAGATAAGCCGAACGTTCGACAATACCGGTGAGTACCGTGGTATCGTAATACTCAAAATGGCAATTGATGCCAAACCTGGCGCGTAAGGGCGAAGTGAGTAAACCGCTCCGGGTAGTGGCTCCAATCAGTGTAAAAGGATTGAGCTCCAGCTGAATGGAGCGAGCACTCGGACCTTTATCTATCATAATATCAATACGATAGTCCTCCATTGCCGAATACAGGTATTCTTCCACAATGGGGCTCAGGCGGTGAATTTCATCAATGAAAAGGACATCGTTAGGCTCCAGACTTGTGAGCAGTCCGGCCAAATCACCAGGCTTATCGAGTACAGGGCCTGATGTTACCTTAAATCCTACGTTCAATTCATTGGCAATGATGTTGGAGAGAGTCGTCTTACCCAATCCGGGAGGGCCATGCAGCAGTACATGGTCCAGACTTTCGGTGCGCATACGGGCTGCAGCTACAAATATTTTCAGGTTTTCAACGATTTTATCCTGACCTTTGAAATCCTGAAAAGAAAGTGGCCGGAGTGCGTATTCAAATTCGCGCTCTGTGTTTTGATTGTTTCGTATGTCGAATGGTTCTTCCATGTAAAAAGCCCCCTAATTGGCTTACGCCGAATGTTATTCCCCCCCCCCGAAGGGGGACATCCGGAGTATTAAGTTATATATAAAAGTTCAAAATTGAATTTTAAAAAAAAAGATGAATTTATCACAAATAATTGTTTTTGCACTCACCAAAGTCCTCCTTCGGGGGATTTAGGGGGCCGTCAACTCCCTAAAAACTTCCTCCATTTTTCGTTCCACAGCTCGCATCATCAGTATTTTATTTCCTGTCGATACCGCGAAATCAAAAATCTCTTGTCGAATATTTTTTTCTGCTGAAATCCGGTACAGCTTCTTGTCCAAAGTTTCAGCCGATTTTATCGATTTTAACGGTATATTCTCCACTTCATCGGCAAACTCTACTTCAATGTGATATTCATTCGCCGTATTATCAGTCAGGCGCATCACATCCGGATAATCAGCGACGATTTCACCCTTGTTGATGATAATCACCCGGTTGCAGACGGCTTCAATTTCCTGCATGATGTGCGTGCTGAAAAGCACTGTGCGGTCCTTGCCAATTTCCTTTATCAGATTACGTATTTCCACCAGCTGGTTCGGATCCAGTCCGGTAGTGGGTTCGTCGAGAATAAGCACTTTCGGATCGTGAATCAGTGCTTGTGCAAGCCCTACACGCTGTCGGAAACCTTTTGAAAGTTGTCCGATTTTTTTCTGAAATTCCCCTCGCAATCCCACCAAATCAATCAATTCATCCACACGCTTCTGCTTTTCCTTGCCAAGTTTGTACATTTCTGCCACAAAAAGCAAATATTCCTTCACGTACATATCCGTGTAAAGCGGATTTTGCTCCGGCAGATAACCGACGTTTCTTTTCGTTTCCATCGGCACATCTTTCACTTCTACGCCACAAATTTTAGCAGAGCCCTTCTCATAATCAAGCGAACCAGCCAAAATCCGCATCGTGGTAGTTTTACCGGCACCGTTTGGACCCAAAAAACCCACAATTTCCCCTTCTCCAATCGAGAAACTGATGTCTTTCAGCACTTGCTGGGTGCCGTAGGATTTTGATATGTGAGAAAGTGTGATTGACATAGATGCCCCCTAACCCCCTGAAGGGGGAATTTTTCCTAAATAGGTAAGAAATCCTATATGTTTATTTCAAATTTTAATTGTCCATTCTAAAAACATTTTATTGTCAATTAGCCACATCAGCTCCCCTTTTAGGGAGGCGGGGGGCAAAAACAGACAACAAAATATACCATAAAATTATCGGTGCAATGGCGTCCACCTGCAGGAAAATAATCAACAGAACGCAGACACCGAGAAATATAAACTGCAACTTATTATCTTTCCATCCGAAGTTCTTGAATTTCAACGAAAACATGGGTATTTCCGATACCAAAAGGTACGAAAAAATTAATGTTACAATTATCAGCACAATGTAATTTTCAGAAAACCATCCTGCAAACGATACGGCAATTCCGCCCCAGAAAATGGCATTGGCAGGTGTGGGAAGTCCGACAAACGAGGTGGTTTGGCGAGTGTCGATATTAAATTTTGCCAGGCGAAGTGCCGAAAAAACCGGAATGAGAAATGCTAGAAATGTGTAGTTTTGTACAACACCGTTAGTAGAAAGCATCGAAAAAATCATTGCTCCGGGCGTCAACCCAAAACTCACTACATCAGCCAAACTGTCTAATTCTTTGCCCATTTCTGAATACGCATTCACGAGCCGGGCCACCATTCCGTCCATAAAATCGAAAAATGCGGAAAGCATTATGGCCACTGTTGCACCCACATAATTTCCCTTGAAAGCAAGCCACACACCGCAACATCCCGAAAATAAATTCAGGCAGGTGATGGCATTTGGTAAGTGTTTGATGCCCCAAAATTGATTTCCGGGTTCCATATTATTATTTTCCATATTCTGTATATTGTCATTTTTGACAGTCAAAAATGTCTGTTTTCCTGAAAGTCATTTAATTCTTATTTCAACGACCGTTGATTACCTTGCATTTCTCCCCTACCGGCTTGCCGGCCTCAGGCGGGGAGAGTCAGAGAGGAGCTGGATTTACATCGGTTTCTTACTATCCATCCAAATCGTGACCGGTCCGTCATTTACAAGATTCACCTGCATATCCGCTCCAAATTCACCTGTTTTCACCGGTTTACTGAGCAGCAATTCTACTGTTTTACAAAACTTTTCGTACATTGGTATCGAAATCTCAGGTTTTGCCGCATCAATGTATGAAGGCCGGTTTCCTTTGCGTGTACGCGCATGAAGTGTAAACTGACTTACTATCATTATTTCTCCATTTACATCCTGCACCGAAAGATTCATCACCCCGTTTTCATCGTTAAATATACGCAAATTTACCAGTTTTTGAGATAAATACTCAATATCCTTCTCATCGTCTGCATTTTCAACTCCCAAAAGTACTAAAAGTCCTTGTCCGATTTCTGAAATTTTATTTCCTGAAATTGAAACAGATGCACCTGATACACGTTGGATTAATACTCTCATAATAAAGATGTCTGAACAATGGTTTTAATGTGATTTATATGATTAACGATGATACTTATGCTTAAATATTTTATAAGGTTTTACATTTTCTGCACGTGATAAATGTATTACATTTTTAATTTGTCACTCCTATTAATCATCGCATTCAAATAAATCACTGTTCAGACAGTATTAGAATGGATATCCTATGGCCAGATTAAAAGCATAATCATCTTTTGTCAATTTCGTTCTCCAGCGTTCGGTTCTGCTCAGTGCCGGATTGTGAAGTTTCAACCCGAGGTCCAGCCTCAACACGAAAAATGAAAAATCCGCACGAAGTCCACCTCCGTAAGCCACACCCATTTGTCCGATGAAATCGCTGAAACGAAAAACTCCTCCCGGCTGACTTTCGTACTCTCTGATAGTCCACACATTGCCTGCATCCAGAAACAAAGCCCCATCGAGTTTCCAGAATAATTTGGTTCGGTATTCCATATTCAGATCTATTCTCACGTCGCCCATTTGCGTGTTGTAATCGATGTACCCACCATTGCTTTTGTAGGTTCCGGGGCCGAGCTGATAAGCAGTCCATCCGCGTACACTGTTTGCTCCGCCCGAAAAGTATCTTTTTTCGAAAGGAATGAGGTTGTTATTGCCATAGGGTAGTGCAACTCCTATTCCTGCATGATAAACAATACGGTTGTTTTTATCAAATATCTGATGGCGGGTCACGTTGAAATCGGTTTTGACAAACTGCGCATATCTGATTCCGAAAATTTTGAAAGTGCCTGCTGTGTCTTTTTTTGAGTTTAGCAGATTATTCATGCCATAAAGCAAATTACCGGCAGTTTCTATTCCGTAGTTTAACGTGCTGTAATTCCGAAGTGGCTGCAAAGGTCTGAAACTGCTGTAAGATCCGCTGTAACCGGTTCGCATAATGAGGTGATTTTGGAAATTATACACAAAATACGGACTTGTACTCAGGTAGGCACGGTATTCGGGCGAAATAAATGGATAGTACACATAGCTGATGTTCAGTACGTCAACATTGTGTTTAATTTCAAACCGTTCGCTCCAGTTGTACTTGAATCCTATTCCGGTCACAATCCCTGTATATTCTTTGGGCCTGTTTCTGTAGCTGTAAGAGCCGTTTATTTCGGTGGTAGCTCTTACGTTTCGTTTTATGTCGCGTGTGGCAAACGGAAGTAAAAAGGTGGGAAATTTCAGACTGATATCACCACCAAGTTCGTATGCATTCTGATCTTTGCCCTGATATTCGTAAGCGGCTCTTCCCCGGAGCGATAAGGTTTCTGAGCCTCTGAATATATTCCGGTGTCCGTAATTGATGTTGCCGCCCAGTCCCCAGTAGCCTGCTGAATAGGTACCTTCTACGTCGGTGGAAAGCGATTGAACCTTATTGGGAGTAAGAATGATATTAGCGTCCAGCTGATTGGAATTTACTTCTTTGAAGCTGATATCCATGTATTTGATGGCACTCAGAGAATTCAACGAACTGTACGTTCGCTCTACAGCTCTGTCAGAGTAAAATTCATCCGGTACGATGTGAGTACTTTGAATAAGAACCGACGGACGAATATTCCTGTTATTTTCATAGACAAAGCTATAATTTTCAATTTCAAGTGAATCCCTCAATATCTTTGAGTTAAGATTTTCAATTGTTTTGTCGGTTTCACTGTAAAAATTTACTTTTCGAATCATGTATTTCTGAAATGCTTTTTTCAGGAATGTTGAGTCGTTTTTATTCGCTTCATTACCCACTTCGAGTACCAAATCTACTTCATGCGAATTCAGTGTGCTGTCCGCATAATATTGCAGATAATTTTTCACAAAATTGAAATAACCCAGATTCCGAAACCTGCTTGTCACGCGGTCACGTTCATCGTCCAGCACGTCGCTGTCAAAAAGATTCCCCGGTTTTATCAAACTTCGTGCTGTGTCCGAAGCAATTTCGAGCAGTTCGGGGTGATTGATATTGGCATAATACCCCCGAATTTTGTAAGGTCTGTTCGATGTGATTTGGTAAGTTACTTCGGCAATCTTTTCTTTCGGATAGTTTACTTTGCTTTTTACTTCGGCGTTTATGTATCCGCGGTTCCGAAAAAGCTGCCCGATTTGATTCTCCGTAACCGAGGTCAATTGCGGATTATATATCACCGGTTCGTCGCCTACTCTTTTCCAGAAGCGGTTCCACCTTTTTGTAGTATCCGGTCCGGAAATATTATAAAGTCCCAGTTGCATTTTGAAAAGGCCAAAAACTTCAGCATTCGGGAGCTGCCGGATATAGGATTTTGTTTCTTCTTTTGTAATCGTCTTGTTATCAGATGAAATGCTTACTTTGTCCAGCAGAAATTCATTTTCGGCAACATACTTTGTGGTATTACATGCTGCTGCAAATAATAGTATCAGGAGTAGTATGAATGAATAGCCCGGTTTTCTCATATCTGTTTGAACCAAAATTATACAAAATCTTTGCAAATATACGTTTTATTCTCGTTTTCTTTGTTAGTTTTGTATTGTAAAAAACGATTGAAATCATCTAATGAATTAAATTAATGCGTAGTCTATGCTTTCAAAATCAAAAATAAAATGGATTAATTCTTTGGAACGAAAAAAAAACCGGGATGAAGAGAATGTGTTTGTGGCCGAAGGTGTAAAAATTGTTACTGATTTACTGCCATTCTTCAAATGTCGTTTTTTAGCTGTCACCCAGTCCGAAGTGTCGGATAAATTCAGCAAATACACCGATGAAATCGAGGTAATTTCTCAGGATGAATATCGAAAAATCACTTTTCAGAAATCACCCCAGGGCGTTTTGGCTGTTCTTGAAAAGCCTGAATATAAAATAGATTACCCGAAGTTAACCATGAATCTTTCGCTGGCACTGGAAGATATTCAGGACCCGGGCAATCTGGGAACAATTATTCGTATAGCCGACTGGTTTGGGATAAAAGATGTATTTTGTTCGCCACACACCGCAGATGTTTTCAGCCCCAAAACTATTCAGGCCACCATGGGAGCCATAGCCCGGGTTCGTATTCATTATGTCGATCTGGCGCTTTTTCTTGATAAGATAAAAGACAAAATACCGGTTTACGGAACTTATATGAATGGCGAAAATATCTACGACCTTACTCTGAGTGATAGCGGAATTATAATCATGGGTAACGAAGGAAACGGTATTTCTGCGGAAATAGAAAAATTTATAACCCGAAAAATTGCTGTTCCGACCTTTCCGGAGGACAGCATTGCTTCAGAATCACTCAATGTAGCTACCGCTACAGCCATTGTGGCCGCTGAATTCAGAAGAAGAACGCATTCAAAATAATCATAATATGGCAAAAGGAAGAAGAAAAGGTTGTCTGTTTCTCGTAATTTTAGCAGGAATATTTGTTGGTGCTTACCTCACCAATCCCACCGAGGATATGCACCGCGAAGCTGCAAAAGAAAAACTCAACAAAATGGCACTTAATTTATTATCCAAATATGGAATTGAAGAAAGTTTTGTTGCCGGATTGGGAATCGATTTATCCGGAAAATATGTGGATGAGTTCATTCAAAACCACGTATCAGCGGATAACTATTACCTGTTCTCCACAACCAGAGTTCACTGGAGTGGTGAAAGCCGGATTATTGGTGTCGGTGCTTTCGGCAGGGTATATATTTCTGGAAAAGTGGATGAAATCCTCGAACGCGAGCTCGAAAATTTTGTGAAAGAAAAAATTGAAGGAATCAAAATTCCCGGATTTGATTTGAAGGATTTTAAGTTGGAGCTGGATTTGTAATGTATTCTATTCCAAATGCAAATAATCATAGTGAATAAGCGGTTTCTGGTTTTTCTTTCCTATAAGCAGTGTCGCTTTCTCACTGCCGTAACGAACTTTGCCGACGCCGATATATTTTCCCTTTTCATCGAATATTTTTACAATGTCATCTTTTTCAAACCTGCCCGAAATGTTGATAATTCCCACAGGTAAAAGACTTACCGCATTTGTACCGGTAAGCGCTCTGGCTGCATTTTCATTGATGATAATTTCTCCCTTCGCAAATCCATCGCTGTGAGCAATCCATTTCTTGATGCTCGAAACTTCCGTCTTTTCGGCAATAAAATGAGTCGAAAGCACGTTTTTCTTCCTGTTCAGCAGGTCAATCAGGATATTTTCTTTTCTGCCGTTGGCAATGTAAACTTCAATACCTTCATCGGCAATTTTTCGGGCAATGGTTACTTTGGTCTGCATACCACCCCGCCCGAAAGTGGATTTTGAATGTTGAATAAAGTCCGACAAATACTGACCTTTTTTTATTTCGGAGATCACTTCCGAAGTTTCTTCAGCGGGTGAACCATTGTAAATTCCGTCAATATTACTCAGAATAATCAGCGCTTCCATGCCCATCATGGAAGCTACCATACCCGAGAGTTCATCGTTATCGGTAAACATGAGTTCGGAAACCGACACAGCGTCGTTTTCATTCACAATCGGCACAACGCCGTTTTCGAGCATCACCCGAATACAATTTCGCTGGTTGAGGTACTGATTCCGGCCTTCGAAATTTGTTTTTGTGGTCAGAACCTGCCCGACGACCATGTTGTGTTCTCTGAAGAGTTCCCAGTAGTGGTTGATAAGTTTTGCCTGACCCACTGTCGAAAAAAGCTGACGCTGCTCTACCACATCCAGTTTTTTGGATGATTTTAGTATGCTTCGGCCGGAAGCGACCGCACCGGATGATATTAAAATGATTTTTACACCAAGTTTGTGAAGGTAAGCAATCTGGTCGGTAATTGCCGACATGCGTGTTACATCCAGTGTGCCGTCGGAGCGTGTCAGCACATTGCTGCCAACTTTTACGGCTATATTTTTATATCGCAATTCCATCGGGTCTCAGGGTTGTTCGTTGTAAACCACCTGCATCAATGTTTTACCTACGGCCGACAGGGTGTTTTTATCAATATTTTCCATTGTATCATTCACTGTGTGCCAGTAATGTCCGAAACCGGTAGCGGTATTCGGATCGTAATGAATGATGTCAATGGACGGGATTCCGGCTTTTTGATTGATATAAAGGTGATCGTCAGTAATGCTTCCACCGGGCTGATTGATGAAATAATGAGCATAACCGAGCGAGGCAGCTTTTTCCCAGACCAAATCGACCACATAGCTGGCGTAGTACTCCGATATTTGTTCTCTGTAAAATCTTGCCTGAGGTGCTCCTACCATATCAAGCAAAATTCCGTATTTGGCTCTGTAGCCCGGAATATGCTTGTTTGATGCCCAATACTGACTTCCAAGACACCAGGAATTTTCATTCTCAGGCGACATTTTATCTGCCGGTGCGCCGTAGTCTTCGGCATCAAAGAAAATAATATCAACTCCTACAGCCGGTTTTTCCTTACCGAAATGACGTGCCATTTCAAGTAAAACGCCCACACCGCTTGCTCCATCGTTAGCTCCTGATACGGGTGTGGAATGATTTTTACTGTCGGGGTCGTGGTCAGACCACGGTCGGGTATCCCAGTGAGCAAAAAGCAAAATGCGTGTTGCTGCCTCCGGATTGTAGCTGCCGATAATGTTACTGGCTTTCAGTATTGTACCGTCAAATGCTTCCAGGTCTGCTTCCTGAACAGTTAACTGCGCTCCAAAATCAGTAAGCTTTTGTTTCAGATAATTGCCGCAAGCCACATGCTGATGAGTATTCGGCACACGTGGACCAAAATCAACCTGTTTTTTGATATACAGGAAGGCAGAGTCGGCATTGAAATCCGGTACAGAAACGGTTTTTATGTTTTCCGGTTGTTCGTTTTGAGATTTTCCGGGAGTCTTAGCACAGGTTGATAGCATCAACAGTAAGCTCATATACAGTAAGATGCGCATTTTCTATTTACGGTTTTTTTTATTTAAAATGACTTTATTCAGCAAAGATACTACATTTTCTAAAAATACATGTTCGAAAAACATATCCCATGTCAGCGTTGATTTGTGTTATTTTTTACTGAAAAGTCCATTTAATCCCTATTGTTGGGCAAACTTTGAATCCATCCACCGATCCAAAATTAGAAGTAAGCTCAATTTCTGAACCAAGCGATAGCTGTGGAGTGAGATTATACCATATTTGTGGCTCAGACATAAAAACAAATCTGGTCTCAGTGGGCTCTGAAAGGTTTTCACCGTTAGATTTCGTAAAATTGAGGTTGTCTTCCCGCCAGAAATCGGCAAAACCATTCATTAAAAGTTTTCTGTTGAAAAAGTCCAGGTTCCAGACTCCTGTTAGCTGGAACGAAGCCGGATTTTTGCCTGCAATGTATTTATATAAGACTTTTAGATTGAGAAATTTGGTAAAATCTGCACTGTGCCAACCATAATCCAGACCACTTAAATAAGCATTGTTGATAGCAAAGGCGGAATATCCCGTTTCAGCTGGAATAGCCATTAATCCTCCATTGTACTCAACCTGAAAACTGAAAGGGCTTTTGCCGAATGAAAAGCAGCGGGCAATTTCCATGTATGCCATTCCCGGATGTTTGGCTTTGTCCATCGTATAATCAAAATCCACAAAAATGAAGGAATTTCCCCAATTGTCCGGTTTGAACATCTCAAATGTTGTGGTAACGTAATTTCGATTTTTGCCAAAGTCATAATGAACCTGGAAATTTTGACCATTTACAGTATTCATTAAATACAAAGCAAGAAACATAAACACAATTTTTTTCATTTTTTCATCTTCTTTTTTAGTCCTGCAAAGGTATTTCAAAATAAATAAGTTCACAAAACAATTCTTTTTATTTTATCCTTACTCTTCAATGACATTATGATAAAAATCTGAACATTTTATCGTTTTACATGTTCGTTTTCTAGTAATATATGACTGATATTTGTGAATTTCAAAGAAAAATGATGTTTTTAAGAAAATATTTACAAAAAAAGTACAAAAATAGGTTGTAAAACATATTTTTTAATTTGTTAAGTAAAGAAATATGTGTTTACTTTGCATCGTTCTACAACAAACACAATCTTTTTACACCTTATTACTTACTAATACCTAATAAAAAAGGACTTCGCAAGAAGCCCTTTTTTAATTTTTAAATGGTTGAAAACCGTTAAAACGTGTTGAGTAATTTATAAAAAAATAGATTTGAAAAGAAATGTGTAAATTAACGTAAATTTCTGTAATTCTATTAAAAATGCAGTCAATTTTCAGAAATTCAATATAAATCAGTAATTTTGTCTTCGTTTTTCAGAAAAACTATTACTTTTCAGACAAACATTATATCTATTTATAAAACAAAAGAATATGGGTTTTAATATCATTGTTCTTGCCAAGCAAGTACCCGACACACACAATGTTGGGAAAGACGCGATGAAGGCTGATGGCACAGTCAATCGTGCTGCACTTGCTGCTATCTTCAATCCGGAAGACCTCAATGCGTTGGAGCAGGCGCTTCGTATCAAAGACAAAAATCCGGGTACCACAGTAAGCCTTCTCTCGATGGGTCCGGTGCGGGCTGCCGAGGTTCTGCGCGAAGGACTTTACCGCGGAGCCGACAAGGGTTATTTACTTAGCGGACGCGAATTTGCCGGATCCGACAGTCTGGCAACATCTTACGCACTTTCATGTGCCATTCGAAAAATGGGAAAAGTGGATATGATTATTTGCGGACGTCAGGCTATTGATGGGGATACGGCTCAAACCGGTCCGCAGGTGGCTGAGAAACTCGGTTTTCCGCAGATAACCTATGCTGAAGAAATTCTTGACGTATCTGAGAAAACTATTACCGTAAAACGCCGTTTAGAACGTGGTGTAGAAGTGCTCCGCGGTCAGCTGCCCATTGTTGTTACCGTCAACGGATCGGCCGCACCCTGCCGCCCGCGCAATGCTAAAAGGTTGATGAAATACAAATACGCCAAGACCCAGTCAGAACGTCAGGAAAGCGGTACGGATTATACCGAATTTTACGACAATCACTCCTATCTGAATATTACAGAATGGGGAGCCAGCGATGTGGAACACGATCCGAAATGGCTCGGCCTCTCTGGTTCACCTACCAAAGTAAAAGCGATTGAGAGTGTGGTGTTTACTGCCAAGGAAAGCAAAAAGCTCACAGCCGATGATGAACAGATTGAAGAAATGATGAAAGAACTAATTGCTAACCATACAATAGGCTAGTATGCAAATGAAAAAATGTGCCAATATGCCAATGGTATTAGTTGGCAATAGAACAATTAGCATTTATATTGGCACTTTGGCATATTAATAAATTGGCAAATTAAAAAGAATATGAATAATTTAATAGTATATCTTGAAATTGAAGACGGCATCGTAAGTGATGTGAGTCTGGAACTTCTTACCAAAGGTCGTTCACTGGCTGACCAGTTGAAGTGCAGACTGGAAGCCGTAGCAATCAGTTATCAACTGGATAAAATTGCCGAACAGGTATTTCCATACGGAGTAGATGTGCTGTATCTGGCTGATGATAAACGTTTGTCACCCTACACCACACTGCCACATACATCCGTTCTGGTAAATCTTTTCAAAGAAGAAAAGCCCCAAATCGCCTTTATGGGCGCCACCTCGGTGGGTCGTGACTTGGGTCCGCGAGTTTCATCAGCTCTCTACAGTGGGCTTACTGCCGACTGTACTGCCCTCGAAATCGGAACTTACGAAGACAAAAAAGCCGGAAAAAAATACGAAAATCTGCTTTATCAGATCAGGCCGGCATTCGGTGGAAACATCGTGGCAACTATCGTAAACCCGGATTGCCGTCCGCAGATGGCCACCGTGCGCGAAGGTGTGATGAAAAAAGAAATCCGTGATCCGAAGTACAAGGGAACAGTAAAGAAACTGGACGTTTCAAAATACGTTTCCGATGAAGATTTTGTGATTGAAGTGATCGAACGCCACATGGAAAAATCGAAGCTGAACATCAAAGGATCGGCCATCATCGTGGCGGGCGGCTACGGAATGGGAAGTGCTGAAAATTTCAAACTTCTTTACGACCTGGCGGATACGCTGGGCGGCGAAGTAGGTGCTTCGCGAGCAGCAGTGGATGCAGGTTTTGCAGAGCATGAGCGGCAGATTGGACAAACTGGTGTTACTGTTCGTCCCAAGCTGTACATCGCCTGTGGAATTTCCGGACAGATTCAGCACATTGCCGGCATGCAGGAAAGCTCCATGATCATTGCAATCAACAACGATCCGTACGCTCCAATCAATGCCATAGCCGATTACGTAATCACCGGCAACGTGGAAGAAGTGGTGCCCAAAATGATAAAATATTATAAAAAGAATAGCAAGTAAAAGCCCCTCTATCCCGATAGCTATCGGGACACCGAAGGGGAGACTTTTGTTAGATAGGTGAAAACAAAGTTTTTTTTATAATAGAAATTGAATAATTTGAAATTAAATAAATCCAACTAATTTCTGCTCATTAAGTCCCCTTTGGGGGATTGAGGGGGCTTACATATTATGAACTTTTACACAGACAATCCGGCGCTGAAATTTCAGCTTTCGCATCCGTTGATGCAGAAAATCGTTTCACTTCGTGAACGAAATTTTTCGGAAAAAGAAAAATACGACTTCGCACCTCAGGATTTTGAAGATGCGATTGACAACTACGACAAAGTACTCGAAATCATCGGCGAAATAAGCGGCGAAACTATTGCTGCCAATGCCGAAAGTGTGGATAAGGAAGGACCGCAGGTAATCAGCAGCCGCGTGAAATACGCCAGAGGCACGCAGGAAAATCACGAAGCGCTTGTTCAGGCAGGCGTTTACGGCATGTCGTTGCCACGTGAATTTGGCGGACTGAATTTCGCCATGACACCTTATGTCATGAGCGGCGAAATTGTTTCTCGCGGTGATGCAGGCTTTGCCAATATCTGGGGCTTGCAGGACTGTGCAGAAACCATTTGCGAATTTGGCGACCAGGATGTGAAAGCTGAATTCCTGCCTCGCGTAACATTGGGTGAAACCTGCTCCATGGATCTCACAGAGCCTGATGCAGGGTCTGACCTCCAGGCCGTGCAACTCAAAGCTACCGAAAAAGACGGGAAATGGTACCTGAACGGAGTAAAACGTTTCATCACCAACGGAGATGCGCAGATAAAACTCGTACTTGCCCGTTCGGAAGAAGGCACGCAGGATGCCCGTGGATTATCGTATTTTGTGGCCGACAATCAGTTTGACCACACCATCAAAGTACGCCGTATCGAAAACAAACTGGGTATCAAAGGCTCTCCCACCTGCGAACTTGTATTTACCAACACACCGGCAAAATTAATAGGTACACGGCGTATGGGATTGATTAAATACGTGATGTCGTTGATGAATGGTGCACGCTTGGGTGTTGGTGCTCAATCTGTCGGCGTATCAGAAGCTGCCTACCAGGAAGCCATTAACTATGCCAATGACCGTAAGCAATTCGGTAAAGCCATCATCGAATTTCCGGCACTATTCGAAATGCTGTCTGTGATGAAAGCAAAACTCGATGCTACTCGGGCATTGTTATATGAAACCGCCCGTTTTGTAGATTTGTACAAGGCGTATGAAGGAATAGAGCAGGAAAGAAAACTTACTCCAGAAGAAAAAGCCGAATACAAAGAATATATGCGTCTGGCAGATGCTTTTACTCCCGTTCTGAAAATGTTTGCCAGTGAATTTGCTAACCAGAATGCTTATGACAGTATTCAGGTTCACGGAGGTTCAGGTTTTATGAAAGATTATGCCTGCGAACGCATTTACCGTGATGCACGTATCCTGACTATTTACGAAGGTACTTCACAGTTGCAGGTGGTGGCTGCTATACGCTATGTAACTACCGGAGCTTACCTGAAAAAAATTCGTGAATACGAGCAAATGTCGATTAAGCCGGAATTTCAGAATATGCGTAAGCGCCTGATGAGCATGACTAATCTGCTCGAAACTGCTGTAGCCCGTGTTGATGAACTGAAAAACCAGGATTATCTGGACTTTCAGGCTCGCCGCCTTGTAGAAATGGCCGGACACATCATCATGTGTTATCTGCTGATTCTGGATGCCAGCCGCGATGATAAAGACATGTTCCGCAAATCGGCCGAAGTGTATCTGAATTACGCCGAAGTGGAAGTTCGTAAAAACGCCACGTTTATCAAACAGTTCAATCCCGAGAATCTGGATACATATAGAATGTAACAGAACACTGATAACACAGATTAGACAGATTTACACAGATAAATAAACCGCTGAAAATTAGTTAATTTTCAGCGGTTTTCTTTCGATAAGTTCTGTGCAGAATCAGGAGATTTTATACTTCAAAATCACTTCCGCAATCGTTACAGTGATATTTTGATTTGCTATTTCCGGAGGCTTTGGAGGAAAATAAGCTCATTATCATTATTCCGACAACTTTCAGGATGTTTTTTCCACCCTTAAGTTTTACATTCTTCGAATGGCAATTCAGGCAGTGTATGCTTTGGTCGCTCTTGTTGATCACAATCAGCGCCCTTTCAGCATCTTCCTCGTTTACAAAAATCTGAATGCCGCTTCCCATTGCTCCGTTCATATTCGGATAAAGCGATGTGTAGTTCTCGTTGGAAATGAAACTTTCAATGCCTTCATTTGCCAGATTACCCTGTATCAGACTGGCTTCCACAGCATTGTTGCACGATGTAAGGATTACGGTTTTCATGGCTGTAACGGTTAAATATTTACACAAATATAGAAATTATCAGTTGAAAAAGCATCAGAAAAGTTTTTTTCGTGGAAAATTCTATTGAAATGAATAATAAATCAGATTCTGAAAGGAGGGGATTTTATTTGTTTGAATTAGTTTCCGAAAGAATGGTAAGGATAAATTGTCGTTGTCAGAATGTATGTAAATGTATGTAAAAATTATGCAAGCAGATAAAACAAAAAACCTAAATAACTGTATAATAGTTATTTAGGTTTTATTTAAGTGACCCCGACAGGATTCAAACCTGTAACCTTCTGATCCGTAGTCAGATACTCTATTCAGTTGAGCCACGGGGCCAATTCCTAATAATTTAGGACTGCAAAGATAAGGCAAAAATTTAATTTATCAAATGAAAAACGGAAATTTTTTATGCCAGAACAAAATCAAGCTGTTTTTTGTCCAGATTTGCTTTGGCAACTTTCACCGTCAGTTCATCACCAAGCTGGTACTTTTTGTGGTATCGGCGGCCTATGAGGCAGTAATTTTTTTCATCCATTACGTAGTAGTCGTCATCCAGATCCCGGATTGGTATCATGCCTTCGCACTTGTTTTCAGCCAGTTCCACGTAGATTCCCCATTCGGTAATGCCTGAAATCACCCCATCGAAAGTTTGCCCGAGGTGCTCTGCCATAAATTCCACCTGTTTGTATTTTACAGATGCACGCTCAGCATTGGCGGCTACCTGCTCGCGGTTGGAGCAGTGTTCGCAGAGCTCTTCGGTATCTTTTTCATTCACGCTTTTGCCTCCGTTCAGGTAGTGCTCGAGCAAGCGGTGAGCCATCATATCCGGATAGCGGCGGATGGGCGAAGTGAAATGCGAGTAGTAATCGAACGCCAGTCCGTAATGACCAATGTTCTGGGTGGAATAAATAGCTTTTGCCATGGACCTTACTGCCAGTGTCTCAATCAGATTTTGTTCTTTTTTACCCATCACATCGTCCAGCAGTTTGTTTATTGCCGATGAAATCTGAGTCTTTTTTCCGGTCGACTTGAGGTTGTAGCCAAATTTCCGGATAAAAGCTGAGAAATTTTCAAGTTTTTCAGGATCGGGAGTGTCGTGAATCCGATAGACAAAAGTTTTGGCTTTCTGTCCTTTGCCCGGTTTACCGATGTGTGTTGCTACTGTTTTGTTTGCCAGAAGCATAAATTCCTCAATTAGTTTGTTGGAATCTTTCTGAACCTTGAAATATACGCTGAGCGGTTTTCCTTTTTCATCAATTTCGAATCGAACTTCTTCACGGTCAAAAGCAATGGCTCCGCTCCTGAAACGTTTTTCACGCAATATCTTTGCCAGTTCATTCAATTTCAGCATTTCATCTTTGTAATCACCCATGCCGGTTTCGATGATGTTTTGAGCTTCCTCGTACGTAAAACGCCTGTTACTTCGGATTACAGTTTTCACTATCTGGTATGATTTAACCTCGGCGTACTCATTCAGTTGAAAAACGACAGAATATGTTAGTTTTTCTTCATCAGGTCTGAGCGAACAGATGCCGTTGGAGAGGTGCTCGGGCAGCATTGGCACTGTGCGGTCAACCAGATATACCGAAGTGGCACGTTCGCGTCCTTCTTTGTCTATGATTGTTCCGGGCCGAACGTAATGTGTCACATCTGCTATATGCACGCCCACTTCCCAAAGCCCGTTTTCGAGTTTCCGGATTGAAAGTGCATCGTCAAAGTCTTTTGCATCGGCTGGATCGATGGTGAAAGTGGTGACGTCGCGCATATCCAGTCGTTTCGAAATTTCCTGTGGCGTAATGCCAGAGTCAATTTTTGCAGCTTCCGCTTCTACATTTTCCGGATATTTGTAAGGCAAACCATATTCAGCCAGTATAGCATGCATTTCAGCATCGTTATCGCCTTTATCACCAAAAATATCAATGACCTCGCCCACGGGGCTTTTCATCGTGTGTTTCCATTCAATGATTTTCACGAGGGCTTTTTGTCCGGTTTTTCCGTCTTTCAGCTTGTTTTTTGGAATGAGTATATCGCTATTGAGCACTTTGCTTTGTACGTTGAGGAATGCGAAGTTATCCGATACTTCAAGGATTCCCACAAAGGTGTCCTGTGAGCGCTGAAGGATCTCAACCACTTCACCTTCAGGTTCTTTACCTTTCCTGTGGGCGTACATGAATACCTTCACCTTATCGTTGAGCATGGCTGTGCCTGTTTTACGTTCGGGGATGAAAACAGGTTCGCCGCCGTCGTCCGGAATGAGGAATGATTTCACTCCCTGACGGTCAAAGCGGCCGATAATGTAACCTCTGCGTGAATTTAGCTTGAATTTTCCGCGTGAAATCTCAGTCAGCAGGTCTTCATCGCGAAGTTGGTAAAGCAGTTCGTTGATAAAAGCGCGCTGTGAATCGGATGTAATCTCCATCTGGTTGGAGATTTGTTTGTAATTGTATGTTTTTTGCGGATTGTCGGTGAAAATGGCGGTGATATTTCTCAACAGGTCATTTTTTCGTAAACGGGTGCTTCCCTGTTCTTTCCTTCTTTTTCTCATGGAGTGAATTTTTTAAAATATTTTCAAATATACAACAAACCACTTGCATTCAATGTTTCTACTTTGAGAAATTTAATTTTATTTTTCTGAAAATTAATACTACATTCGCATTCATAACCGATACGTTGATGAAAAAAAATATAGCTTTTATTGTAAATCCGGTTTCCGGCACAACTTCCAGGTGGAATGTAACTGAACTTATTCGGGATAATCTGGATTTTTCTCATTTCAACGAGTGCCGAATTATGAATACCGAGCGTAAAGGGCATGGCAGAGAGCTTTCCAGGCAATTTGCAGATGAAGGTTTTGATGTTGTTGTGGCAGTTGGCGGTGATGGTACTGTGAATGAAGTGGCGGGTGCATTAATCAATACCGATACGGCGCTGGGAGTTATTTCCACAGGTTCAGGGAATGGATTGGCACGACACTTGAAAATTCCGCTGAACATTAAGCAAGCCATTGAGCATCTGAACTTTGCGGAAGCTATAAAAATGGATTACGGGCTGGTAAACGACGAAAAAACATTTTTCTGCACTTGTGGATTTGGATTTGATGCTTACGTGAGCGAACTTTTCTCCAAAGGAACGAAACGTGGCTGGATGGGCTACATTGAGAAAATGGTAACCGGATATTTTAATTATGAGCCTCAGCCTTACCGGTTAGTGGGCGAAGATATTGATTTGAAGGGAAATGCTTTTGTGATAACGTTTGCCAATGCTTCACAGTGGGGTTACAACGCTTATATTGCTCCGAATGCCAGTATTCAGGATGGAATGATTGATATTTCAGTGATTACGAATGTGCCGATTATCGCTATTCCAACCATTGCATTTCAGCTTTTTACCAAAACTATCCAAAAGGACCTTTTAGTTACTACACTCCGAACAGAAGAAATTACGCTATACAGAAATAAACCGGGGCTTTTTCACCTGGACGGTGATCCATACGAACTTGGTGATAAAATTCATATTAAAATGATGCAGGAAGGATTGAAAGTAATGGTGAAAAAGAGATTTTAATTGGAGTTTACTTAATTATTTTTTCGGTAATTGCTCTACAGATAATAGTCTTCCTGTTTCGGGGCTTACGTATGCTTTGCTGTATTTATCCATCGTTTCAAACGGAATTGGAACCAAAATACCCAATTGCGGCAAAGTCAGTTTATTTTCGTACAATATTTTGTTTCCATCATCAAATTTCACATCAGCAGTTACTGGAATTACTGTAAATACTTCAATATCTTTCTTTTTAGCAGGTTTTTCAGGAGTTTCGATTTTAATCGGATTGTATTTAATATTCAGATAATAAGGCACTCCGCTCAAATCATCAGCGTCAACAACACCTTGCATTGACGAAAACCGGAATACAATTTTATCATCAACTGCTGAATCAGGAGTGTATACAACGGTTTGTGTCAGTGTTTGTACAGTAGTTTTTCCAGTAAAAAGTTCGGTGAGTTCTTTTTCCTGCGCCTCCATTTCGGCAATCATGGCTTTGAGCGAAGCACCGTCAGTAGGCATGTTATCAACATCGCCCGAGAGCAGATCCATCCGGTTTTCGCGAATCCGGTAAATGTGTTTTGCTGCTCCTTCGGCCATTTTTGCTACAGAGCCGGCCAGCATGTATTCTTCGCTCAGCGGAAGCAATTTTGCACTTTCAAGATCTTCTTTTTGCTCAATTCTTTCCACTCGTATCTCTTTTACCTGTTTGGCGGGAGCAACATTTATGCCGCATAAAATTCCTTCGTCGTTTACTGTTAGCTGGTTTGCGAGTGATTTTTTGGATGGAATAATGGTGAAAGTTCTTTCAGCATCGGATACTGTGCGGGTGTCCATCGAAATTTTTTTCAGCCGGTAGTATTTTTTCTCTGCCGTAATTACATCCGAAGTAGCCAGAAATCGTTCGGAATACTGGTAAAATTTTCCCGGAATTTCCGTCACTATTTCCACCGTTGCGTTGATTACAAATTCTGTTTTCGGCAGCGAATAGATGAGCGTTGACTGACCTTCGGTAATGGTTTGTGCCATGCCAGACAGGGGAAGCAGTATTGTGAAAATGAAAAAAAATCGTTTCATAATTGATAAATCTTTTTTTTAGGTTTATGCATTAATCAGATTTTCAGCGAGTTAAAATAAAATGAATGGAAACACCCGATCAGAGTATGTTACTGGGCTTTTTTTCTTCTTCCCGCAAATGGTTTTTTCTTTTTTCCAACCGTGTCGGCCTGCGAAGTAATGATTTCGCGACATTGTTCTTCGGTCAGAGTAGCAACATCGGTATTTTTCGGTATTTTATAATTGTTTTTTTCAAAAGCAATGTATGCGCCGAATCTTCCGTTCAGGACCTGTATCTCGCCGTTCTGACCAAAAATGTGAATCACTTTGTTTTTGTCGCTCTCACGTTTGGCTTCGATGATTTCAACGGCTCTTTCGGCCGAAATTTCCAGCGGATCGTCGGTTTTCGGAAGCGAGTAAAACTTACCGTCGTGGCGGATATATGGTCCGAAACGGCCTATAGCGGCAATCATTTCCTTATTTTCAAATTCACCTATTTCACGTGGAAGTTTGAAAAGTTCGAGTGCTTCTTCGAGAGTTATACTTTCGATGGACTGATTTCTGTGCAGCGAGGCGAAAACCGGTTTTTCTTCTTCTTCCGACTTGCCGATTTGGGCTATCGGTCCGAATTTGCCGATTTTTACGGCTATCTGTCTGCCGGATTTCGGATCGATACCCAAAATACGTTCTCCAACCTGACGTTCAGAGTTTTTAAGGGTGCTTTCCACTACCGGATGAAATTTTTTGTAGAAATTATCAATGGATTTTGTCCATTTTACTTTTCCTTCGGCTATGTGGTCAAATTCTTTTTCTACATTGGCCGTGAAATTATAATCCATGATATTCGGAAAATATTCGAACAGAAAGTCATTGACTACCAGGCCAATATCCGTAGGAAAAAGTTTTGATTTCTCTGCGCCGGTATTTTCGGATTTTATTTTATCTGAAATTTTACCATCTTTTAGTTTTAGCACGTTGAAATCTCTTTTTATTGCCTGCCGGTCGCCTTTCTCTACGTAATTCCTGTTTTGTATGGTCGAAATGGTCGGTGCGTAAGTGGACGGACGCCCAATGCCAAGTTCCTCGAGTTTGCGTACCAGACTTGCTTCGGTGTATCTGGGCGGGCGCTGGGTGAATCGTTCCTGAGCCAGAATTTCATTGGAAGTGAGTGATTCACCTTTTTTCATCGTGGGTAAAATGCCGCTTGTTTCCGCATCCGGCTCATCATCAGTCGATTCGAGATAGACTTTCAGGAAACCGTCAAAAATAATCACTTCGCCCGAAGCGATGAATTGATGATTGCTGCCCGAGATATTGATGTATATGTTTGTCTTTTCCAGTTCGGCATCGGCCATTTGAGAAGCGATGGTGCGTTTCCAAATCAGGTCGTACAGGCGCTTTTCCTGCGCCGTTCCTTCGATGGTATGACTGCTTATGTAGGTAGGTCTGATAGCTTCGTGGGCTTCCTGAGCACCTTTTGTTTTGGTGGAGAACTGACGGATTTTCACGTATTTTTCACCAGCCATTTGAATGATTTCCTGCTTGGCAGTGCCGATAGCCAGCGCCGACAGATTGACAGAGTCGGTACGCATGTAGGTGATTTTACCGGATTCGTAGAGTTTTTGCGCTACCACCATGGTTTGAGTTACCGAGAAACCTAATTTCCGCGATGCTTCCTGCTGCAGGGTAGAGGTGGTGAACGGAGGTGCCGGAGATTTTTTCAGTGGTTTTTTCTCGATGCTGTCCACCGTGAATTTGGCACTTTTGCATAGTTCGAGAAATGCGAGTGCTTCTTCTTTGGTTTTGAACCGCTGTGATAATTCAGCCTTGAGCTCAACTTTAGTACCGGCAGCATCTTTGGAAATGAAAAGTGCTGATACTCTGTAGGATGCTTCAGGGTTGAAATTGTTGATTTCACGTTCGCGTTCCACAATCAGACGAACAGCAACCGACTGTACACGCCCCGCCGAAAGTGACGGGCGTACTTTTCTCCACAGAACCGGTGAAAGTTCGAAACCCACAATGCGGTCCAGTACGCGCCGTGCCTGCTGTGCATCCACCAGATTGATGTCAATTTCGCGCGGATTTTCAACGGCGTGAAGTATGGCATCTTTTGTTATTTCATGAAAAACAATGCGCCTGGTGTTTTCTTTCTTTAATTTCAATTCTTCTGCCAGATGCCATGCAATGGCTTCTCCCTCGCGGTCTTCATCGGATGCCAGCCAAACTGTTTCGGAGCTTTTTGCCGCTTTTTTCAGTTCCGAAACAATTTTTTTCTTGTCGGCCGAGACCTCGTACTGCGGCGCGTAATTATTCTCAAAATCGATTCCCAAACCTTTTTCCGACAAATCGCGGATATGTCCCATACTCGACATCACTTCGAATTCGTTTCCAAGAAACTTTCCGATGGTTTTTGCTTTGGCAGGTGACTCAACAATGACTAAATTTTTTGACATAATTACGTTTATTTTTCAAGTTGGGTGCAAAATAACAAAAACAAACAGGTATAAGCCAAATTTTCAGTGAATTATTTTTGTTTTTTATGAAAATATAAACGGATAAATGTTTGTAAATTACGATTATTTTTCAGAAAATGCGGTAATTTGAGTTACTTCGTATCCGACATCGTCAACGGCATTTTTAATTACGTCATCGGTGACTTCTTTTGTGAGATTAATCCTGGCTGTTCTGCTTTTCAAATCTACTATTGCTTCTACTCCATCTATTTTATTCAATGCTTTTGATACTCTGGCTGCACAGTGTGAGCAGCTCATTCCTCTGATAATTGCTGTTTTTTCCATAATTTGTTTTTTATTGGTTGGTACGTTTTTTTCGATTTGTAATATTTTTTATTTTTTTGATTTTGTCGGTTTAAAGTTCTTCAATCTTAAGGCATTGGTTACCACTGTAATAGAACTCAGGCTCATGGCTGCTGCAGCAAACATAGGGCTGAGTTTCCATCCTAACGATAAATAAAACACACCTGCAGCCAGCGGAATACCCAGTATATTGTAAAAAAACGCCCAAAACAGATTTTCTTTGATATTTCGGATTACTGATTTACTCAATCGAATTCCGGTAACCACATCCACCAGGTCGTTTTTTATAAGAACTACATCTGCCGCTTCTATGGCTACATCTGTGCCCGAGCCGATAGCAAATCCCAAATCCGACCTGGCGAGAGCCGGAGCATCGTTAATTCCATCGCCCACCATGGCCACTTTTTTACCTTCTGCCTGCAGATTTTGAATAATCTTGTCTTTGTCCTGTGGCATTACTTCGGCTATCACGCTGTCGAAACCTATTTTATCCTGAATGGCAAAAGCGGTACGCTGATTATCGCCCGTAAGCAATACGGTGTACATGTTCATTGATTTGAGCATTTCAACCGCTTCCCGGCTTGTAGGTTTCAATACGTCGGCTACTCCGATTATACCGAGCACGTTTTCATCATCGGCAACGAAAAGAGCTGTTTTCCCTTGCTGCAACAGCTGGAATAAAAAATCTTCAACCTCTTCAATGTCAATGCTTTCTGAAATAAATGCCTTGTTGCCCACTTTGTAAAATTCACCATTAATGATTCCCGAAATCCCTTTACCGGGAATACTGGTGAACTCAGTCACCGGATACAAATCCAGCTTTTCATCTTCGGCTTTTCGGGTAATGGCTGCAGAAATGGGATGTTCGGAATATTTCTCCAGAGAGGCACAAATTCTCAACAATTCTTTTTCATCCATATAATGAATGGACTCAATGTCGGTAACCTCTGGCTTTCCCTCGGTGATGGTTCCGGTTTTATCAAATACGATGGTGTTGATTTTATCACCAGTTTCGAGTGCTTCGGCCGATTTGAAAAGAATGCCATGCTCTGCGCCTTTGCCAGTGCCAACCATAATGGCCACGGGAGTAGCCAGACCCAGAGCACACGGACATGAAATAATCAAAACGGATATACCGATGGATAATGCAAATTCTGCAGAATAACCTGAAATCAACCAAAAAAAGGTAGCTAAAACCGCAATGACTATAACTACGGGCACAAATACACCGCTAATTCGATCTGCAAGTTTGGAGATGGGAGCTTTGGAGGCAGACGCCTCTTCGAGCAGATGGATGATTTGCGAAAGCGTAGTGTCATTGCCCACTTTTGTGGCACGAAAGGTGAGAAATCCGTTTTTATTGATGCTTGCAGAAATCACCTTATCACCTGTCTGTTTGAAAACGGGTATGCTTTCGCCCGTAAGTGCCGATTCGTCAACAGAACTGAAACCGCTTTCCACAATGCCATCAACCGGAATTTTCTCGCCCGGACGGATGCTTATCAGGTCGCCGGCTACAACTTCCTCAACCGGAATTTCAATCTCCTTTTTATCGCGAATGACGCTGGCAGTCTGAGGAGCTGAATTTATCAGTTTTGTAAGTGCATCCGAAGTCTGGCGTTTTGAACGGGCTTCGAAGTATTTTCCGAGAGTAATCAGCGTAAGAATGGTAGCACCCGATTCAAAAAATAAATCATGCAAATAATGATGAATGATGCCCGAATCGTTGTTGAGAGAAGCATTAAAAATCCGGAAAACCGCAAAAATCCCGTAGAGCAATGCTGCTGAAGAACCTATTGCTACGAGTGTATCCATGGTAGGAGCCAGTTTCCACAACGAACGAAAGCCATTGGAGAAAAATTTACGGTTGATTATATACACAGGTACAGTAAGCAGAAGTTGAGTAAGTGCAAAACTGAGAGCGCTTTTTTCGCCTGCAAGAAATGCAGGTAATGGAAAATGGAGCATGTTGCCCATGGATATATAAAGCAAGGGTATAAGAAAGATAAATGACAGTACAACTCTTTTTTTCATTGCAAGTTGTTCATTCTCTGCATGATTAACCTTCAAATCGTTGTCTGAAGGAGTCTCGGCCTTCAAATAAGCATCGTACCCTGCATCCTGAACCGATTCAATAATATTGAGAGCAGAAAGTGAGTTTTGATCGTAATTTACAGACATGCTGTTGGTTAGCAGATTCACAGTTACGTCTTCCACTCCATTCAGCTTCCGAACACTTTTTTCAACATGAGCCACACATGCCGAACAGGTCATGCCGGTTACATCAAATTTTTTCGTTTCCATATTGCTTATTGATAATCCGAAAAACAGATGAAATTCATATTTGGTTCAAAAATAAGTGGTTATTTACATGAATTTAAGGATGGTTAACTGTAATGGTAAAGGAGACGGAGAGAAAATGGAGGTCGATGTGATTTAAAAACAAGAAAAGGTAGCCACGCCTGACTACCAATCCTTTAACCTTAAATCTAATACTATGAAAAAAATCACGATGCAAATATATAAATCAATTTGAGTTTTCACAATAAACTGACTAAATATTCTTTGAGAATTAATGTTATTTAACTATTGATGTTTTGAACCTAATTCGCTCATTTATTTATATTTACAGGGCTATTAATAAATATATTTAATATACAATCCGTAGTTATTTGTTTTTATTGTTAATAAAATGCAATTTTAAAATCGGCCTTTAGCGCATGAAACTTGCTCATGTAATGATGAGATAGAATGTTTACACGAGTATAGTTGGTGCTGGTGATACTGTGTGGTATTACAGAACATTAAATTTAAAAAATATGAAGAAATTTAGTAACTATATTTTAATTGATTAATTAGTTGCTGAATAGAGCTTAATCTGATGGATCTTGTAAGTAATTGATTTATCCATAATAATTGACAAACAGATTTCAAAACAGGTAGGAATATTTTGACAACGGAATGTTTTATAAAAAAATCCGAAAAATTTAAATCCAAACAAAGTATTCGTTACGTCTAATTCATAAACAAAGATTATATTTACAAACCAATTAAAATTTTACAGAAAATGAAACGTTTTGGATTTTTATTAGTAGGAATGATCCTGTGGATAGGAGCAAGTGCACAGGTTCAAGCAGATACCACTCAGGTTACAATTCCCGACAGTGTTATCGAAAAGTACGCAGCTACCAGTGAGAATACACGTGAAGCCATTCTATTGCAGAAGCTTAATCCCGATCAGTTACTCGAAATAGAAAAACAACGACTGGACAACGAAAGACGCAGGGAGAGCAATGAAATACCCATGCCAATGTGGGCACTGGTGCTCATATCCACTGCACCTTTTGTAATGGTGGTTTTCATTGTTTTCTTTACCAGCAGAGCCAAAAAGGAAAGGGAAAAAGCCCGTTACGATCTTTATCTGAAATCCATCGAAATGGGTCAGCCGCTACCCGAGAAGATTTTTGAAGAACCTGAAAAAAAGGTATCAAGACTGCAAAACGGACTGGTATGGCTCGGAATAGGTGTAGCGCTTGTCATTGTTGGAATTATTACAAATCACAATGGATTGTTATTTGGAATGATACCCGGCTTCATCGGATTGGGAATTTTGATTGCATATCTGATTGAAAAACCAAAAGATAATTCAGGATCATCGGCCATAAATGAATAATAAGGCAGAAGATTTGCTTTGGATAGCGCAGGTGGTCGTCCGTGACGACCGCCGTGCGTTTGACCGCCTGGTATGCAAGTATCAGTCGCCCTTGAGAAGGTTTTTGCTGAACCTAACCCTGGGCGACTCAGCTTTATCTGATGATTTGGCACAGGAAACGTTTATCAAAGCATACCTTAATATCCGCTCATTCCAGGGCGTTTCAGCATTTTCCACCTGGCTTTACCGTATTGCTTACAATACATACTATGATTCAGTAAGGTCAAACAAAAGATACGAAGATCTGAACGAACCTGAAATTGATAAAAAAACATCCGTAAGTATTGAATTTTCGGCAGAAAAATCCGATATTTACACCGCTTTACAACTTCTCAGAAAAGAAGAAAAAGCAGCTATCCTGCTTTGCTACATGGAAGAAATGACCCATAATGAAATTGCGGGCATTATGAAATTACCATTGGGGACTGTCAAAACCCACATATTGAAAGGTAAGGAAAAAATAAGTAACTTTTTAATACATCAGGGATATGGAAAATAAGGAAGATGTGCTGATGAGAGATTTTTTCGGAAAAAACAGGGAAGAGATTCCTGATAATGGTTTTTCAGATTTAGTAATACGCCGGTTGCCCGGGAAAAAAAGAAAAACAAACTGGATTGTGCCTGTATTTGCGTTGATAGGCACTGTTATTTCATTGTTTGTGATTGATATTCACGAAGTTGTACTCAGAGCAGTTGAATTGGTAGCCGGTATTCCCTTTGTTTATTTACTGGCCGGATTTATGATTTCTCCAATCACAATCCTGTTTTTGTATTATTTCTGTGAAAAGGAAAGAGCCTTTTGACTCAGAGAAGGGCTAAAACACTTAAAACGATAACAAATAAAATGATGAAACAGCCATTAAAAGCTACACTTGACACACAACTTGTCCCCAGGTATTTCGGGAAGTAAATGTCCCGATAGCTATCGGGAGGCATGTTCCCTACCTGTAGCAGTCAGGCATGTGTCCTTAATAAAAAAAAATAAACACATGAAAAGGTCCTGCTTTCTTCTCTTGTTATTCGCAGGTGTTCTCTCTTGTAATCATCATGCCGGAAAAAACAACAGCGAAACAATCCCGGAAACTGACAGCGTTGTTCAACTTGCACCGATTGACACATTGGCGCTCACGCTGGATGCCTTACGAAACAAGCCTCTGCAAACTGGTTACAAAATGATTGGAGATGTTAGAACTGCTATTCTCACTTATGCAGATTTCAGAATGGGAGATGCTGCACTATATATTTTCAAAAACGAAACCGGAGATGAAATTGCTTTTAGCGGCAATGATACTAAGGTCCCGCTTACAGTAAAATCCATGCAACCAACCATTGAAAACGGAGGAAAAAATCCAAATCCCTTGTTTTTGAATAAGCGATTCCGCGTAGTTTGGCGCAGGATACAGCTGAATCACAAACCTCAAAACGAAATGGAACTTTACTACCAAGAGTACGATGAAATCATATATCTGAAAGAAATGTAGCAGGTGTAACTTATTATACACCTGCTCATTGTTCTTTCACTTCCTGTCCGAATTCCATCAGGTAGGCTTTGATAAATTCTTCGATTTTACCATCCATCACACCGTTTACATCCGAAGTCTGGTAGTTGGTTCGGTGATCTTTTACCCGGCGGTCGTCGAATACATAGCTGCGGATTTGAGATCCCCATTCGATTTTTTTCTTTCCTGCTTCCACTTTAGCCTGGGCTTCCCGCCGTTTTTCAAGTTCTAACTCGTAAAGCTGAGAACGGAGAAGGCGTAGTGCATTTTCACGGTTACCGGTCTGTGAACGGCTTTCGGTGTTTTCAATCACAATCTCCTTTTCTTCGCCGTTCCGGTCGTCGATGTATTTGTAGTGCAGTCGAACTCCTGTTTCCACTTTATTTACATTTTGACCGCCGGCGCCACTCGAACGGAATGTATCCCAGCTCAGGTTTGCCGGATTCACTTCGATGGAAATAGTATCGTCCACCAACGGCGATACAAACACGGACGCAAACGAAGTCATCCGTTTCCCCTGCGCGTTGAAAGGCGAAACCCGTACAAGCCGGTGTACGCCGTTTTCGCTTTTCAGATATCCGTAAGCCATTTCGCTTTCTGTTTGCAGTGTTACAGTTTTGATACCGGCTTCATCGCCCTGCTGATAGTTGGTTACCTCAGTTTTGTATCCCTGTCGCTCACAATAGCGCTGATACATACGGAAAAGCATATCCGCCCAGTCCTGGGCTTCGGTTCCACCCGCTCCGGCAACGATTTTAATAACGGCTCCGAGTTGGTCTTCTTCGTTGGAGAGCATATTTTTCATTTCGATGGTTTCAAGCAATTCCATCACATGTGCATATGCTTTATCAACCTCCTCTTCGGTCACAGCTTCTTCTCTGTAAAAATCAAAAGCCAGCTGGAGCTCATCTGCGGCAGCTTTTACTTCCCTGTAACCTTCCACCCACCGCTTCAGGTCTTTGACTTTTTTCATTTGAATTTCGGCAGTTTTCGGATCGTCCCAAAAACCCGGCACCTGGGTGCGCAACTCTTCTTCTTCTATCTGGATAATCTTGGCATCGACGTCAAAGATACCTCCTCAACGCGTCCTCGCGTTCCAACACTTCTTTTAGTTGGTCTGATGTAATCATAAAAGCCCCTCCAAACCTCCCCAAAAGGGAGGCTTTTTCGTTTGTTAATTATTGTTATTGTTAAATATTCAAATTTTTTCTTTCCTGCCAAATTCCCTTGCTTTGGAGGGATTATGGGAGGCTTTTTTTCAATCCTTTAATCACGGCATTGGTAAAACCGTTGGCTTCCATTTCGTTCAAACCCCTGATGGTAATTCCACCGGGTGTGGTTACCTTATCTATTTCATTTTCAGGATGAGAATGATTTTCTTCTAATAATTTCACAGCACCTTTCAGCGTTTGCATAATCACTTCTTTGGCAGTTTCCGGGTAAATACCCATTTCCACACCGCCCTCCATGGCTGCCCGAATATAACGGAAAGCATAGGCTATACCACAGGATGAGAGAGCCATGAATGCGTTGAGTAATTTTTCATTCTCAACATAAAATACCTTACCCATTTCTTCGAATATCAAACAGATTTTCTCAATTTGTTCCTTGCTTGCATTAATCGAAGTCACTGTTGAAACGCTTTCCATTACTTCAATGGCCGTGTTTGGGATTAGCCTGAAAAGAATTGCATTTTCCGAAAAAAGAGACTGAAGGGTTTTTAATTCAACTCCGGCTGCAATTGAAACGATGATTTGGTTGTTGTAATCTGTTTTTTCCCTGATTTCACCGGCTATTTTTTCTACAAGCCAAGGTTTGACTGCCAGAATAATGATTTCAGAATCTGCTATTGCTTCCTCATTGGATGTAGTTAATTTCCACTCATCAGAAATCACTCTGAAGTTATTCAGCGTTTTTTCAGAAATATCGCTAATGGTAATATCTTTGGCAGCTATTTGGTTGCTTTTGAGTAAGCCTTTTGCAATGGCTCCACCCATATTCCCGCCACCGATAATGCTAATTCTATTCATTGTTGATTTTTATTTTTTGTGCAAAAGTACTCATTTCATTAAAATATTGCAATTCTTCAATCAATCAGAATGTTACCATTACATTCAGTTTAATTCCGCTTTTTTGTATATTGGCTTTGTTCAGATCAGACAGTCGCCTGATATACTGGATGGATAAAACGCCAAAAAGGTTACAAAATCCGATACTTGCTTCGGAGTATGGTTGCGTAAATCCGGCTGAAGGTGATGGTATGTTCATGCGTGTGGCATGCGAATCGCTCAGCGTGCCGTAAGCCATTTTGAATGAAGCTATTTCTCTCAGATTCAAATGTTTTATCAGCGGAATATTGTTGAAAATTATCCCATTCGTGATTAACTCGGTAAAAAGAGTTCCATAAGTGTCGGCAATATATTCACGGTTGTTCATCATGGCAAATTCAAACCGGTTGTAAGCGCCGCTTTCTTTTCCCTGAATGAACTTGAGCAGCGGATAGGGGACGCTTCCCAGAATTTTGCCTGCTTCAATCATGTATCGCCACTCTCCAAGTGCAAACTGTCCGCGATGCAGCAAAGTAGTGCTTAAACGGCCATAATTTCCCTTTTCATCGCCATATTTGAAATGTCCTCCCTCCAGCGTGGCATACAAAACCGGTTTTTCGGATTTAAGATAAATCCGCTGAAAATGGTCTTCAATTATCTTCTCGCCGAATGAAAAACGGGTGGTAAAAGAAAAATTCCGGTCGTGCAATGAATTAAACGATCTCTCGTTTTGTATCATTGGCAACAATTCATTTTGGAAATAGGTAACATCCCTGAAAATCCATTTCGATTCAATATCGGGTGTCCAGTCGTTGAAAAGAAAAGCGCTCATTTCATGCCTTTTGCTCATTCTGTTTTGAGCCCGGAAGTCAAAGAAGGTGGAAACAAAATTCTCATCGCCCGTGGCAAGCGGATCTTCACGCCAAAGAAAGTTATTGTAGTCGTAATCTATTCTCCGATAATCATTTAAGTATTTGACACCGAGAATTATTCTGCTGCTTTGCACCGGTAATTTCCATTGAACTTCACCGTTGTATTTCATTTCTTTATCACGAAAACCGTAAGCAGCATGCCCTCCCAGCATCAGATTCTTCCACAGATGTTCGTTGGTTCTGAATGGCAATCCAACCCTGACACCCTCGATTTTTGTTAAACGGGTAATGTCAATTATCTGACCAATATCAATAATCCCAACCCGGAAATATCCCGTAAGCAGTACATCGGCAAGGTATCTGGCTGTTTTATATAACGAAGATTGCTGCATGGCAGTCATTTTAGCTTCAAGTTGCGTGCGTGTGTAATCCGAATTGGCGAATGTATCGGTTTGAATCCTGATTTCATCACCTTCGGGCTGATAAATTGAACTTCTCCTCACCAGAAGTTCAGGCGATTTGACGGTATTTTCCTTTAACAGTTCGTAAGTTATGTCCCAGGAGGATTTTTCTGAATCAGGAATCCAGTAGTTCTGGTAAGGATTGAATTTCTGATCAATTTGCAGATTATGAATGTAGTTCAGATTCGCCTGTTTGGGCAGTTCGGCTTTAATGTATGTAAGTCCGTAAGTTGCCGAATCTATTCTCATTTCACCGTTGAAAGCCAGATTCTTGGTGTTTTTTGTCCGGAAACTCATTAAATATTCTTTTCCTGCGTCTGTTTTGATGCTGTCAGTCAGATAATATCTGTAATAAGATTTTCCGATGCTGGCGAGCGGACTTATCATTGTTTTACCCAAAACAGAAATGGAATTGTTGTAAAAATTTAAATCAGTGTCCATTCCTTTGAGCAATCCGGTAATGGTTTTTTGAGCCGTTTCTGATGTGTTGAATGTGTTCCTGCTGATTTGTTCTTTTTTGTTATCTGTCTGGTTGTAAACAGATTCTTCCATATACAGCGGAACAAGCAGCGATGAATCCGACGGAGATAGATTGCCGGTTTTGAAATGTTCAAAAATCCGGTTGTTTTCCCATCGTGAATCATTTTTACTCAGGAATACGACACTCTGCTCATTGCTTTTCAGGTTTGTTCTGACATTGTTTTTTTTACGGTTTTCACGCACGTTTTTCATCAGATCATTGGCCGGATTGGCTCCGGGTTTCACAAAAAGTTCTCCCAACATATTTTCTTTTTCTTCGAGCAGCATTTCCAGTCCCACACTTTCTCCGGGTTTCACTTTAATTTCCTCTTTTACATAGCCAATAAGTGAGAATACAAGCACAGACTCATTGCCCTGGTTTCGAATCAGGAAATAACCCTCTTCGTTGGTTTGAGTCTGTATATTGGAACCCTTGAAGAAAACGCTCACTGACTCTAATGGCGTTCGGTCATACTTATTGAAAACCTGGCCTACCACTATTGTTTCCTGTGCTGAAAGACTTAAAACAAAAAATAAAAGCAAAACTACAAATAACGCTTTTGTTTGCTTAAAAAATAAGATTGACAGCTGTTTCAATCCCCGGAAAAAGAAAGATAAGAAATGCGCAAATGTATTCATTATTTGGTTCTACTGGATTTCCTGTGAAATCATGTTTAAGTTACCATGAAAAAACAGGATTGCAATTCTAAAGTTTTCTGTTTTTCTATATCCTCTTCCTA
>SAAL01000222.1 GCA_009929445.1 Bacteroidia bacterium
AGGGTGACGGGGCGGCAGGTGCCACCCCGTCACCTCCGGTGGGGCTCAGGTTCTGGGGCTATTTATCAAAGAGCTACCCACAGATTCTGCGGACGAGGCACTAGTATAAAGTTCTCGATATAACATAAGCGTTTAATCAACCTCCTGTACAGAGCGGAGCATGATGTTGGCCTTGTCGAGGCTCCAGGGGCGCAGCGTCTCGTAGTCGGCGAGGGTATGCGCATAGGGCAGGTGTTCCCCCCCTGATGCCGGCAAAAAACCTTGGGCATATCCTTGCCCATGCAAATCACCGGCAGATGTTTGCCCAAGGTGGCAAGCAGGGCAGGGAAAGCGAACCAACTGTCCATCAGGAGGTAGTCGGCCCGAATACCCCGCGCCAGCACCCGTTTCACCATGGTTTCCAGATGCTCGGTGGATTTGGCCATGGCTTCCACTCTGCGTTTGTAGCCGCAGCACCGCTTGTCCATCTCTTTCCTGACCCCCTGCAACCGCTTGCTTGCCTTGGACGAGGAACAGAGGATGAAGTCAAGCGGCAGGAAACTTATTCCATCCGACCAGCCCAGGGTCATGAGCTTGAACCCTTTGAAGCTCCGGTTGGCGTTGTGGTCGTGTACCCAAGCGAGCAACTCAACCACTTTGGAGCGGGACCGGTCATAGGTGCTGTCGTCGATGATCAGCACCTTCTCCCGCTGCTCGGTGGTCAGCACGTCCATGAACCGTACTACTACCGTGACCAGACCGAGCAGAAATTTCCGCCAGTTATACCGGGGATTCTTCAGGAACTCGTAGGCGGTATCCTTCTGGAATCCCAGCTCCCGGTTTTCGACAATGCCCCGGGAAAAGTTGAGCCCGCCAAACGGCAAGGCAAAGATGGCGGTGAACACCGCCAGGGGCTTTGCTCCCCGCAATTTGCGGATGCCGCTGCCAGCCAGCAGGGTGCCGACCTTGAAATCGTCAAGAAAGGAAGAAATCCGGTCTTGCAGTCGTTTTGCCTCTTGTTGCTCCAGGTAGTTTTGGGTATGGTTCATTTGAGCCTTTTCTTTTTGATATCATTAAGTATTTTCGCAAACCCAATGTATCAGAAAGCAAAAGGCTTTTCACGTAAAATGATATTATTTCAGCCGGTTGGCCATCGATTGTTCCTTGGTGGTGCCAACCCCGAAACTTGAGTTTAAACAGTTACCATTAGTCCCCTTCGCCTTGATTGAAAATTTTTATTATTGTCCATAAATTATTTCGTTTTTCCAGTTCATAACTTGCAAAGTTTCCAAATCCATGTGACAGGTGGACACAAATTCCACGAGCTATAGCAAAATTTTCGTTAACTTCTTTTATAGCAATTGATATTCCTGTGTAATTTCCATTTTTTAAATAATTAGTGTCTTTGAAACTGTTATGCATTTCATGTTGAATTTGTAAATGCTCGATTTTTTTTAAAAAAATATCACTATAATCTATATTTTTTAGGACTATAGCATAAATTTTTTCGCGACCGAAATGTTTGCAATTATTGCTAACCATATACGTCAGCATTTCTTCTGCTATTTCTTCATTAGATTCGCTCTTATTATTTCCTTTAACTTGAGATGGAAATACGAAAAATGCAAAAAATAAAATTATATAACAAGAATGTTTCATAGTTTTTAAGCCTAACCAGTGGTTATATGATTTCTTGGTAACTTCGGTGCCATGAAATTTCTTGACACCAAAACGGTCGCCTGTTAGCCAGTTTCTAACTGGTTAATAGCAC
>SAAL01000025.1 GCA_009929445.1 Bacteroidia bacterium
TATGTTTGTGGAAAAACAAAAGTACTATATCGGAGGGAAGTTATCGCTTAGATGGCTTCCCTTTTTGATGCATTATTTCTTTGTCGGTCAGTAGTGAAATTTTATAATTATTTTGTTATCACTTATTAAAAAATTCATATTTGCCCTGATCATAAAGAAAAAACATACTTCGAAAAACACATTTGAAAGGCATGTGGATAAATCCTTGTAACTAAAAAAAACATTAAGTAAATTCTAAATCAATGATTTATGGCAAGAGTCTTAATTTTAGGTGCCGGAATTTCCGGACACACAGCCGCATTGGCTGCCAAAAGAAAACTAGGTAAACGCCACGAAGTGGTGGTGGTAAGCCCAAATTCGAACTACCAGTGGGTACCATCCAATATTTGGGTAGGAGTAGGCAGAATGACTACTAAGCAGGTAATTTTTGCCTTAGCGCCTGTTTACAAAAAACAGGGAATCATTTTCAAGCAGGCGAAAGCCATTTCCATTCATCCTGAAGGCGACGCTACTAACCCAAAACAGTACGTAACCATTCAGTACGTGGCTGGCGACATGAAAAATCAGGAAGAAATGGTAGAATTCGATTACCTGATTAATGCTACCGGTCCGAAACTGAATTTTGCCGCAACTGAAGGATTAGGTCCGGAACTAAACAGTAACTCTGTTTGCACGTATGATCATGCTGAGAAAACTTGGACTGAGCTCCAAAAGTGTTTTTCGAAAATGGAAAAAGGCGAAAAACAACGATTCCTAATCGGCACAGGCAACGGAATGGCAACGTGCCAGGGAGCTGCTTTTGAATTTTCACTGAATATTGCATTCGAAGTGAAACGCAGAAAACTTGAAAATTTTGCAGAAATTATCTGGATATCAAATGAGTACGAATTAGGCGATTTCGGAATGGGAGGTGCTTATGTGAAACAGGGCGGATACACCACACCAACTAAAATCTTTGCCGAATCCATATTCAAAGAATACGGTGTGAAATGGATCACCGGTTCAGCCGTACAGAAAGTTGAACCCGGAGTAGCACATTATGAAAATCTGGAAGGAGAAAAGAAAAGCATTGAATTTGATTTCGCAATGCTTATTCCTGCTTTTGCAGGCGTAGGATTGAAAGCTTACGACAAAAACAAGGAAGATATCACCGCTAAAGTTTTTGCACCCAACGGATTTATGAAAGTGGATGCAGACTACACCCCCAAACCCTTTGAGGAATGGAAGGCAAGCGACTGGCCATCGACCTATGTTTCGCCCTTGTACGACAATATGTTTGCCTGCGGAATTGCATTTGCACCACCTCACACCATCTCCAAACCGATGACATCCAAAAACGGCACACCCATCACCGCTACAGCACCCCGTACGGGTATGCCTTCGGGAGTAATGGGAAAAATTGTAGCTGAAAATATTGCAGAGCAAATAAAAACAGGCCGGAAAGAATTCAAACACCGGGCTTCGATGGCCGGAATGGGCGCTGCTTGCGTAATATCTGCCGGCTACGGGCTTACTAAAGGCAAAGCGGCTACCATGACCGTATTTCCTATAGCTCAGGATTGGGAAAAATACCCGAAATGGGGCAGAAATATTAACTACACCGTTGGCGAAATGGGACGTGCCGGACACTGGTTCAAGTGGGCAATGCACTACATGTTTATATACAAGGCAAAAGCGAATCCACTATGGTGGTTGATACCAGAGTAATTACCCCCCCCTCTAACTCACCCGAAGGGGAGAATTAGGAAATCAGCTATTGTATATGATTTAAATTCGTAAATCTAACATCAAAATATTATAATTATGGCAGAATTTGATAAAACTGTTCCTTACAGCAATTCATCATACGCTCCGGAACCAACAGCCTGGACAAAATTTCTCCGTCAGTCATTCATATTCCAACTTTATCGTTTCTTTGTGCTTGCACTTAAAGTAATGCGAATAGTAGTTGGAGGCCACTCATAATCAGAGACTTTAATTATAGATTGACAATCGCGGAAATTTTTTAATTTCAGCATAATCTGAAATCAAAACAGATTTCGTGATACAAAATGAACACAAATATCGTTTGAAAAGACGTATATTTGTGTTTGTTTTATTTAAAATATGTCCAAAAATAACTGTATATTAAGTTCTTAAAGAATTGAACGCACTCTCTGATAAAGATTTTGGAAACCAAATGAGCCGAATTGGAATTCATTTTGACGAAGCGTATGGTGAGAGAATACCACACATCAGAAAACCAGCTAACTAAATTGGGTAAAAGCATCAACCCGCTGTGGAACTTCATAAAACCAATGTTCATGAAGCACATCTGTTGGCTTCATAGGTGGCAGAGTACAATCAAATATCAAGAGAGGAGTTTGATGTTCGGGTATCGGAATCTAAATCGTGGAATGTTTGCGATTGTAGGTATATATTTTTGTATAAGACGCCATTCGCACTTGATTTAATTCACCAGTATGCTGATAATCAGAGTTAATTCGTTAAACGTACCAATTTTGAATTGATGTGCAGTTTTGCTGTGCATGACAAGAAAAAACCGGATGAATTCTTCTTTCCTTTTTTTGAATTAATAGAACGTGAAGCGTGGAATAACAGAATCCCGGTAAAAAAAACTGTGAACCGGGCTTTGCGGCAGATTGATAAAAGAAACGAAAATCTGCGGGTGAAAGCCAATGAAGTGGCTGAAAGAATTCTGGAGCAAAACACAACATCGGCCAAATGGATTTCCCGGGATGCGCTAAAAGTACTGAACGATAAAATAAAAAAGAGAACAGCTTTAAGGTTACATTAAGAATTTGATTATCAATAGTATAATGTTATGAAAAATATAAACTGCAAAATAATTCAAACTCATAAAGTATTCCTGAGAAAGAATTATTGGGATGAAAAAACGGAATAATGCGGTATTCCCTCAAAAAACTCATACGCTGCATTTTCGGAGTTAACTCTGCAGCAATAATGTTCCATCCCGTTGCTCACCATAAAATATTGCACATGAAGCTTAGCATTATAAACTGCAAGCTGATCAAAAACAGCCTGATTGATAGGTATATGAGGTGCTTTCAGTTCGATAATTATCTGTGGTTGAGCATTTAAATCATACAAAACTGCATCACAACGCTTTTTCATACCATGAATGAAAAGTTGTTTTTCTACAGCCATGAGAGCCGCCGGAAATCCCTTTTCTTCTGTAAGAAATAGTAAGAAATTTTGTCGGACCCATTCTTCGGGAGTCAGTCGAACATATCTTTTCCGAAACTTATCCAGAATAAAGTAATTTTTTTCCGACTGTTTGATACGAAATTGGTATGTCGGCAGATTGAGTTGCAACATTTTTTTTGTAATTTTGTCAACCAAATAATTTTCGAAACTTAAATCAGTACAAAGATACATTTGATAAAAGCAATTCTCAAACAGATTATTAAATTAATAAAAAAAATCCCTGAGGGAGAATCAGATTTATGAAAACAAAAGAAGAAATCGTAAAAAACTGGCTGCCACGCTATACCAAAAGACCGTTGGAAGATTTTACAGACTATATTTTGCTCACAAATTTTTCCAATTATGTGGAAATGTTTGCCCAGTGGTTTAATGTGCCGGTAGTGGGGCGCGATGGAAATATGATTAATGCATCGGCAAACGGTATCACCATTATCAATTTTGGTATGGGAAGCCCGAATGCAGCCATCATTATGGACATTCTTTCGGCCATACATCCTCATGCCGTTCTGTTTTTAGGCAAATGCGGAGGGCTCAGGGATAAAAATCACATAGGTGATTACATTTTGCCGAGCGCAGCCATTCGCGGCGAAGGTACCTCCAACGATTATTTTCCTCCGGAAATTCCGGCTTTACCGGCTTTCAGCCTGCAGCGTGCCGTTTCGTCCAACATACGCGACTTTGGCAAAGATTACTGGACCGGAACGGTTTACACTACTAACCGCCGCGTATGGGAACACGACGAGAAATTCAAAGAATACCTTCGTACAACGCGTGCTATGGCTATTGACATGGAAACTGCCACGCTGTTTTCGGCCGGATTTTATAACAGCATCCCCACTGGCGCACTGTTACTTGTTTCGGATATGCCGCTCCAGGCCGAAGGCATCAAAACAGAAGAAAGTGACAAAAAAGTAACGGCTAATTTTGTGGAAGAACACCTGAGAATAGGAGTGAAGGCACTCTCGTCGTTGCTTAACAACAGCCGGACAATCAAACATTTGAGGTTTGAGTAATGTCTGGACTGTGATTATTATGATTTTTCTGATTGAACAGATATTTATAAATGAACTAGTCTTGACTTTCATATTTCTACACTAAGACACTGAGACAAAAACAACTAATTTTTACTCGTATTTATTATTTTTTTTACCAACTAAAGTCCTCCTTTGAGGAGATTAGGGGGCTTTTAATATGGCAAAACAAACCGGACCAACATACGATCAAATCATGTCGGACTTACGCCGTAAGGTGTATAGTCCTGTTTATTTTTTGATGGGCGAGGAGACCTATTACATCGATCAGATTTCTGATTTTATGCAGAATAATATGCTGGACGAATCGGAAGTAGATTTCAACATGACAGTACTTTATGGTAAAGATGTGAACCTTGACACGGTAATAAACGCTGCCAAACGCTATCCGATGATGTCTGAGTATCAGGTTGTGCTGGTGAAAGAAGCACAACAAATAAAAGATTGGGAATCGCTCAGTTACTATTTGGCTAAACCCCTGAAATCCACTATTTTATGTTTTTGTTACAAATACGGAAAGCCGGATGGACGAAAAAAAGTTTTTCAGGATTTGAATAAACACGCTGTGGTTTTTGAATCTAAAAAGCTGTACGACAATCAGATAGGACCCTGGATAAGGGAATATCTGTCAGAAAAAAAAGTTCGCATTACCGATAAAGCTGAAATGATGCTCATTGAATTTATTGGTAACGATCTTTCCAGATTGGCTAACGAACTTGATAAACTGCTGATAACCAAAGCCCCGAATGAAACTCAGATTACCCCCGAGCAAATTGAAAAAAACATTGGAATCAGCAAGGACTTCAATGTCTTCGAACTACAGGATGCACTAATCAGAAAAGATGTATTGAAGGCAAACCGGATAATCCGTTATTTCGGCGAAAACAAAAAATCAAATCCAATTCAGATGGTTTTAGCGCAGTTGTTCAGCTTCTTCAGCAATCTGATGCTATATCATTATTTACCGGATAAATCTTCGGGTGCAGTCGCCTCCGAATTAAAGATAAATCCTTATTTTACAAAAGATTACACACAGGCAGCCCGATCCTTTAACGCATGGAAAACCATGCAGATAATCACCGATATTCGCATGACCGACGCTCGCAGCAAAGGAATTGACGATACAGGAACCGAATCAGCCGATTTACTTAAAGAATTGGTTTTCAGAATATTACATTAAATGAAAAAACTATTTTTATATTTTAAGAAATACAATAGTTATTATTACCTGATACTTGCTTTTATCTGTTTAACTCCCTGGATAACACCACCGGTTGCACTTTTTTTAGGACTTTTATTTGCTCTTACCCTGGGTTCTCCTTTTCCGGTATTTAATTAAAAAGCCTCCCGATACCTTCTCCAAATTGCTGTTGTAGGGTTGGGATTTGGTATGAATTTACATGAATCACTTCAGGCCGGCAGCGATGGAATCATTTTTACAGTCATATCGGTGGTTGGTGTCATGGCTTTAGGTATCTTGCTCGGTAAAATGTATAAAGTTAATAAGGTAACAACATACCTGATATCCAGCGGAACAGCTATTTGCGGCGGAAGTGCCATTGCTGCCGTGGGTCCAATCAGTAAAGCCAATCAAAACCAAATGACTATTTCTTTAGCTACCGTATTTGTTCTGAATGCGATTGCTTTGTTTATTTTTCCTGTATTAGGACATTGGCTCAATTTGAGTCAGCATCAGTTTGGTGTATGGGCAGCTATCGCCATTCACGATACCAGTTCGGTGGTAGGTGCAGGCTCTGCCTTCGGAGAGGAAGCACTGAAAGTAGCCACTACCGTAAAACTGACCCGGGCATTGTGGATTATTCCGCTGTCTGTTTTTACTACTTTCTATTTCAAATCAAAAAGTGACAAATTATACATTCCGTGGTTTATACTTTTCTTTATCATTGCCATGATAATCAATACATGCCTGAATATACCCAAACAAATAACTTCTGCCATAGTTACTGTATTGCATCAGAGTCTGACGTTAACCCTCTTTTTCATTGGTGCCGGATTATCCCGCAGTACTATTAAAGCAGTTGGAATTAAACCGCTTATGTTGGGTGTTTCGCTATGGTTTTTCATCGGGATTGTCAGCTTGTAATTTATCTTTTTATTCTATTAACAAAAGTCAAACGGGCTTTATCCTGACAGTAAAAAAAATCCGTAAAAGTATTTTTTATTAGTGTTCTGTGTTTTTCAATTATTTTTTATAATTAGAAATGCATTATTATTTATAGATTGAAATAAAAACTGTAAATTTGCACGATTTTTTTTTCTAAAAAAATAACTCCATTTATAACTCACTAAAAATGTCAAAATTAACTAAAGAAGATGCCCTGCTGTACCATTCACAGGGCAAGCCGGGAAAAATTGAAGTTGTACCCACCAAACCTTACAGTTCTCAACGCGACTTATCACTTGCATACTCACCCGGTGTGGCTGAGCCCTGTCTCGAAATTGAAAAAGATCAGTCAAAAGCCTACGATTATACTTCTAAAGGTAATCTGGTTGCCGTAATATCCAACGGAACCGCTGTGTTGGGTTTAGGCGATATAGGAGCTGTGGCCGGAAAACCTGTGATGGAAGGTAAAGGATTACTGTTTAAGATATTTGCTGGAATTGATGTTTTTGACATCGAAGTGAATGAAAAAGATCCTGAGAAATTTATCCAGGTAGTTAAAGCCATATCACCCACTTTTGGAGGTATAAATCTCGAAGACATCAAAGCACCGGAATGTTTTGAAATTGAAGAAAGGCTGAAAGCAGAGCTTGATATTCCGATTATGCACGACGATCAGCACGGGACTGCCATCATATCGTCAGCCGGGCTGCTAAATGCACTTGAAATCATCGGAAAAAAGATTGAAGATGTAAAAATTGTGGTCAACGGAGCCGGTGCTGCGGCCAATTCGTGTACAAGACTATATATGGCGTTGGGTGCCAGACTCGAAAACATCGTAATGGTTGATTCCAAAGGAGTTATCAACAAAAAAAGAACCGACCTGAATGAGCGAAAAAAACCATTTGCTACCGACAGAGAAATCTACACACTTGAAGATGCAGTAAAAGGCTCAGATGTATTTCTGGGACTCTCAGTGGCCGATGTTTTGACCACTGAAATGGTTCAGAGTATGAATGAAAATCCGGTTGTTTTCGCATTGGCAAATCCGAATCCCGAAATTGCTTACGACCTGGCTATTGCCGCCCGCCCGGATATTATATTTGCTACAGGCCGCTCCGATCATCCTAACCAGATAAATAATGTACTTGGTTTCCCTTACATTTTCAGAGGCGCCTTGGATGTGCGTGCAAGTTGCATCAACGAGGAAATGAAGATTGCAGCTGTCAGAGCCATAGCCGAACTGGCTAAAAAACAGGTGCCTGATGTGGTGAATGCGGCTTATGAAATGAAAAAAATCAGCTTCGGACGTGAGTATATCATTCCGAAACCCCTTGATCCACGTTTACTCACCACAGTGGCTCCGGCAGTAGCCAAAGCTGCCATCGAATCGGGTGTGGCAGCCAATATAATTACCGACTGGGAAGCATACGACCATAAACTACATCATATTATGGGGTTGGATCACAAGATGTTGCGTCATTTCTATGATACCGCCAGACAGCATCCCAAGCGGGTTGTATTCTCAGAGTCTCTTCACATTAACATGCTGAAAGCTGCCGAACTGGCTCTGTCAGAAGGTATTTGCTATCCGGTGCTCCTCGGGAATGAAGAAAAACTGGCAAATGTAGCTGCTGAAAACGGAATTGACCTCACAGGAATTGAAATAGTTAATTTAAGACACGACCGGGAAGAATCCAGAAGAATCCGATATGCTAAAAAACTGGCCGAAAAACGGCATCGTGAAGGAATGACCTTTGAGGAAGCTTACGAAAAGATGTACGAGCGTAACTACTTCGGTATGATGATGGTAGAAACAGGCGAAGCCGATGCGCTCATTACAGGTATCATCACCAAATACGAAGACTCCATTAAAGCGGCAAAGACAGTAATCGGAATTCGTCCGGGGTTGAACAATATTGGAGCCATGCACATCATGAACACCAAGAAAGGTACATTCTTCCTGGCCGATACGTTATTCAACCGTCATCCGTCGCCCGAAACGATATTTGATGTCGCAAAACTGACCTACGATACCGTGAAATTTTTTGCTCACGAACCGGTAATAGCCCTGTTATCGTATTCAAATTTTGGTTCCGATAAAGACGGAAGCCCGGCTGCCATGCACGGAGTAGTGAAAAAACTGCACGAAAACTATCCCGATATGATTGTTGATGGTGAAATGCAGGTCAATTTTGCACTGAACAAAGAGCTTCGTGATACAAAATATCCATTCTCCCGTTTGAAAGGAAAAAATGTGAATACGCTCATTTTTCCAAATCTGAATTCGGCAAATATGGTGCAGAAAATGATGCTCGAAATGGGTCTGGCTGAAACAATCGGTCCTATCCAGATGGGTCTTAACAAGCCGGTGCATATTCTGGATGTAGAAAGCTCGGTGCGCAGCATTGTGAATATGACCGCCATAGCAGTGCTCGATGCCATGGTAGAAGAACGGATTAAAAATGGAGAAGTAAGCAGAATAGGTGAATAAAAGAAATAGGATAAACTAATTTCAACAATAAATACCTCCCTGAAATCGGGAGGTATTTATTGTTTAGAACAATTCTAATTTTTTTATTTTTTTGAATAAAAAAACATTTAAATCTCTTTTAATTAAGAATATTTTCTATCTTTGAATGTTTATTAATACTAATTCACATTACGGACTTCTTCTGAAGTAATAAAATATCACAATTATGAACCTCAAACATTTCATAAACAGGATATTACCAACAAGAGGATGGAAAATTTTTGCCATCATCATGTTGGGTGTTATTTGCGGATTGGGTATTTTCACCGTGTATGCATCGCGCGCCTGGAGCTACGTTTCCAACGAACCGGAAACCTGTGTCAACTGCCACATCATGGGCCCGTTCTATGCCACCTGGAATCACAGTTCGCATGCACGCAATACCGTTTGCAACGACTGTCACGTTCCTCATGACAATGTATTCCGCGAGTATTACTTTCATGCCATGGATGGCCTCCGACATTCTACGGTATTTACACTCGGTTTGGAGCCGCAGGTTCCGCAAGCCATTTCGGGAAGTCAGGCTGTAATCATGGAAAATTGCATCCGCTGTCATACTCAGCTCAATACAGAATTTGTAAAAACAGGCACTCAAACCTTCAAAATGATCGAAAAAAGCAATGGAAAGGCCTGTTGGGATTGTCACCGGGACGTACCCCACGGAGGTAAAAACAGTCTGTCTTCCACTCCAAATGCACTGGTGCCTTACCCGACATCTGAAGTTCCTGAATGGTTGAAAAAGGTGATAAAAGAGAAATAATGACCAACCACGAATTTCAGATTTGAACAGAATAGTTTACTAAACAAGCACTTCGATGATTTTTATAAAAAAAAGCAAATAAATAATTGAAAAACACAAATTACAAAATTAATTGCACTTAAAATTTTCTCTTAAGGGAAAGAGGAGGGCTCAACTATGGAAAAGAAATTAAAATCCTGGCAAGGTTGGCTGCTATTCATTGCAGCCATGCTCGTTGTTTTTGGTTTAGGAATGCTGGCATCGTCCATACTCAACAGACGTGCTGAAATAGCCAGTGTTTTTAACAATAAAAAAACAGAGATAATCGGTTTGGAAAGCAGAAATGAAGTTTTTGCCAATAATTATCCCCGTGAGTATCAAACCTGGAAACAAACAGCCGATACTACTTTCAGGAGTAAGCATAACAGCAGCCAGGCAGTAGATGTACTCGCCGAGCGACCGAATATGGTGATACTCTGGGCAGGATATGCTTTTTCAAAAGATTATACCACACCGCGAGGACACATGCATGCAGTGGAAGATGTTACCCGCACGCTCCGCACAGGTGCACCCATGACCGATAAAGACGGTCCTCAGCCCGCTACCTGCTGGACCTGCAAAAGTCCGGATGTACCCCGGATGATGGGCATTCTGGGTGTTGATTCTTTTTATCACAGAAAATGGGGTGCTTTGGGAGCCGAAATTGTGAATCCGATTGGTTGTGCCGACTGTCATGAACCCGAAAATATGAACCTTCAGATAAGCAGGCCTGCTTTGCGGGAAGCATTCGAGCGGCAGGGGAAAGACATTACAAAAGCCACTCATCAGGAAATGCGTTCGCTGGTTTGTGCACAGTGCCACGTTGAATATTATTTCAAAGGTGAGGGAAAATACCTCACTTTCCCCTGGGATAAGGGCATGACGGTAGAAGACATGGAAAAGTACTATGACGAAGCCGAATTTACGGATTATGTTCACGCATTGAGTAAAGCACCCATTCTGAAAGCTCAGCATCCGGATTATGAAATAGCTCAACTGGGAATTCACGGACAACGCGGTGTAGCCTGTGCCGATTGCCACATGCCATACAAGAGCGAAGGAGGAGTAAAATTCAGCGATCATCACATTCAAAGTCCGTTGGCCAAAATAGATCGAACCTGCCTGGTTTGCCACCGCGAAAGCGAAGAAACACTGCGCAATAATGTGTACGAACGTCAGGAAAAGGTATTCGAAACGCGTGGAAGGCTCGAAGAAGAACTGGCAAAAGCACATATCGAAGCAAAATTTGCCTGGGAAAAAGGTGCTACCGAAGCTCAAATGAAACCTGTTCTGGCTTTGATTCGTCAGGCACAATGGCGCTGGGATTTCAGTGTGGCATCACACGGAGCATCATTCCATGCACCCCAGGAAGTTCAGCGGATGTTGAGTCATGGAGTGGACAGGGCATTACAGGCACGGCTGGCAAATGCAAAAATTCTGGCAAAACTCGGCTTCAATGGTGATGTGCCTATGCCCGACATTTCCACGAAAGCCAAAGCCCAGAAATACATCGGACTGGATATGAATGCCGAACATCAGGCAAAAGATAAATTCATGAAAGAAATTGTTCCCCAATGGCTCCAAAAGGCAAAATCGGAAAATAAGATTGTTGCTGCCAATTAGTTATTGGTTTTTTGGGTATGTTGGTTAAATAGCTAATTACAGATATTCTGCCAGGGTTTTTATAACTTTGGCAGAGTTTTTTAAAAAAAGATTTTTTATGTGGAAACATCCCTGGGGATATAAAGAAGGTTTTACAATAAGCGCCGGATTGGTTCTTACCGGCATCTTGCTCCAATTGACGACAGGTGCTGTGAATACGGACTTTTTACAGTTTCCGGTAAATGTGTTTTTAGGCGGTTTGTATATAATATTCATTGTTGTTTTATCTTTCATATCAAACAAAAACACCTCAATACGTTGGTTATCAGGTATGACTGCCAGTATAACATCCATATCGGCATTTTTGTTTCTGGTACTGATAATGGGGCTTACACGCCAATCGGGCGTGCATGACAATTCCGGGATTTTGGGAGTGTTGGGTTTCAAAAATATGCTTTCCTCCTGGTCGTTTGTGCTTGTTTTCATTTATATGATGAGCGTGCTGGCATTAGTTACACTTCGCCGGTTGAAGCATTTCAGGTGGAAAAAGGATATTCCATTCCTGCTCAATCATTTGGGTTTGTTCATTACGCTTTTCGCAGCTGTTTTGGGCAATGCTGATATGCATCGCTACCAAATGGTGGTTGGGAGTGAAAATCCGGAATGGCGCGCTACTGAAGACTCAGGAAAAATCATTGAAATGGATCTGGCTATCGAACTGAATGATTTTACCATCGACGAATATCCGCCAAAACTGATGCTTATCGACAATCATTCAGGAAAAACACTCCCCGAAAAACAACCTGTGACCTTGTTGATTGAAAAAGCGCCAACGGCAGGTTCGTTGCTTGATTGGGATGTTTCAATATCAAATGTTCTCGAAAATGCCGCTCCTGTGGTAGGACGTGACAGTGTTCACTTTGTGGAATTTCACTCAGAAGGTGCCGCAGCTGCCGTGTATGTGACAGCCGCAAACCGAAAATCGGGAAAACAGGCAGCAGGCTGGGTAAGCAGTGGTAGTTTTCTTTTCCCGTATCATGCATTGAAACTGGACGAAAAAGTGAGCATAGTTATGCCCGACCGCGAACCGAAACGATTTGCTTCGGATGTGAATGTGTTTACCAAAGACGGTAAAAACATCCATTCGGTTATCGAAGTGAATAAACCCCTCAAAGTGAACGGATGGAAAATTTACCAGATCAGCTACGATGAGCGAATGGGTAAGTGGAGTAATATCAGCAAGTTTGAACTGGTGAAAGATCCGTGGATTGGATGGGTGTATGCAGGAATTATTTTAATGATTTCAGGAGCAATCGGCTTGTTTGTAACCGGCAAAACGGCTTGCGAAAATAAAGGAGAAAACGATTAATTGTAGCATTGTTAAAAAAAAATACAATAAGAAGAAAAAATGACCTGGGAAACATTCATTTATTTTGCCATTCCATCTGTAATTTTATGGGCTGCAGGAGCTTATTTTGCATTTCGTGATAAGAGGAAGCTGGCATTGACATTAACCATTACCGGCATTCTGGTCTTTGCTGCTTACATTGCCGGTATATGGATTTCGCTGGAGCGACCACCCCTGCGCACCATGGGCGAAACCCGGCTTTGGTATTCGTTTTTCCTTCCGGTGGCCGGACTGATGACTTATCTGCGTTGGAAGTATAAATGGATTCTTTCGTTCAGCACCATCCTGGCTTTTGTGTTTATACTCATCAATATTTTCAAGCCCGAAATCCACAATAAAACGCTGATGCCGGCTTTGCAGAGTCCATGGTTTGCACCGCATGTGATCATTTATATGTTTTCATACGCAGTATTAGGAGCTGCCACTGTTATCGGATTGTATTTTCTGATTCGGAAAAATGATAAAAATTTTACCGAGAGTATCATGCATTTAATTGATAATCTGGTGTATGTGGGAACTGCTTTTCTCACCATCGGAATGCTGATAGGAGCGGTTTGGGCCAAAGATGCATGGGGTCATTACTGGAGTTGGGATCCGAAAGAAACCTGGGCAGCCGCCACGTGGTTAAGCTACCTTATATTCATCCATTATAGAAATCATAAACCAAAAAATCTCAGAAATGCACTCTACGTACTGGTTTTTTCATTTATTCTGCTACAGGTTTGCTGGTATGGTATCAATTACCTGCCATCAGCTCAGGGAGTCAGCATTCATACGTACAGTCTCGATTGAAAAATCATACACATAGGAAATGGATACATTTTATTCATCTGTTTATGTTTTTTTTAATTATTGTCAGATAGCTTGTCCCGACTTATCGGGAGAACACGCCATACAATCATTCCCTTCCCGAAATACTTCGGGACAAGTTGTGTGTCAAAAATAAACTGGCATGGCTGTTTCATGTTCCGGTTTAGTCAATATTCCTGATTTTATCTTAATTTTGCATTTTAATTATGCTGTAAGAAATCATTAAATTCTTATTATTATGAAGTTAAAATTATTCTTATTCTTCTCTGTCTTGATTTCAGTATCCGGTTGGAGCTCGTTTGCTCAGGAAAATGATAAAGCAAATCAAATCAGTGTTGGCATCCAGGTGCGCCCACGGGCCGAATACCGCAATGGCTACAAAACACCGCTGAACAAAGATGATAAATCAGCCGGATTTATCAATCAACGTGCACGTTTATCGCTTGAATATCAGCGCGAAGGACTCTCGGCAGGACTTAGTCTGCAAAATGTAAGTGTGTGGGGCGAGTATCCCATTTCGAACACGAACAAAAGCAATACGGTAGTAAACGAAGCATGGGCGCAACTGAAGAGCCGGAACGGTTTCTTTATGAAATTCGGCCGTCAGGTGCTGCATTACAACGATGGACGACTGCTGTCGGTTGCCGACTGGAATCAGGCAGCCCGCTCACATGATGCGCTGAAACTGGGTTATCAGACTAGTATGCACCAGCTCGATTTTGTGCTTGCATATAATCAGGATTCGGAGAAAAACAGCGGAGGAAGTTATTATTATGCTTACGGAGTGCCTTACAAAACATTGCAAACGCTTTACTATCAATACAATGGATGGAAAAACTTCAATCCTTCGTTTATTTTTATCAACGTAGGATTAGAAAACGGACAACCGTTGAAGAACGAATCAAAACTTGCTAATATCCAAACCATGGGTACGAATCTGATTTACAATCCGTTGAAAAATCTTCGTTTACACGGAATTGGCTACTACCAGAGCGGAAAAACTAAAAACGATATGAATATTTCCGCCTATATGTTGTCGTTGAAGGCTGAATACGATGCAACCAAACAGCTTAAATTAACTGCCGGAACCGACCTGCTGAGTGGCGAGGAATATGGTTCGCCCGATGCAAATGACTCTTACAATGCATTCAATACCCTTTATGCCGGAAATCACGGATTTTACGGCGTGATGGATTTATTTATTGATGCGCCCTACAGAACCAGCATGAATGTGGGAATCTGGGACAAGTACCTCGGAACATCAATCAAAATATCGCCAAAAACAGCTTTAGAACTTAATTATCATCATTTCTCCATCGCGAGTGATGCATACGAAATGATGGGCGAGAAACTCAAAAAAGGCCTGGGTTCGGAAATCGACCTGCAATTTGACTATACTTTACTCAAAGATGTAAAACTCACCTGCGGATATTCAGCCTTTTTGGGCACTAAAACGATGGATTATGTAAAAGGGGGAGATCATAAAAAGTGGCAGGACTGGGCATTTATGTCTATTAACGTGAATCCCCGAATATTTTCGGCAAAATGGTAAGAAGTAACTGAAAACAGCCTCTCAAGTTATCTGAAATAAGAAGAGCAGCATTTCATTGCGGAATTTCTGCTCTTTTTATTTTGCTTTTCGGCAACAGATCAATACCTTTTTTCCATCTTTCAGGGTAGTGGCAAACAAATAAATATATCCACCTTCACTGATTTTCAGTTTTTTACGTAATTCATTAACCGACACCGGAAAATTTCGCACCGTGATATTCGACTTTTTAACTTCTGCCTGCAATTCTTTCAGAGAGTTTTTACTGAAATCATAAACCTTCTCAACGAGGAAAATCCTGCCCGGAAAATCGGAATCCATACGATCCGATGTGTATAAATGGCTGTTAATATGCAATTTATCTATTCCGAAGCGCTCACCGGTGAGTTTGAATGCACCGCTTTTCAATACTGCAGCATTGGGCTCGTAAAGATACGTTTTAACTTCATCAGCATACCGTACAACCGCATTATGTTCATCATTCAAATCAAAATCCAGTGTCTCAGCAGGCTTTGAATTTGGAAAATGAATTGTTTTGATGCTGATGGCATCCGATGCTTTATCAGTAAGTATTGCTATGACTTCCTTGCATTCGTTTTCTACTGCAACTATTTGTATTTCAGTGATATTCCTCAATTCCCTGCACAAAACAGAAATATCAATCATCGGCGAGAGTTTAACCATCACATGCCCGGTTTTGGATAGCAGTTCATCGGCCAGATTAACCGTGTTGGGTTCGCAGTCGGAGAAGAGCACCGCTTTTTTTCCGGATTCGGTCCTGCGCGCCGGATCCAGGAAAATCCAGGAAACACTGTCTGTTTTCTTCAGAAAATTCTCAGCCGTATCGTTTATCACCGTGATGTTTTTTCTGTTCAGGGCTTTGAAATTATGTTCAGCAAGCCTACAAAGTTCCGGATCTTTCTCAACATAAATTATATTATCAAACCGGAAGGAAAAAAAATACGCATCTACTCCGAAGCCCCCTGTAAGATCCGCCAGTACGTTCCCTTCGCAGAGTGCTGATTTGTGTTTCGCGGTTATTTCGGACGACGATTGTTCAAGCGATAACTTCACAGGATACAGTAAGTTTTTACAGGCGTAAAAGGTGGGAATCTTGTTTTTTACCTTCTGCATACCCGTGATTTGCCTCACAGCCAACGGCATATCCACTTCGGGAAATTTAGCAGCCTGAAGCATTAGTGAATGAACATCGCTATTTGCATGCTCGAGTATGAAATGAAGTGTTGCTTTGTCCATCGGGATTCGTTTAGCAATCAAAGGTAATGAATATTATTCAGAACCGGAAAAATTTCAAAAACACTCAATGATGCGCTGCAAGGACATTTTAATAAATAAATACAGATGAATATTTTGTCATATCGACGAAATGTAGTACTTTTGTGCCCGGGTAAGTCCTGCACGACCAGCTCCCTTTGAACTCCCCCAGGGCTTGACCGCAGCAAGGGTATTAGGTTGTAGCGGTGCGATGCAGGGGGCTTACCCACTTGCCTCTTTAGCTCAGCTGGCCAGAGCACGTGATTTGTAATCTCGGGGTCGTTGGTTCGAATCCGACAAGAGGCTCAAAACAAAAAAAGAGTATTCCCCTGAATGCTCTTTTTCGTTTTAAATTGTAAGCGGTTCTTTTTACCTCTAAATCACTTCTATTTTCCATTGTAATACAACTTTTCGGTATTATATTACTTATCAGCATTGTGTTACATCTTTTCTGTTTGTTATTACCCGGTTTATTGCTTACTGTAATTTTTTCGAAGTAATGGTGCCTGATTTTTCGGGTACTGTCCAAAAATCTGTGGGTCTGTTCAATAAAATGTGTCAGAAAGGGAGTAATTCAAAAGGGTAAAAGTTGTCGTAAGTAGAAATAATTAATTCAATAATCTGGAAGAATTATTTTCAATGATTTGAAATGGATATTTGAGTATTAATTGTCAATTGATAAATCAAACAACCGGACGTCAGTTCAACACTTTTTTACCATCAAAGATCATAACCGGAAAGACTAAGGTAAAAGAATTTGTTCCCAAAACAAACGAAAAACCGCAACACAGTATATTGTATTGCGGTTTAGTGTTGTCCTACCAGGGCTCGAACCTAGACTAACAGATCCAGAATCTGCTGCGCTACCATTACGCTATAGGACATTGTTGATTTACGGGTGCAAAGATATAAAATTTTAGTAAACTGGTAAAAATTTTTAGTATAAAAAAATTGTTATAATCTGATTTTTTTCGAAAAACATTTCATTTTCAGTCAATTAGTAATCTTCACAAAAAAAAGTGAGATTTTGGGTACTATTTACAAATATAACACGTATATTTGAAAAAATATTTTCTTAAATTATAAAACAAGAATAACATGAATTTATCTGATTTATTAAACAGTTCGGTAGGTCAGTCTATCGTTAAGAGTGTTGCCGGTCAGTTTGGTTTGGACGAATATCAGGCTTCAGCAGCAGTGAATACCGCTATTCCGGTTATTTTGGGCGGCTTGAACAAGAATGTACAGACACCTGAAGGTGCTGAAAGTCTGAATAACGCGCTGGAATCAAAACACGACGGAAGTTTGCTGGATAATCTTGGAGGCATTCTCGGAGGAAATGTAGGTGATCTTCTGCAGGATGGCGGCGGCATTCTGGGACATGTATTTGGAAATAATGTACCGGCTGTAGAAAGCGGAGTGGCTCAGAAAACCGGCATCAGTATGGATAAAATCGGTCCTATTATCAAAATGCTGGCTCCGGTAGTTATGGCTTATCTTGGTAAAGAAAAAAGCAGCAATAATGTGAATGCTGGTGGTTTGAGCGATCTGTTGGGCGGCTTGTTAGGTGGCGGACAACCGCAACAAAGTGCCGGAGGAGGTCTTTTTGATATGATTTCGGGCATGCTCGATAAAGACAAAGATGGAAGTGCTTTGGACGATATTTTCGATATGTTTACGAAAAAATAAACTGATAACCAGAATATTAAATGCCGGATTTTCTTTCGAAATCCGGCATTTGTTATTTTATAAGCCAATTGAATTGCGATAAAGTTTTACCAAAAAATCTGATTTAGATAAACAGCAGAATCAGAATCTGTGCCATTATTACCCTCAGAAACATGGTGAGAGGATATACGGTAGAGTAGGCTACAGCCGGCTGATCATTGGGGGCAATGGAGCTCGAATATGCCAGAGCCGGAGGATCGGTGGTGCTGCCTGCCAGTAAACCTATGAGTGTGTAATAATTCAGTTTCACCGCTTTTCTGCCAACAATTCCGATGATAAGCAATGGTAAAACGGTAATCAGAAATCCGATGCCTACCCACATAAGTCCGTTGCTCGTGAATACGGTTTCGACAAACTGACTGCCCGAAGCCAGTCCGACGCTGGCAAGGAAAAGTGTAATACCAATCTCACGAAGCATCAGATTGGCACTTTGTGTGGTATATGTAATGAGTTTCAGTTTGTATCCGAAACGCCCGATCAAAATGGCAACAATAAGCGGACCACCTGCCAGACCCAGTTTTACCGGCATAGGCATTCCGGGGAAATAAAAAGGTATGCTACCGAACAGAATACCGAGGAATATACCTACGAAAATGGTAATTACGGGTGGCTCGTTCAGTTTTTTCAGTGCATTACCCAACAGTTTTTCCACTTTTTCGATGGCTTCCAGTTCGCCTACCACCATCACGCGGTCGCCCACCTGCAACACCAGATTGGTAGCTCCCAGCAGGTCAATTCCTGAACGATTTACTCTTGTTATATTCACACCGTAAATCGTTCTCAATTTCAATGAACCAAGTGTTTTGCCGTTAATTTCATTCCGTGTAATAACGATACGTCTGGAAACCAGATGTTTTTCAGAATCTTTCCAGTTCATTTCAGCAGGTTCGCCCATGAAAGCAATAATGGGTTCAGCATCCGTTTTAGAGGCAACAACAAGAAGAATATCGCCCGTTTGCAGAATAGTTTCGGATTGAGGAATGAAAAAATTATCATCGCGCATCATTCTGGAAATGATAAATTTGCGACCAATCATTTGTTTAATTTGATGAAGGGTTCTGCCACTCATACCCTTGTTGGTGAATTTGATTGTAAGTCTGTCCGGCTGATCCTGAGCGGCTTCATCTTCATTTTCAATTTCTTTTGCTTCCTTGTTAAGGTCAATCCGGAAGAGTACGCGAATCAATATAATAGAAGTAATAATACCAACAACTCCTAGCGGATAAGCTACAGCATATCCAAGTGCAATCTGAGGAATATCTGTAATTTGCCCCGCATCATGAGCCTGACGAAGCGCTTCCTGAGCAGCTCCAAGTCCCGGAGTATTGGTTACAGCACCCGACATGATACCAACCAACATAGGCATGCTTACTTTTCCATTCAGTATAAAGAAAAATGTGGTAGTAACAATGACACCAAGTAGCACGATACCTGCTGCCAACAGGTTCAAAGCAATTCCCCCTTTTTTGAATGAAGAGAAAAATCCGGGACCTACCTGCAATCCGATGGAGTAAATAAATAGAATCAACCCGAAATCTTTAATAAAATCAAGAATTTCGTGATTTACTTCAAAGCCGAAATGGCCCACTAAAATCCCCATGAACAAAACAAATGTTGAGCCCAAGGAAATCCCGAAAAATTTGATTTTACCTAAAATTAATCCCGTGAAAATTACAAAGGAGTAAATTAGGATTGTGTGGGCAATACCATTGCCAAATAAAAGCGAATTCAGCCAATCCATGAAATTGTAAATTATTGATTGTTAGTTGTTTGATTTGTTTGAAAACTCTTAGTTTTGCGACTGCAAAGGTACGAATATTATTTTACTTCAACAAGCTAAAGTGTATGTATATTTTTTCATTTATTTTGTGAAAAAAGTCACTTTATAGGGCCGATACTTTAAACCGGAAAGTAATTTTCTCTGAAGTAATTTGTATCTTTGCATTTAGTAAATTCATTTGTTATAGAAAGACAAACCAAAATAGATATATGGCTTTGAATCCAAAAAAAGTTCTTTTCATTGACCGCGATGGAACCCTGATTGTAGAACCTGCTGATACTTATCAGGTTGATACGCTTGAACAGCTTGAATTTTTACCTTCCGTTTTGAGAAATCTCTACTTTATACGCCACAAGCTTGATTTTGAATGGGCGATGGTGACCAATCAGGATGGATTGGGAACTCCAGTGTATCCGCAGGAGAATTTTGACAGGGTACAGCACAAATTATTGCAGATCCTGGAGAGCGAGGGCATTCATTTCGACAGGATATTTATCGATAAATCTTTTCCGGAAGACAATCTTCCCACCCGAAAACCGAATACCGGAATGCTTACCGGATACTTTACTGATGAGTATGATCTGGCAAATTCATACGTTATCGGCGATAGGCTAACTGATGTGGAATTAGCTGCAAATCTGGGATGTAAAGCCATATTAATCAATGAAAATATCGATCTGACCGAAAGTGGAGATTTAGCATCGGTCACCGCATTGCAAACCGGTGAATGGGATCGAATTTCGGAGTTTCTTTTTGCAGGCGAACGCACCGCTACTATAAAAAGAAAAACAAATGAAACAGATATTCTGGTTTTTCTTAACCTGGATGGAACAGGAAAAGCGAATATAAATACAGGTTTGAGATTCTTCGACCACATGCTTGAGCAGATTGGCCGTCACTCCGGCTGCGACCTGAAAATTGAAGTGAACGGAGACCTGGAAGTAGATGAACATCATACCATTGAAGACACCGCAATAGCACTCGGAGAAGCTTTACTTCAGTCACTGGGCAATAAGAGAGGCATTGAACGGTATGGCTTTACCTTGCCAATGGATGACTGCCTGTGTTCGGTAGCGCTCGATTTTGGAGGCAGGCCGTGGCTGGTGTTTGAGGGAGAATTCAAGCGCGAATATGTAGGCGATTTTCCTACTGAAATGATGATGCATTTTTTCAAATCGCTGAGCGATGCGGCCCGTATGAACCTGAATATCAGGGTGGAAGGCGAGAACGAACATCATAAGATAGAGGGTATTTTCAAAGCTTTTGCCAGAGCAGTAAAAATGGCAATAAAACGCGACATCTACAATTATCAGTTGCCAAGTACAAAGGGAAAATTGTAACAAAAAAGAATCAATGTCATCGCCCTGAAACCACTGATAATAGTATCAAACTTACAATCAAAACAATGCGATATAAATTTTTCTTCATTTTTCTGTTATTCTTCACCTTTGCTTTTTCGCAGGAAAAAAGTCAGGAATCTCCCCGGTTGGTTGTAGGAATCAAAATTGATGGTTTGCAGGCAAGTCATTTGCATAAAATGTGGAAATACCTCACTCCCGGAGGTTTCCGTAAAATACTTTCGGAAAGCATGGTAGTGGAACGCATGCAGCACAACATTGTATCAGCCGGTAATGCTGCCGACGCAGCTACTTATATGACCGGTACCTATCCTTACTATCACGGAGTGAGCGGCGATTTTTACTTCAGCAGAGCCGACAACGAGGCTATTTCTATCCTGTATGATAAAAATCAGACCGGCATCGGTACCAAGAACAAATTTTCGGCTCACCGGTTGCTTACATCTACTTTTACCGATGAACTCATGCTTAATAATTCCTTATCGCAGGTGCACAGCATTGCTATCCGGGCCGAAGATGCCATCATGATGGGAGGACACACGGCTACATCGGTCTCGTGGATTGACGACATCACCAACAGGTGGATTACTACCGCTTACTACCCGAAAGGACTCTCCAGATGGGCTGACCTGATGAACGTGAACGGAACATTCAAAGAACTGATCAGTGAGAAATGGACTCCTTCTGCTTCCATATCAACCTATCTGAATCAAACCGTAAAAGGTTCGAAAACAGTTCCTTTCAGCTACAATCCGACCGATCGCCGCGAAGGCAACTCTGCCCGAACAATACTTGCCAATACTCCTGCAGCTAATTCGCTTGTTACCGAACTTGCCAAAACAATCGTGGAGAAAGAGCTACTCGGCGCCGACCCGCATACCGATGTGCTGATGCTTCAGTACACTGTGAAAATTCAGAATCAAATAGCTTCTTCGCTCCACTATGCCGAGCAGGAAGATATGTATATCCGCCTCGACCGAAATATCCAGTCGCTGTTATATGAATTATCCTCTAAAATAGGAGCAGACAAATTATATGTTTTTGTGGTCGGAAGTGGGAGCGATGTACATTCACCTGAACTGCTCGGTAAAAATCAGATTCCGGCCGGACACTTCAATGCAGACAAATCACTTGCGCTTCTCAATACTTACCTCATGGCCATTTATGGTCAGGAAAAATGGATCACAGGATACTATGGAAAGAATATTTTCCTGAATAAAAGGAAAATTGAAGATAAAAATCTGAATCTGACTGATTTCACCAAACGGATTACCGAATTTTTGGTAGAATTTGAGGGAGTGCAGGCTGCTTATACATCGGCAGATATTCTTCAGTTCTCCGGTGAAAACTCTGATGCGCGGATGAAAATCAGAAATTCAACCAACAAGAATACCTCGGGCGATATAATGATAGAACTCATGCCCGGCTGGATTGAAGTGGACAACAAGGGAAACGTGGTGGGCGATGCCAACAATCCGGTGGTTAATGTCCCGTTCTACCTTATGGGAAAAGGGATTAAGCCACATCAGGTAACCGAAATCTACAGTACAACTGATATTGCTCCCACAATTTCGTCGCTGATGGACATTCCGTTTCCGAATGCTTGCACAGGTAGGCAGATTATACCCATTGAACAGTAAGAATTACATTTAATGAATATTTATTCTGATTTTAAAATAAATTCCTTAACATAATTTCTCCTTTTCAGGGGAGATAAAAAGATAGTATGAAATATAACTTTGACGAAATTATCGACAGGCACAATACCGGTGCCATTAAGATTGAAAAATGCAAAGCGCTTTTCGGAACCGACGATCTGATACCACTTTGGGTGGCCGACATGGATTTTCGTACTCCCGACTTTATCACCAATTCTATTGCAAAACGATTGGAGCATCCCATTCTTGGTTACACCACGCCATGCGAGGATTATTACAAAAGTGTGATCCACTGGATTGAAAAACAGCATCAATGGAAGGTGGACAGACAATGGTTCGGCTTTCTGCCCGGTATTGTTCCGGGGCTGGCTTTCGGCGTCAATGCATTCACGCAGCCCAACGATGAAATCATCGTGCAGCCACCGGTATATCCGCCGTTTCTGAATGTACCCACCAAAAATGACCGGAAAGTAGTGTTCAATCCGCTGAAAGAAATCAACGGTCGTTTCGAGATGGATTTTGATGATTTGGAACGAAAAATCACCGGCAGAACACGCCTGTTCATTCTTTGCAATCCGCATAATCCCGGAGGGCGTATCTGGGAAAGGGAAACGCTCATCCGACTGGCCGAAATCTGCTACAAGCACGGCATTCTGGTCATTTCAGACGAAATACATTCCGACATGGCATTACCCGGCAACAGACATATTCCCTTTGCCACGGCTTCCGAGCTGGCAGAGCAGAACAGCATTACCTACATGGCACCGAGCAAAACTTTCAACATGGCAGGGCTTATCAGTTCGTCGTACATCATTCCTAACAGAGATATCCGTAAGAGATTCAGCGAATTTCTCGAAAACTCGGAACTTGCCAACGGTAATATCTTTGCCTATTTCGCTGCTAAAGCTGCCTATGAAAACGGTTCGGAGTGGCTCAAACAGATGATACAATACATTCAGGGTAATTTGGAATACGTCGTTGATTTTCTGCAGAAAAATATACCTCAGATAGTACCGATGATTCCCCAGGCTTCATTTCTGATCTGGCTGGATTGCAACGGAATGAACATGAATTCAAATGAACTGCAGGATTTTATGGTGCATAAAGCCGGATTGGGACTGAATAAGGGAACCACGTTTGGCCCCGGTGGCGAGCGCCGCCTGAGACTCAACATCGGCTGTCCGAGAAGTATTCTTGAGCAGGCTATGAAACAGTTGAAAAAAGCCATTGATGAATTAGATTAAACTCACAGGGCAGACCGATTAAAAAAACGATGGATGTAAAGATAGAAGAAAGCTGGAAGAAACATTTACAGGCGGAATTTGAGAAATCCTATTTCGGCGAACTGACAGATTTTGTACGTGCGGAATATCAGACCAAAAAGATATTTCCTCCGGCCGGTCTTATTTTCAAAGCATTTGATTCCTGTCCGTTTGATCAGGTGAAAGTGGTAATACTGGGGCAGGATCCGTATCACGGAATCGGTCAGGCTCACGGTTTGTGTTTTTCGGTCAGTGATGGAGTGGAATCACCTCCGTCGCTGGTCAATATTTTTCGTGAAATAGAGAGAAGTTACGGCAAACCGATACCTGCCAATGGAAATCTGACCCGCTGGGCCGAACAGGGAGTGCTTCTGCTGAATGCTACGCTTACTGTGAGAGCACATCAGGCCGGTTCGCATCAGGGAAAAGGGTGGGAGACATTTACCGATGCGGTTATCAGGTTACTCTCGGCCGAAAAGAATAATCTGGTATTTTTTTTGTGGGGAAACTATGCACAGCAGAAAAGTGTTTTTATCAATCATCAGAAACATCTGGTATTGAAATCCGTTCATCCGTCGCCGCTTTCGGCTTACAGGGGTTTTATTGGCAATAACCACTTTGTGTTGGCCAATGAATTTTTGAAAAAAAACGGATTAAATGAAATCAGTTGGTGATTTTACAAATACTTATTCTTTTTTTAAAAACAAAAAACATAAACAAAAAACCTGAATTTGATTTTTCTGATAAAAAAATTATTTCAAACTTTTTAAAAAATATACTACCATGAAATGGATTAACAGAAACGACGATGAGTCAAATTACGAAGACCGCCGCGGAATGTCTACCGGCCGCAAGGTAGCCATGGGAGGTGGAATTGGCACTATCATTATGCTCGCGCTGTATTTGTTTACCGGACAGGATTTTTCGCCACTGCTCGAAGTTTTCAATGGTGGAGGTACCACCCAGACCGAAGCAACCGTGGATCCGTCCAGAGCGAAGGAAAATGAAGATTTGAAAGTGTTCTCACTGGGAGTTTTCAATAGCGCCAACGATGTATGGACGGAGATTTTTCGCCGCGAAGGCAGTGAGTACCGCAAACCGGTTTTTGTCACTTTTACCGATTATACCACATCCGAATGCGGAGGTGCATCCGAACAGGTTGGACCGTTCTATTGTCCGGGCGACGAAAAGGTATATATGGACCTGGATTTTTTCCACAAGCTGGCATCTCAGTACAATGCTCCGGGTGAACTGGCCATTGCCTATGTTACGGCTCACGAGGTGGGGCATCACATTCAAAAACTGCTGGGTCTGACTGATAAAATGCAAAATTACAGAGGGCGCGTTTCCGAAACACAGTACAACGACCTTTCGGTGCGCCTTGAACTTCAGGCCGATTTCTATGCCGGACTTTGGCTGCATAATGCCGTGAAAATGGGTACACTTGCACTTGAACCCGGCGATATTGAGTCTGCGCTCGGAGCTGCCAATGCTGTGGGCGATGATACCATCCAGAAGCAGGCTCAGGGGTATGTGGTACCTGATTCATTTACCCACGGTACTGCCGATCAACGTATGCGATGGTTTATGAAAGGTTACCGCACAGGTGACTTTAATCAGGGCAACACATTCAACGCAACTACTTTGTAATTAGGTTATTACCCGAATAAAAAGTGGATGTCTCAAAAAAAACAGGACATCCACTTTTTTTTGGTATGATTTTGTTTGATAAGTGTGTAAATTATAAACAAAATCTCATTAAGAATATTTCTGAAGTCAATTTTTGATTTTTTTTAAAAAGTAACACAACTATACCAACCCTGCTGTTTTATTATCAAATAATCGAAACAAAACAAAGAATAAAAAATGTTTTTAAATTGAGATAATCCAGACTTACTACTTCTTCCGAAAGAATTAAATTTGAATTTTGTATTGAAACCTAACTTATTAAAACCTTACAGTGATGTTAATCAAAGTTTGCGGAATGATACATCCGGACAATATTCATCAGATAGCAGGCCTGCATCCCGATTTTATGGGATTTGAACTATTCCCTTCATCACCAAGATATGCCGGCAACAGTATAAATTTGTCAATTCTTGAAAAAATACCCGGAAAAAAAATCGGTGTGTTTTTGAATGAAAATCTGGAAACAATTATCGGAAATGTCTGCAAATATGACCTGGACGGTGTTCAAATACATAGTGCCGACAAAGTAAAATGGTATAGATGTCAATAGTAAATTTGAGAAAAAACCTGGCGTAAAGGACGAACAAAAACTTAAATTGTTTATACAGGAAATTCGCAGGAAAGAAGATTATGGCCTTATACCTTCCAGGCTGGTATGACTTTAAAAAAACTACTCCTGCTATCTGTTTGATGAAAGTCAGGTAAAAATACACAACATTCACTCATATCTGATTATTCTGACAATGAATCACTTATCCCATCGTTAAGTTTTTGCTTATTTTTATTTAGCTGCTGATTTCTTATTTCTGTGTCCCATTCCGATTCCCTCACCTCGGCTGCCATTTCGGATTAAACTTCGCTTCATCTCGTGAACTACCGCATGATTGTGTTCTCCTTCTTTCGTTTCATTACTGCTCATAAACCACGGCCTGTTTAGTTTATTTGTTCTATTGCCGTAAAAAGCTCCTTGTCTCAACCGGCTTAACAATTTGTAAAAATTCATAGTCTCAAAATATTAAGTTAAACGAATGAGAAAATAACTATCCAATATATAAACAAATACCTGATTTAATTAGTTGAATGGATAATTATTAATCTGTATTAAATTATAATTTTTACCTCAGATTACTCAAATAATCCTTTTCATTCGATTATTAAAAGATATTGGTTTTTTTACAAAACTACATCAATGGTCCTTTTTTCCAGATTGCTTTGAAATGCAAGCTCTATTATACGAATTACATTTCGGGCTTCTTCGGGTGTCACTGCCAGCCTGGCTTTACCCAATATGGTATCTCTCAAATTGTAAAAATACTCGCGGTAATCACCGTTTTCGCTTTCTACGATTGATTCCATTTTTACTCCCTGAAATTCTGTAACCAGTTTCCCCCAAATTTTTTCAGGTTCTTTGCCCCAGTCGGGGGTGTCGGGGATCATACCCCGGTTCAGGTTTTCTTCCTGTACGTCCAGTCCGTATTTCACAAATGAACCTTTGGTGCCGTGGATTTGAAAAGTCGGGCCGGGAATTTTTGCCAGCATCGATGATTTCAGCGTAGCTGTAAAAGAAGGGTAGTGTAGTTTCACGTCAAAGCTATCGTCTGCCTCTGCCCACGGACGCTGAGAAGCTATGTGAGCCGTTACGGCAAGCGGCAATCCGAAGAAATGCAGCGCCTGGTCAATCAGATGCGAACCGAGGTCGTAGAAAATTCCGGAGCCGGGCAGCGGTCTCTCGCGCCAGTATCCTTCCGGACGTGGTTCAGGTCTGTAACGGTCGAAATGAGTTTCGTAATCCACCACATCTCCGAGCAAACCACTCGAAATGATTTTTTTCACGGTTTTTGTATCGCTTACAAATCGCCGGTTGTGGTATGCTGTAAGTATTCTACGCTGTTTTTTGCTCAGTTCAATCAATTCGTCGGCCTCTTGAGTGGTGTTGGTGAATGGTTTTTCGATAACCACATGTTTGCCTGCCAGCAGTGCTTCTTTTGCCCATTTGAAATGAACGGTATTCGGTGATGTCACAATTACCAGATCGATTTGGCTGTCATTTATAATTTCCTCAGCTCCTGCAACAATTTCGGTGGCCGGATACCGTTTCCTGATCATTTCGATGTTCTGAGGATTTGTAGTGCTGATTTTTGTCAACTCAAATCCATCCACCACATCAATAAAGGGAGCATGAAAAACTCTTCCGGACAATCCGAAACCAATAATGCCTGTTCTGATGATATTGTTCATTTTAATAAGTTGATTATTAATGTGTTGTTATTTATAAATTATTAGTGTAAATTTTTATATCAACCTGTGGAGATGACATTATTCATCATAAACAAAATCATTATTCATCGGATTGAATACTTTTTGCTTCAGAAATTTCTCCATTCACTACGTTGAAAATCATCGAAGTTTGGTTGATTTTAGGAAGTATTTCCTCCCAATGCCGGCTATTGGTATCCGATATAAAAATCTGTCCGAAATCATTATCAGATACCAGTTCCACTATTTTCGTCACTCTTTTTTCGTCGAGTTTATCGAAAATATCATCGAGCAGCAGAATGGGTGTTACACCGTGAGTTTGTTTCAGAAAATTGAACTGAGCCAGCTTCAGTGACACCAGGTAAGTCTTGTTTTGCCCCTGCGAGCCCACACGTTTCATCGGATGTCCGGCGAGCGTCATTTCCAGCTCGTCTTTGTGTATCCCGTTCATACTGAAGCCTATAATTCGGTCACGTTCTCTGTTTGAAGCAAGTTTCTGAGTCAAATCAGCTTCATCCAGTTGCGAAATGTACTCCAGTCCGACCCGTTCATTGTCTTCCGAAATAAAGCTGTAGATACCCTGAAACAGCGGTATGAATCGTTCGATAAACTGTTTTCGTTCAGCGTGAATGTATTTTCCGTGCATTCCCATTTGCTCTTCCCATATCTCAAAAAGTGAATTGTCGGTTGCGTTTTCATCTTTAAGCAGGGCGTTACGCTGTTGCAAGGCGTGGTTGTAATGAACCAAAGCATTGAGGTACTGATTGTTATATTGTGAAATTACACCATCCGTAAATTTACGCCGTTCGTCACTTCCTTCAGCAATGAGGCTGTAGTCGGCTGGCGAAATAAGTACCAATGGAATCAGACCGATGTGATCGGCCAGCCTGCTGTATTCCTTTTTGTTCCGCTTGAAATGCTTTTTCTGCCGGCGTTTTATTCCACAATAAACCTCCTCCTCGTTGCCCCTTAATTCATATTTACCCTGAAGCATCAGAAAGTCGGCTTCGTGATTAATATTCTGTGTGTCAATAGAATTTGAGTGACTTTTGCAGAACGACAGATAATAAATCGCATCCAGCAGATTGGTTTTCCCCATACCGTTGTTACCCACGAAACAGTTGATTTTTGCCGGAAAATTCAGATCGGCCTGAACGATGTTTTTATAATTGAGTATAGATAGTGAATTTAATCGCATTTATATTTTGTTAGGGTTCAAAAATACAAAAATAGGAAAAATATCCTTAATTTTGTAATTCAATGTAGATAAACTCAAACATTATGAAAGCAAAAAAGCTGCATTTTATCCTGTATATACTTTTTTTTCAATTAATTTTTGTAGCATGCAATACAGGTAACAGCAAACATGATGATTTTGATTACGGCACGGTAGATAAAGGTATTTATAACAATTCCTATTTCCGCTTCAGCGTAAAAGTGCCTGCTGACTGGAATACACTTACTCAGGAGCAAAATCAGAATCTGATGAACAAAAACACGTTGGGCAGCAATGATCCTTCGAAAATTACTACTGTCATTCTGCTAACTGCATCGCAGTTTGAACCCGGTAAAACGGATTCGACATTCAATTCGAATATGATTATTCTGGCTGAGAATATTAAAGGAAACACCCGTATCAGAAATGGGAGTGACTACCTGAGACTCACTCGCCAGGCACTTGAAAAAGAACCCATCATAAGGCAATATCCGGATAGCAATGCGCCGGTAATGAAAATAAAAGGATCTGATTTTTCAACCATGGAAGTTACTACAACAGATGGCAACAAAACGTATTCTCAAAAATACTATACAATACTTGTTAACGATTTTGCACTCACAGCCATTCTCACTTACGCCACTGAAGATGAGCGAATTGTTCTCGAAAATGCCTTCAGTACCATTAATTTTAAATAAACGTTCATGTTAACCGAACATTCCATTCAACTCCTTTCAACCTCGCTACAACTTACCAGAAAACAGATTCTGAACACGATAGCTCTTCTGGAAGACGGAGCTACCATTCCGTTCATCAGCCGCTACCGCAAGGAAATGACAAACGGCATGGATGAAGTGCAGCTTGCAGAGCTCAAAGAACAATATAACAAACTCATAGAACTGATTAAACGGAAGGAAACGATTCTAAAATCCATAACCGAACAGGAAAAACTTACTCCGGACCTTCAGAAACGCATTGAAGAGTGCTGGAATGCTACCGAGCTGGAGGATATCTATCTTCCTTACAAGCCGAAAAAACGTACACGCGCCGAAATTGCACGCGAAAAAGGATTGGAGCCGCTGGCAAAAATCCTGATGGCTCAACATTCAAATCAAGTTTTCACCTCGGCTAAGCCATTTATAACCAGCGAAGTAACTAGCGAAGAGGAGGCGCTTAAAGGCGCCCGCGACATTATTGCCGAATGGGTCAATGAAAGTGAAGCTGCCCGCAATGCCGTACGCTCCAATTTTTCGCACGAAGGAGTGATAACATCAAAACTGATTAAAGGCAAGGAAGATGAAGCCGCAAAATACCGCGATTATTTTGATGCATCCGAGAAATTATCCAGAATCAGTTCTCACCGTTTGCTGGCAATGCGAAGGGGTGAAGCGGAAGGATTTCTGCGAGTTGGAATATCCGGTGATGATGATAAGTGCATGGAGCGATTATTAAGAATATTCAGGAAATCGGACAATGAAAGTGGCAATCAGGTGGCCGAAGCAGTGGAGGATAGCTTCAAACGATTGTTGAAACCATCCATTGAAAACGAATTTGCAACTTCGAGCAAAGAAAAAGCCGATACAGAAGCCATTCGTGTTTTTGCTGAAAATTTACGCCAGTTACTCCTTGCACCACCTCTCGGTCAAAAAAGGGTAATGGGTATAGACCCCGGATTTCGTAGCGGGTGCAAAGTAGTATGCCTGGATGCGCAGGGAAACCTGCTCCACAATGAGAATATCTATCCTCACCCTCCCGTCAGTGAGCATTCGCAGGCAGTACGCAAAATCCAAAAAATGGTGGAAGCCTATGATATTCAGGCTATTGCTATAGGTAATGGAACAGCAGGCCGAGAAACCGAGCAATTCATTCAAAACATTCGTTACGACAGGAAAGTGCAGGTGTTTTCAGTAAGCGAAAACGGCGCTTCCATCTATTCGGCTTCCAAAATAGCGCGCGATGAATTTCCTGAATACGACGTTACGGTGCGCGGAGCAGTTTCCATCGGTCGGCGATTGATGGACCCACTGGCAGAACTGGTAAAAATTGACCCGAAATCTATCGGAGTAGGACAATATCAGCACGACGTGGATCAGGTGAAATTAAAAAAATCGCTCGATCAAACTGTTGAAAATGCGGTAAACAGGGTAGGAGTGAACCTGAATACTGCAAGCAAACATCTGCTCACATACATTTCGGGTCTGGGACCTCAGCTTGCACAAAATATCGTAGATTTCAGGGCCGAAAACGGAGCTTTTGCCAACAGGGCTGAACTGAAGAAAGTGCCCAAACTCGGTGCAAAAACTTTCGAACAATGTGCCGGCTTTCTGCGCATACCCCACGGCAATAATCCGCTCGATAACTCGGCTGTACACCCCGAGAGTTATTCCATAGTGGTAAAAATGGCTAAAGACCTGAATCGGGATATAGACGATCTGATAGGGAAAAAAGATATTCGAAGTTCGCTCGATTTGTCAAAATATGTAACAGCTAAAGTAGGATTGCCCACCCTGAACGATATTCTGGATGAACTTGAAAAGCCCGGAAGAGACCCAAGATCGGTTATCAAGGTATTTGAATTCGATCAGAATGTGAAAAATATTAAAGATTTGAAAGAAGGCATGGAATTACCCGGAATAATTACCAATATTACAAACTTTGGCGCGTTTTGTGATGTCGGAATCAAAGAAAACGGATTGATTCACATTTCCAACCTTTCCGACAGTTTTGTGAGCAATCCGGCCGATGTGGTTTCCCTGCATCAGCATGTGCAGGTGCGGGTGCTGGAAGTGGATTTTGAACGAAAACGGATTCAGTTAAAATTAATATAATCGAAAAATAATTATTAAAACAGTTGACTATGAGAAATTTAATGATTTACTTGCCTGTTTTCTTGTTTTTCATCGCAGGTTTTCAACTGAAAGCTGAAGAAAATACAGGAGCCAAAATTGAAAATCCTTTAATGATTGAAAATGAATTAGTTGTGCAAGATCCAGCCCTGAGTTCCGGATTGGTTTGGGATAAAAATAAACCCAAAGCAAAAGCGAAACAAAAAGCACCGGATTTTGATAAACAACTGTGGAAAAATTTTCATATCGGATGGGACATCGACAAATCGGAAGATTACCGGTGGCGAAACTTTGCTATCGGAACCGGATACACACGAAACTTTGAATCTGCACCCAGAGCCTACTGGTACGTTGGAGGCGATTTGAACTGGAGCAAATATACGCTTTACCATGGGCGTCAATTTAACACTACCGGAAACGATTACCGACTGAATACCTTTTCGTTGTCTGTTCCGGCATACCTGGGCTACAATCTGTACAAATCTTCACTCAGAGCATTCGGGGTGAAAGTATATACAGGTCCTACCATTGAACTGATAACTTCCATGAAACGCGACGGGTATGCCTACAAAGAGTATAATCCGTTTCAGATAGGATGGACAGTTGGTACAGGAGTCAAATTGTTTTACATGTTCGGTTTCAATGTAGCTTATCATTACTATCCCATTCCTGTGCTGACCGATGGAAACCTGGTACGCTCGTCGGTAAATTTCACACTTGGTTTTTAAATTACATCTCAGTATATAAATAAGGAATCATCTGAATGACAGTTGATTCCTTTTTTATTTACATAAATAATGTATCGCAACAAGCATACATTCTCACTAAAATGTGAATGAAAAGGACATCTCAACTGATTTTTTATAGTATTTTTGTGGAATAAAACATAAAATTAGTATGATACAATCCATGACCGGCTACGGAAAAGCCTTTTGCGAAATCAATAACAAGAAAATCGTAGTCGAAGTAAAATCGCTCAACAGTAAGCAGATAGATCTTTCGACCCGGATTTCCGGTATTTATCGTGAAAAAGAAATTGAAATACGTAATTTGCTCATTAACAAGTTAGAACGGGGAAAAATTGATTTTTCACTTTATATTGATTCTTCCGGCAAAGAAAGCGGTGCGAAAGTAAATCAGGCAGTTGTAAAATCGTATTACGAGCAGCTTCAGGAACTATCGAAACAAACAGGAATTCCTCAAACTCAGGATTGGCTGGCAATATTGATGCGCCTGCCCGAAACCCTCAAAACCGAAGTGGAAGAGCTGGATGAAAACGAATGGAATGAGATTCTGAAAACAATCAACGAAGCTGTCAATCAGCTGATTGAATTCCGTAACCAGGAAGGGAATGCTCTTGAATCTGTATTTATGCAGAAAATTGAAAAAATAGCGAAATTGCTTCCGGAAATTGAGCCGTATGAAACCGAACGGATTGAAAAGATAAAAAATCGTCTGGAAAGTAATCTGGAAGGCATAAGCGACAAAATAGAATACGATAAAAACCGCCTGGAACAGGAGTTGATTTTTTACATCGAAAAACTGGATGTGAACGAAGAAAAAGTTCGCCTGAAAAATCATCTCGATTACTTCATCAGCACTATGCAAACCGAAAAATCTCCCGGTAAAAAACTTGGTTTTATTGCGCAGGAAATAGGCAGAGAAATAAATACGCTCGGATCAAAATCCAATCACAGCGAAATGCAAAAAATTGTGGTGGAGATGAAAGACGAACTGGAGCAAATAAAAGAACAGGTTTTGAATACATTGTAAAAGCCCCCTGAACCCCTCCCGAAACAAGCACGGGACAGGCTCGAAGGGAGACTTTTCATTCAGGATAACCACTTTATAAAGTTAAAAAAAAACCGAATATAATAGTTTTTAATTATGACAGATTCCATTAACTTCAATAATAATGACAATCATAAAGTTCTCCCAAAGGAGACCTGCCTGCAGCCCCGACAGTTCGGAATAAACCAGACAAGATCAGGGGGGCGGGTTATTATTTTTTCAGCTCCTTCCGGTTCCGGAAAAAGCACTATCGTTAATCATTTGTTGCGATGTGATTTAGGATTGGAATTTTCTATTTCAGCCACTTCACGTCCACCTCGTGGCAATGAAGCCAATGGAATAGAGTATTTTTTCTTTTCAAAGGAAGAATTTGAAAAAAAAATAGAAAAAGATGAGTTTGTGGAGTACGAAGAGGTCTATCCTGGATGTTATTATGGAACGCTTCGCAGTGAATTAGAAAGGATTTCAGCTAAAGGAGCAGTAGTGATTTTTGATGTGGATGTTATGGGCGGAATTAACCTGAAAAATAAGTTTGGAGATGATGCTTTAGCTGTTTTTATAGCTCCACCCTCCATTGAAATTCTTCGGGATAGACTTATAAACCGTTGCACCGATAGCGACGAAATGATTGAGAAGAGGGTAGGGAAGGCTAAGTATGAAATGGGTTTTGCGCAAGAGTTTGATCGCATAATCGTCAACGATAACCTTGAAAAAGCTAAAAAAGAGGCTGAAAAAGTGGTGCGGGAATTTCTAAAAGAAGCCCCCTAAACCTGCCTGCCGCCCCGACAGGTCGGAATAAACCAGGCAGAAACCCCCAAGAGGGACTTACAGAACTTGATAATAAAATTGAGTTGTTTAATTTGTTTATATATGAGTCCACTCCGAAAAGTCATAATTTATAAAAATCTAAGATTTTTATCCTTTGTGTCGAAATTAAATGTGTTGATAATCAATTAGATATAAAATTAGTTTCTTTGTGTAACTTGGTGTTTTAGTGTCTTTGTGGCAAAAACAAGGTTTTCGGAGCTGACTCTTATATTATTTTCTGATATTATTTGCAATCCTATCCGGAACTTTTTTCTTTTGTGTTTTTAATAAGTTTGAACTCTTGCACTAAATACTTATTTTTGCATCAACCAGAAGTCCCCCTTGCGGGGGATTTAGGGGGCTTTACACTAAAATTATGAAATCAATCGGCCTTTTCTTCGGTTCATTTAATCCTGTTCATTTGGGTCATACCAGTCTGGCAGAGTATATTTTTGAATTTTCGGGTGTTGACGAAATCTGGTTCGTGGTCAGCCCGCGCAATCCGCTGAAAGATCAATCGGAGCTGATAGATGAGTACCTGCGACTCCGGATGCTGCATCTTGCAACTGAAAACACAGAATATCTCGTGCCATCAGACATCGAATTTGAGCTTCCAAAACCATCATACACTATCAATACGCTGAAAACACTGAGTGAACGATTCCCTGAAGACAATTTTATTTTGCTGATTGGGAGCGATAATATGCAGATTTTCGACCAGTGGAAAGATTATCAGACCATTCTGGATGATTATTCGGTGCTTGTTTATCCGCGCGAAGGTTATTCTTACGAAGAATTTGAAGAAAAGTATCCGGAAATGCAAATTCTGGAAGAAGCACCGTTTTTCGATGTTTCATCTACTGAAATACGTACACTTATAAAAAACAAACAGGATGCAAGCCCCTGGCTGCATCCCGAAGTGTATCAGTTTATCAGAGATAACGGTCTTTATACTGATTAATTTCTTGTAATTCGAAAAAATCGGGAAATTTATATTCACAGAAAAGGATTATACTGCCTTTCGTATCCAATGGTAGTAGACGGTCCGTGACCGCAATACACAACTGTTTCATCGGGCAGGGTCATCAGTCTTTCTTCAATGGATTTGATCAGCGTAGCATAATCGCCCTTTACAAAGTCGGTACGACCAATCGAACTGTTGAAAAGTACGTCGCCAACGAAAACCACTCCCGCCTCTTTACAATACAATGAAAAGCTTCCCGGTGAATGACCCGGAGTATGCATGGCTATCAGCGACGTATTTCCGAAATTAATTATTTGATTATCAGTAATATAGTTTCCCGGACGCTGTACAGATTCCGAATAGGGTATTCCCCAGTTTTTAGCTACCAGATGAGCAGAATCAAGCAAAAATTCATCTTCAGCGCCGGCATCAGGCATTATTCCGTAGGTTTCATGTAAAAATTTATTGCCAAACTGATGGTCAAAATGCAAATGGGTATTAATCACACGTTTCAAAGTGAGTTGATTTTCTTCAATAAACCGCTTAATCCGTTCTTTTTCTTTATCAAACAGCATACCGGCATCAATCACAGCCGCTTCACCTGTTTCATCCCAAATCAGATAGGTGTTCTCCTGCAGCGGATTAAAAGGAAAAACTTTTACGTTCATATTTGAAAAATTAGAAATTAGAAGTCAGAAGTCAGAAATTAGAATAAAAAATAAGCACAAATTTTAGAGAATTTTCACTCAATAATATAAAGTAGAAATGCTGCACTTTCCATTTCACTTGCGGGGTAAGGGTTAGGGATAAGGGCTTTCTAAAGAGGCAAATAAACAACCTTTTTTGTTTCGAAAAATTCTCCGGAAAAAAAATCCTTCAATGCATACGTTTCTGCTGTATTTCTGAAAGGCAGTATTTCGTGTTCAAGTTCGCCGCCTTTCAGACAGATTAAACCATTCGGGAGTGCATTTTGTTGTTTCGGACTTATGTTTTTCCGGCAGAGCTTCACCAGTTCGGCAAGCGGCATAACTGCCCGGCTTACCACAAAGTCGTATTTGTTTTTTTCCTCCTGAATTCTCGAATGTTTTAATTCAATGTTTTTCAATTGAATAAAAGATGAAATCTCCTGTGCAACTTTAATCTTTTTACCAATGCTGTCAATGAGTGTAAAATGAACTTCCGGAAAAAATATTGCCAGCGGAATACCCGGAAATCCACCTCCGGTGCCAACGTCTAAAACCCTTGTACCCGCTTTGAAGTGGATGACTTGGGCAATTCCGAGTGAGTGCAGCACGTGTCTTTCATACAAATTATCAATATCCTTGCGTGAAATCACATTGATTTTACTGTTCCAATCTACATATAAATCATACAGAGCGCCGAATTGCGACACCTGAGTTTCATTTAAATTTGTAAAGTATTTCAGAATTAAATCCATACACATTTAATTTTTTTTGTGTTTTCAAAAGTACTTCATTTTTTGCAGATACTCAAACCGCTTATAAAACATTTTCAGAATGGATTAAAATTTGTAACTTTGCACCCGTTTTTTGAATAATCAATTAATCAGAATAAATACAAACTAAATAAGCAACTTAGAAAATTATGAGAGCATACATATTTCCCGGTCAGGGAGCGCAGTTTACAGGCATGGGAAAGGATTTGTACGAAAATTCGCCATTAGCCAGAGAGTATTTTGAAAAAGCCAATGAAATTCTTGGTTATCGCATTACCGATTTAATGTTTGAAGGAACTTCCGAAGATCTTCGTCAGACCAAGGTAACTCAACCCGCCGTTTTTCTTCATTCAGTAATTTCGGCCATTGCCCTGGGCGATAAGTTTAAACCCGATATGGTTGCCGGTCATTCACTGGGCGAATTTTCGGCACTGGTTGCAGCCGGAGCACTAACTTTTGAAGAAGGGCTCAGACTCGTGTACGCTCGTGCAATGGCCATGCAGAAGGCATGTGAAAAAGAACCTTCAACAATGGCTGCCGTACTCGGACTTGACGACGAAACAGTGGAGGAAGTTTGCGACGAGGTGAATAAAGAACACATTGTGGTGGCAGCTAATTACAACAGTCCGGGACAATTAGTCATCTCGGGATCAATCGAAGGAATTGACAAAGCCTGTGAATTGCTGAAACAACGCGGTGCCAAACGCGCCCTGAAGCTGCCCGTAGGAGGAGCATTCCATTCACCCCTCATGGAACCTGCCAGACAGGAACTCCAGGCTGCCATCGAAAAAGCAGTTGTAAGCACTCCTGTCTGCCCTGTATATCAGAATGTGAACGCAAATCCGCAAACAGATCCGGAGTCGATCAAAAAAAACCTGATAGCACAGCTCACCGCACCCGTACGCTGGACTCAAACCGTAAAAAATATGATCAACGACGGAGCTGATGAATTTATCGAACTTGGCCCGGGCGATGTGCTGAAAGGTTTGGTTAAAAAAGTAAATCCGGATATAATCACCGGATAACTCATTTTTTTTCAAATACAATTAAAAAAGCGCTGTAGTAAATTCTGCAACGCTTTTTTATTGTTTTTTTATACCGTTTTATTGCTATTTTTTTTATACCTTTGATGTGAAAATTAAATTATTTTTTTTTACACATTTAATTCCATCTAACGCATTAAATAACAAATGTTTATGTCAAAAAAACTTTTAATCAGAGACCTCACATTACGCGATGGTCAGCAGTCGTCTTTTGCAACCCGCATGAGTCAACCACAGATTGACCGGGTATTACCTTACTACAAGGAAGCTAATTTTTATGCCATGGAGGTTTGGGGAGGAGCCGTGCCAGACTCTGTGATGCGCTATTTGGGCGAAAATCCGTGGCATCGGTTGGAAAAAATCCACAAAGGAGTGGAAGGCGTATCCAAATTAACAGCTCTGTCGCGCGGCAGAAATCTTTACGGTTATGCACCATATCCGGATGAAATTATCGATGGTTTCTTTAAAAATGCTGTAAGTTCAGGATTGGATATCATGCGGATTTTCGATGCACTTAATGACGTCGAAAATATAAAATCAAGCGTAAAATCGATCAAAAAATATGGTGGAATGGCTGATTGCGCAGTGTGTTATACCATTGATCCAAAGTATGATGATGAAATAAAAATTGTAGAAAAGAAAGGTTTTCTGGGCCTGTTCAATAAAAAAGAAGAAGTTGTAGTGAAAAGACAACCAGTTTTCACCGATACTTATTTTCTGAATAAAGCCAAAGAAATGGAAGCTCTCGGAGCCGATATGATTACCATCAAGGATATGAGTGGCCTTATACCACCCTCACGAGTGGCTTCTCTGATGACGTTGTTCAAAAAAGAACTGAAAGTACCCGTTGATTTCCATACGCATTGTACACCAGGTTTCGGCTTAGGTTCTGTACTCACTGCCATTATGTATGGTGTGGATGTGGTAGATACAAATATATGGTACTTTTCCGGAGGTCCTGCCGCACCGGCAATCGAACTGATTTATCTTTTCTGTAAAAAACTCGGTATTGAGCTGGATGTAAACATGAAAGCTGTAGCCAAAATCAATAAGGAGCTGGAAGGAATCCGCAGGGAACTGGCCGCTTTTGATACCGGAAAGCACTTCCCGAAAGCATTTAATCCGCTTACTGATAAACTACCGGCTGAAATTGACAAAGAATTTGACAAAGCCATCGAAGCAGTGAAGAAAGAGGATGAAAATGCTCTGCTGGCTGCCTGCTACGCTATCGAAGCTTACTTTGAATTCCCGAAACCGGACGATCTGGTTCGTAAAGCGGAAGTTCCGGGCGGAATGTACACCAACATGGTGGCACAGCTGAAGCAATTCAATTCAATGGATATTCTTGAAGACGCCTTACACCTGATTCCTAGCGTACGTTTGGATTCCGGATTACCTCCGCTCGTAACTCCAACCAGTCAGATTGTTGGTGCACAAGCTGTAGCTTCCGCACTGAACATTAAAAACGGAAGACCGAAATATGCTAATCCGTCCAATCAGTTTATTGCCCTTGTGAAGGGAGAATACGGAAAAACTCCGGTTCCCGTTGATCCAAAGTTCCGGGAACATATCACCGGTTCACCCAGAGAAATGCCCTATGATACAAGTGGTTACAAACGTCAGGATAATCCTGTATTGCCGGAATTTGGCAATGTAAAACTGGCAAAGGACGAAAAGGACGAATTGCTTCTGGAGTTATTCCCATCAGTAGCTACTAACTACCTCAGGGGCATTCGTGAAAACGAATATAAACTCAATCCGCAGCCTGCTCAGGTAGCTGAAACCAAAGAAACTGTAAAAAAAGAAACTGTTACTGAAGTTCAGCAGCCTGTAGGGAAAAAAATGAAATGTCCGCTTCCGGGTACCATTTTGAGCGTGAAAGTAAAAGTAGGCGATGTAGTGAAAGACGGACAAACCCTGTTCATTCTGGAAGCTATGAAAATGGAAAACAACATTACTTCCGAATTTAACGGAAAAGTGATTAATATCTTCGTAAAACCCGGTGAAATAGTACCTGAAGGTGCTCCATTGGTTGAAATTGCCCACGAATAATACAGGAACTATTCGTTTGAA
>SAAL01000223.1 GCA_009929445.1 Bacteroidia bacterium
ATACGCAAAAATGATTTTCAATGTAAATGAATTACCCAAAGACGTTGAACATACAAACGCCTATTTCAGACGGTTTTTAATTATTCCTTTTGATGTTACCATACCACCAAAGGAACAGGATAAAAACCTACATACAAAGATTATTGAAAAGGAACTTTCAGGCGTATTCAATTGGGTATTGCAAGGGCTTAACAGATTACTGGAACAAAAGAAGTTTTCAGATTGTGAAGCAGCCCAACAAGCCGTTGAGCAATATAAAATTGAAAGTAACAGCGTACAGATGTTTTTGAATGAAAACGAATACAAAGGCAGCCCAACGAATTACAAGTTAATAAAAGACTTGTACCCGGAATATAGAGCCTTTTGTATTGAGGACGGAATGACACCTTTTAAAAAGACCAATTTCATTAAGCAGTTACGAGCTTTGAGTTTGGTTGTAGAAAGGGTTTCACAAAACCAATTAGCGGTATTTATTGAAGCACCGGGACTAAGTTTTTAACGCAAATAAAAAGGTTTTTTCAATGAGTAACTTTAATAACTTTAGTAACCAACCACACCGATACAGTTTAGAAAAAGGCAGTAAAAAGCACCATTGCCCCGACTGCAATAAAAAGACGTTTGTACTGTACATTGATACAGAAACAGGCGACTATTTACCCGAACAGTACGGACGTTGCGACCGTGAAAGTAAATGTTCGTACCACCTCAACCCGTATTTGGACGGTTACGCAAAAGCAATTTGGGAGCAGGAACAGGGCAACCGTTCGGAATTACCGAACAATTGGAAGCCACAGCGAAAAAAGGCAATACCACAGCCCACACCTGAACCCGTATTTTTTGACTTTGAAACATTCAAACAAACATTACAGCCCGAACGCTATGAAAAGAATACATTTATACAGAACCTATTTTACAGGGTGCAATTTCCCTTTGAAGTTGATGAGGTTACAAAGGTTATTCAGTTGTACCGATTGGGGACGGTTGCAAATGGTTACAGAGCAGGGGCAATTACTTTTCCTTTTATTGATGTTAAGAGTAATGTAAGAGCCGTTCAGGTTAAACAATTTGACGAACAGAATCACACCACAGGCACGGACTTTTTACACTCAATAATTGAGAAGCACCACACCCGAAACAACAAGCCGTTGCCTGAATGGTTGGAAGCATACACAAAGCAGGATAAACGGATTTCCTGTTTATTTGGAGAACACCTTTTAAGTAAATACCCACTTAACCCCGTTGCATTAGTTGAAGCACCAAAAACAGCCGTTTACGGTACGTTGTATTTTGGTTTACCTGAAACACCTGAAAGCTTTATTTGGTTGGCAGTTTACAACAAAAGCAGTTTTTCATTTGACAAGCTGAAAGCATTAAAGGGGCGTTTTGTGTATGTATTTCCCGACCTTTCAAAAGACGGTAATACCTTTAAAGAATGGGAAACCAAAGCCAAAGAATATGAAAGCCGTTTACCAGGAACACGTTTTAAATTTTCGGACTTACTGGAGCAGTTAGCACCCGAACGGGACAAAAGCGAAGGTAACGACCTTGCAGACTATTTAATAAAACAGGATTGGCGACTATTCAGGAAACGGAATATTCAGAAACAACCACCACAGCCTGAACCCAAAAAAGTTACTAAAGTTACTAAAGTTACCCACCAACAAAACATTTATTTTTCACACGCTGAACCATTGCCAATGAAAAGTGAAATAAGTGAAAAAGAGC
>SAAL01000224.1 GCA_009929445.1 Bacteroidia bacterium
CGCATTCAGGACAACCAGCGGTTCGGCCGCGAACAGGAGCGGTTCAACCGCAGGGGGATCGAGCGCGACCTGAAACGGATGACCAGCGCCACCCTGCCGACGGAGCCGAAAACCGAGGTGCGACGGCAGCGACTCTCCACCCGAATGGTGGAGGCGAGCAAGGTGGATCAGCCGATGAGGGAGATGTCCCTGCCGCAGCGGGAGATCAAGCCGCGCGAGCGGGAACGGCAGATCCGTCGCGACGAGCGGAAGCCGGCCGGTTCGGGCCGCGAGCCCGAACAGCGGGTCAGATCGCCGCGGGAAGAGTTCATGGAACGCGAGGCACGGCCCGCCGAGCCGAACCGGCGGATGGCGCCCGACCGGGACCGGCGCGAACCGCCTGCGCCGGAGGTGTTCGACCGGGAATCCGCAGACAGGGGCCGCGAGGCCGAAGGGCGGATCAGGTCACCGCGGGAAGAGCGGGACAACGGACAGCGCTGGGACCGGCGCCCCGAAGCCCCGCAGGACCGGCAGCAACGGGAGGGCATGGACCGCCAGAACCAAGCCGACGAGCAACGCAACCAGCAGGAGGTGCAACGGCAGCGCCGGGACAGTGACGAGCGCAAGTTGCAGGAGGTTCAGCAGAGGCGCCAGGCCGACGAGCAGCGCAACCAGCAGGAGATCCAGCGCCAGCGTCGGGACAGTGACCAGCGTAAACAGCAGGAGGTTCAGCAGAGGCGGCAGGCCGACGAGCAGCGCAACCAGCAGGAGATCCAGCGCCAGCGTCGGGACAGCGACCAGCGTAAACAGCAGGAGGTTCAGCGGCAGCGTCGGGACAATGACCAGCGCAAGCAGGAGGAAGTCCAGCAGAGGCGTCAGGCTGATGAACAGCGCAAACAGCAGGAGATCCAGCGGCAGCGCCGGGACAGCGACCAACGTAAACAACAGGAAGTCCAACAACAACGCCAGGCCAACGAGCAGCGCAAGCAGCAGGAAGTCCAGCGCCAGCGGCAGGCTAACGAACAGCGCAAGCAGCAGGAAATCCAGCAACAGCGCCAGGCCAACGAGCAGCGTAAGCAGCAGGAAGTCCAGCGCCAGCGCCAGGCTAACGAACAGCGCAAACAGCAGGAGGTCCAGCAGCAGCGCCAGGCCAACGAACAGCGCAAACAGCAGGAAGTTCAGCAGCAGCGCCAGGCCAACGAGCAGCGCAAGCAGCAGGAAGTCCAGCGCCAGCGCCAGGCCAACGAGCAGCACAAGCAGCAGGAAGTTCAGCGCCAGCGCCAGGCCAATGAACAGCGCAAGCAGCAGGAAGTCCAGCAACAACGCCAGGCCAACGAGCAGCGCAAGCAGCAGGAAGTCCAGCGCCAGCGGCAGGCCAACGAACAGCGCAAGCAGCAGGAAGTTCAGCAGCAGCGCCAGGCCAACGAACAGCGCAAGCAGCAGCCCAAACAGCAGGGAGCGAAGAAGAGCAAGGAGCAAATAGAACAGGAAAAACAGGAACAACAAGCCCGAGGGGGACAGGGCAAGGGTCGGCCCTGACCTTCCCCCCACCCCAAACAGCAACAGGCCGCCGGTCCCATCGGACCGGCGGCCTGTTGCATTTTTCCACCCACACTCCCGGTTGCGCGGCCGGGTCGGGCACGATCAGCGGATGAAGTTCATGTACACCTTCTTCTCCATGGCCGGCGGCTCCACCACGCCACGGCCGTTCTCGACCAGTTTCATCAT
>SAAL01000026.1 GCA_009929445.1 Bacteroidia bacterium
AAAAACATCAGATTGGGGTGATTTTTTAAGTTTTCCCTTCGGGGTGGAGGGGTTTTTATTTCACTTCTTCGAAATCCACATCGGTTACATCGCCTTGCTGGCTGTCTCCGCCGGGTTGTTGTCCGCCGAAGTCCTGAGGACCGGCTTGCTGACCGCCTGCCTGTGCATTCTGAGCGTTGTACATATCCTGGCTTGCAGCCTGGAATGCAGCGTTCAGGTCGTTGGTGGCAGCATCAATGCCGGCCAGATCCTGATTTTTGTGAGCATCTTTCAGACGAGCCAGAGCACTCTCGATTTCACCTTTTTTGTCAGCCGGAAGTTTGTCACCGATATCTTTCAGCTGTTTTTCGGTGTTGAAAATCAGGCTGTCGGCATGGTTCAACTTATCGATGCGTTCTTTTTCCTGTGCGTCGGCGGAGGCGTTGGCTGCAGCTTCGTCTTTCATTCGTTTGATTTCGGCATCGCTGAGGCCGGATGAAGCTTCAATTCGAATACTTTGCTGTTTACCGGTAGCTTTATCTTTGGCCGACACGTGCAAAATACCATTTGCATCAATGTCGAAAGTCACTTCTATCTGTGGTACACCGCGCATGGCAGGCATGATTCCATCCAGGTGGAAACGGCCCAGCGATTTGTTGTGTGCTGCCATCGGACGTTCGCCCTGCAGTACATGAATTTCCACCGAAGGCTGATTGTCGGATGCCGTGGTGAATGTTTCCGATTTCTTGGTCGGAATGGTCGTGTTGGCTTCAATGAGTTTGGTCATCACGCTGCCCATGGTTTCGATACCGAGTGAAAGCGGAGTAACGTCGAGCAACAGAATATCCTTCACATCGCCGCTCAGCACACCACCCTGAATAGCTGCCCCTACTGCAACCACTTCGTCAGGATTTACACCTTTTGAAGGAGTTTTTCCGAAGAATTTCTCTACAGCTGTCTGTATAGCCGGAATACGCGTTGAACCACCCACCAGAATTACTTCGTTGATGTCGTTGATGGTCAGGTTGGCATTTTTCAGGGCTGTACGGCACGGTTCTATGGTACGCTGAATGAGGTCATCAATCAGTTGTTCGAATTTAGCGCGGGTCAGTGTGCGAACCAGGTGGCGGGGCACACCGTCAACCGGCATGATGTATGGCAAATTGATTTCCGTGGAAGTTGTATTCGAAAGTTCAATTTTCGCTTTTTCAGCAGCTTCTTTCAGACGTTGCAGTGCCATCGGGTCTTTGGTGAGGTCGATTCCGCCGTTATCGTTTTTAAATTCCTGTACGAGCCATTCAATGATGCGCTGGTCGAAGTCATCACCACCAAGGTGTGTATCACCGTCGGTAGATTTTACTTCAAACACGCCATCGCCGAGTTCCAGAACAGATACGTCGTGAGTACCGCCACCGCAGTCAAACACCACGATCTTCATATCCTTGTTTGTTTTGTCCAGTCCGTATGCCAAAGCTGCTGCTGTTGGCTCGTTGATAATTCGTTTTACGGTTAAGCCAGCAATTTCACCTGCTTCTTTTGTAGCCTGACGCTGCGAGTCGTTGAAGTATGCCGGAACAGTAATTACGGCCTCTGTCACTTCCTGTCCGAGGTAGTCTTCAGCCGTTTTCTTCATTTTCTGAAGAATGATAGCCGAGATTTCCTGTGGAGAATACATGCGGCCATCGATGTCCACACGTGGAGTGTTATTATCGCCGCGTACTACCTTGAACGGAACACGGGCAACTTCTTTGGTCAAACGGTCGAAAGTTTCACCCATGAAACGTTTGATTGAGCTAACGGTTTTTAAAGGATTTGTAATGGCCTGACGTTTAGCAGGGTCACCCACTTTGCGTTCGCCACCTTCCACAAAACCCACAACAGAAGGAGTTGTACGTTTTCCTTCGCTGTTTGTGATAACGATAGGTTCGTTACCTTCCATTACGGAAACACACGAGTTGGTGGTTCCCAGGTCTATTCCAATTATTTTTCCCATAATGATTTAAAAAATGTATTTTGTATTTTATTTAATTCGTGTAAAAAATGTTACGCTTCTTTTTTTACAAATGATATGCCATGCCTGAAAAATTGATTTATAAAAAACTTTTGGCAGAAAATCGGTAAAAATGGGCCGGATTAAAACGGGAAAACTGACAAAAAGGCAGTTTTTCGGACAAAAAAATACTCACAGCGCGATTCGGGCAGTGAGTATCGGGTGTCGGGAGGATGTTTTTTTATTTAGAAAGTATATCCGAATGAAATGCCACCCCAGGGAAAAATTTCCATTCCATAAAGCAGAGGAGTAAATCCGGCACGAAACAGGAAGCTTCCTTTCTTTGGTTGATACCTGTATCCGATTCTTAATACAGGAATCTGAAAGAGTAATAAACTTACACCGGTTTCAAGGTGGTGCGAATTTTTACCAAACAACAGGTTGGCTTCGGGAGTAAAGAAATACAGGTTGGTTTTGACGGGGGAAGGACCTTCGTGATACGAATATATGGAGAGAAGTGCTAATCCGCCACCTACAGCCAGTTTCGTGTTTTCTGAAACCGGCAGGGAATAGTCGTAATTGAGGGAATAGGCTCCGGAATTTCCACCCAATTCCAGGTAAACGGAATGGTGTTTGATTGGCGGAGTAGCTTCCTGCATGTTTTCCTGCGAAAACACGGTGAAAAAACTGAAAATGGTACAGAAAATAATCAGGATTGTTTTCTTCATGATTGATTTTTTGATGAGGTAGTTTATTATATGATGGTTTTCGATGACGAAACGCTGCTATCATAAAAGTTAAATAAACTTAAATCTACAAATCAAGCAATCCTTCGGGTAATTTCAGGCTGATAATTTTTCGGTCGTGATCAATGCCGGTGATGTATTCTTCGGCTACAGGTATGAGCACTTCGCCCGATTCGGTTTCCACCACAAAAAGCGCGTTGGCAGTGCTCTGGTCAACTGCCTTTACCCGTCCGATACTTCCTTTTTCTTCGTCAGTCACTTCAAAGCCCACGAAATATTCAGTTTCTATTTCAGCGTCTTCTATTTCATCCAGAAACATGTTGGGCAGGTAAATGGTAAGTCCTGCGTACTCGCTAGCCTGTTCTTCGGTGTCCACCCGCTCCAGCTTGAGCAGCCCGGTGGTATCGGTTTTCATGCGCACGCTTTCGATGTAGAAGGGCACCAGCAGTCCTTCCGGTTCGAGGATTACAAACGGCACTTCCACATCTTCAAGTATGGTTGAATTCGTTGTGAATGACAGTTCGCCTTTCAGCCCGTGCGCTTTGGTGATTTGCCCGATAGGGAATATTTCGTCTTTGAGTATCATGATGTTTTGTTTTTATTTTGGTATAATTAACTGCTAACTCCGGGTTAGCAGCTGATTGCTTTACAAAAATACAAAAAAAACCCCTTTCTAAACTAATAGAAAAGGGGAAAAACTGTTTTTTTAATCGTCGATTAAAGCATTCTGATATCTAAAATCGTAAATCAAAAAATTATTTTGCTGTCCACATACAGCGAACCGGAGAAACGATTAACTCTTCTTTTTTCAGTTGATTCATCGCTTTGTCCACTTCCTTGCGGTCGAGTCCGGTGAGTTCCACTATTTTACCGGCATTTACGGGTGCATCTGCTTTTTTTATGGCTTCGAGTACTTTTTCTTTTGCTTCCATAGTTCTGATTATTAATGAATTATATGTTGGTTAAATCTGTTGTACAGGTAAATGATTATTTAAATTCCCGATTTATTTTTGCAGCAATTTCTGCCATTTCGTCCGATGTGAGTTTCAGCTTCGGATTACCGATGTTCATATCCGATTCTTTGTTGATTGGAATGAGGTGAATGTGAGTATGGGGCACTTCCAGACCTATCACTGCAATCCCGATACGCTTGCACGGTACTGCTTTTTCGATTGCTGCTGCTACCCGTTTTGAGAATTGCATCAAGCCGGCAAACGTGTTGTCATCGAGCCGAAATATGTAATCTTCCTCGGTCTTTTTGGGCACTACCAGTGTGTGACCTTTTGCCATCGGATTGATATCCAGAAAAGCGTAAAAGTTTTCATCCTCAGCTACTTTGTAGCTTGGGATTTCACCTGCAACTATTTTATTGAAAATGGTCATCTGTTTTAAAATTAGAAGTTAGAAATTAGAAATCAGAAGCCTGTCTCGTTTATCCCGATTTGTCGGGACCTCCGGCAGGCTGATCATAAATCGGTCATCTATAGGTCAGAGAGTAATATCGAGTATCTCAAATTCCATGGCTCCGGATGGTACCTGCACAGTTGATTTTTCGCCTATTTTCTTTCCGAGCAATCCTTTGGCAATCGGTGTGGTCACCGAGAGTTTGCCTTCTTTGAGGTTTGCTTCGTTTTCCGAAACAATTTGATAAGTCATTATCTGATTGTTTCTGGTGTTTTTGATTTTTACACGCGTTAAAATCTGTACCTCGTCGGTCGATATCCGGCTCTCATCTATCATGCGTGCCGAACCGATGATGTCTTTCAGCTCGGCAATTTTCATTTCGAGCATGCCCTGTGCTTCTTTCGCAGCGTCGTATTCGGCATTTTCAGATAAATCTCCCTTGTCGCGTGCTTCGGCTATCAGTTTTGAGATTGCCGGCCGCTGTACATTTTCCATATCATTCAGATCCTGGACTAATTTTTTATACCCTTCGGCGGTCATGTATGTTGTGGCCATAATGGTGATAGTTTAAGTTAGTGAAAAACAAAGAGAATTCCAACAAAATAAAGTTGGAACTCTCCCTTTAGGTTTAATTACAAATACAAAGATAAAATCTTTTTTTTGAAAAACAAAATTATTGGATAAAAATGCCTTTTCGTTGAAAAATAGATTTTACTTATATTTTCGTTGAAAAATTTCGGAGTAGATAAATGCCTTTTGTGCTTCTTCTGTGTTTGCCAAATCAATGGTAAAAGGACTGAACTCTGTGGCTGATTCGCTTTCGGATAGTGTGTCCACGAAAGTAGTTTTGGTCTTGAAAATGCTTTCTTTGATTTGTTTTTTGGCTCTCAGCGTGCTGAAATCAGTTGCCGTATCGTAGCTCATGGTCTCATATCCGGTAGTTTCGTATACGGGCGACGAAATGACTTCTGCCGAACCAAAAGGTGTGGTTGGTCTCGCAGGCTCTGATCGGGGAATCGTGACTGGTCTTGCCGTAGTGGCTGGCTGTGGTTTCGGCTGAGGCTTGTCAAGCATTTCCTCCAGTTCCTCCCACGATTTTGGACTCTGGTCAAAGACCGGTTTTTTCTTCTCAGAAGTTTTAGTATCCTTTTTCTTTTTCCCGAAAAGGCCGCTTAAAGCAAAAACTGCTAAAAGAAGGAAATAAATATAATCACCAATATCTTCCATAATTCTCAATTTTCTTGTGCAATATTACAAAAATAATATGATATACGGTTAGTTTTATAAAAAAAACAATGGGTAACTTCACAGCCACCCATTGCTACATTTTAACCTAAACCTTAATTATGAAAAATTTATCTGTTTGTTTACACTTGCAAATATAATACAGGTTTTTCTGTTATACAAGTTTTTTTGTAAAATATTTTACTAAATAATGCAATTATTTTTTATAAAATTGATAATCAGTTAGTTGTGATTAAGTTTTTAACTAAAAAAATTGTATTTCAGGATTCTGATCCTGTTTTTTACATATCAAATGCTTAAAAGTGTTATTTTTTTCCGGCTATTATTACATTTTTTCGTTGTAATAAAGTGCTTCAACGAACGAAAAGGCCTTTTTCTTAAACGATTTCTACGTTTTTTTTATTCACCTGAAATCCTAAATGTAATTATTTTATTATTGCTGCCGTTTTTGTTTAGTTTTTATGTAATACAAATTTTCCGGATTTCCCTTTTTCCGGAAGGATACATACATACATACCGTCATTTAAGTGCGAAATATCGATTCCTGATGGATAATATCTCCCGGATATCAGCATTTTACCACTCAGGTCGGTTATTATATACAGCTGATTATCCGAATTCCGGATTTGAAGTTTATTTTTAGCCGGATTGGGATAAATCAGAAGTCCGTCATTCTCGTCAGTATAATTGCTCACCATGCCCGTTGATGATTTTTTTCCTTTGGCTGCAATCATGCTGTTGGCTCCTGTGGCAAAAAGTATCCCGGACGGAGTTATGGTTACACCACTAATCTCTCTGCCGGTAAAGCTTTCAGCTGTTTTCCACGTTACACCTCTGTCGGCCGAATAATTAATTCTGCCCATTGCCCCGAATGCGTAGATAGTATCGGAAGCTGTTTCTACCAATTTTTTCAGTATGCCTATCTCTTCGGTCATGGTTTTTTCAGTCCAGTTAGCTCCTCCGTTGGATGAGAAATAAAGCGAGCTGTTACCTGCTATTAAAACAGTATCGGCATTCAGATGCATTACATTGTAAAGTGTCCGGTATGCAGTGGAATTTACGTCTGTCCATGTAGTGCCTCCGTTTGTAGTACGGAGAATTTTGCCCGACATTCCTACGGCAATACCGTTGTTTGCATCGTGGAAGCTGATTCCATAAAGCATATTGGTGGTTCCCGATGTCTGTTTTGTCCAGTTTTCACCCGCATCTGAGCTTTTAAGAATTGTTCCGCTCTGACCACAGGTATATACTGTATTGCCATCAGGACTACTCAGGGCATACAGATAAGAGTTTGTACCGGATGTTTTCTTGGCCCAGTTAGCTCCTTTGTCGGTAGTCTTTATAATCAGTCCCACCTCCGAACAAGCCAGAGCAGTAGTATTGTTGAGGCGTTCCATGTCTAATATTGTCCTGTAAATGACTTTTGGAGCGCTGCTCCAGGTGTCGCCGCCGTTGGTCGAATAAAAAATACTACCTTCGTTGCTTCCGCCCGTCACCAGCGAATTTTCATCAAAACAGATAATGTCATATAACATAATATCGGAAGGTATGATATCGGTGGTGAAATCTGTAACGTTGTCGCCGCCGTCGGTTGTGCGATAGAGTCGTCCCGAACTGTTTCCTGCAGCTATGTTATTTGTGTCGAAAGCCCAGATGGCATTAATGTAATTTTTACCGATTACAAATTTCGTCCAGTTATCCCCTCCGTCGGTGGTTTTCCACACTTCACCGTTGTTTGCACTCAGAAATCCGGTAGTAGCGCTCAGAAAACTACAGTCTTCGAAATAAGGATGTGAGGTTTTGATGCTTTGGTCTGTCCACGTGGCGCCGCCGTCAATAGTTTTGATTATTGCACCATAATCTCCGGCCATCCAACCCGTATTCTCGTTGGCAAACCATACGCACTGAAAGTCGTCATTAAACGTTGTACTTACTTCTTCCCAGGTGGTACCTCCGTTGATGGTCATGATGGCATATTCGCTTTCGGTGGAAATGTATCCGTCGGTGGCATTCGGGAAATAAATGCAGGTATAATTGTCGCTCGAACCGGTCACTTTGATTTTAGTCCAGGTAGCTCCGCCATCGTCTGTGCGGATCAGGTATCCGTAGTCGGCACAGATGAAACCGGTCGTTTCATTCAGAAAAAACACATCGTTGAAGTCTCCGGTAGAAATAGTGAAAGTGATTACATTCCAGGTATTTCCACCATCGGTGGTTTTTACGAGTGTTCCGTTGGTTCCGCAGGCAAATCCGAGTGTGGAATTCACAAAATGGATTGCCGTCAGTGAGTTTGAAGTGGGCTTTGCCTGTATCTGCCAGGTCATGCCGGCATCAGAGCTTTTAAGGATCAGTCCGCTGCCGGTGGCAGCAAAACCGGTAGTTGCGTCAACAAAAAACAAATCACCTATTTCATCTCCCTGTGGCAGCGGATTCAACCATTGCCACTGAGCAAAAGCAAAAATGGGCAACAAAGTGATTAATGTAATCAGTAATTTTTTTTTCATAATAAGCCTCCTTTTTTTTTATACTAGTTTTTTTGATCAGGTATCATTTTTATCGTAAAATAGTTTAACTAAATGTTGTATGCTTTTCTTCCAGACTTTTTGATCAGAATTTTGCCGTTATTCATTTATATTCATTTTTTTAAATACTGAAGTTAAATTAAAGTTCTTACCGGGTAGTTTTTCAAATAATGACATATAAAAACGCTTGTATTCAGGGGTTACGAGGTGGAAGAGTGACGCATCGGAGTTTAAGAAGCTTCGATGAGTGATGTATTCGGAATTTTCCAGTATAAATGAGTGTGCTGAAGTTTTGCTGCCGGACAATCCGGGGAGTGAACATGGTGAAGACGTATCCTTCTGCTTCGGTTGGAGCGCAGGAATTGAAAACAAAATATCAACTGCAAATGAAGTCGATAAAAGCCTGTTTAACTTGCATGAAAACATGATTTACACGGCATTTCGATAGTTTTAATTTCCGAATCAACTTTCAAAATCATCGAAATAGTACAAGTCTGCTTACAAAATTACAAAAAAAGATGAATTATTTCACAATATTTTGTTTTTTTATTTAAAATTGTATGATAAAAAAATCGTGTTCTCAGACCGGTATTTTTTCGTTCTTAGGGAGCTGGAACGAACTTTTCACTTTGAACAAAAAAAAGTAGTAACTTTGCAAAAAAATAAATATAGACTTAGAAGGTAATGATAGAAACTAACACTGTCGCTTCGCCGGACTCTAAATCTGCGCTGAACGACAAAAAACTCTTTATCGAAACCTATGGTTGTCAGATGAATACTGCTGACAGCGAAGTGGTTGCGTCCATCATGCAGATGGACGGATTCGAGTTAACGAATAACATAAACGAAGCCGATGCTATTTTTGTAAATACCTGCTCTATCCGCGATAATGCCGAGCAACGTGTCATCAACAGGCTGAAAAACTTCCAGTCGCTTAAGCGAAAAAACAAGAAACTGGTGATTGGAGTCATTGGCTGCATGGCTGAACGTGTCAAAGATGATTTGATTGAAAATCACGGAGTAAATTTAGTAGTCGGGCCGGATGCCTATCTGGATATCCCCAATCTGATGGAACATGCCATGAATGGCGAAAAGGCCATCAACGTTGAACTCTCCAAGACCGAAACCTATGCCGACGTAATGCCCTCGCGCATAAGCAATCCCATTTCAGGTTATATTTCCATCATGCGCGGATGCAACAATTTTTGCTCCTACTGCATTGTGCCCTACACCCGCGGGCGCGAGCGCAGCCGCGATGTGGAAAGCATTCTGAACGAACTGAAAGATTTGCAGGCAAAAAACTTCAAAGAAGTGACGCTGCTGGGGCAGAATGTAAATTCCTATCACTTTGAAAAAGACGGGCAGACCATTGACTTTCCGCAATTGCTCAGGATTGTAGCTGAAGCAGCACCCGAAATCCGTTTCCGCTTTACCACGTCGCACCCCAAAGATATGAGCGACCGCACGCTCGGGGTCATTGCGCAGCACCCGAATCTTTGCCGGTTCATTCATTTGCCGGTTCAAAGCGGCAGCAACAAAATTCTCAAACTTATGAACCGGAAATATACCCGTGAGTGGTATCTGGACCGTATTGAAGCCATTCGCCGCATACTGCCGGATGCTACAATCGGCACCGATGTGTTCTGCGGATTCCACAGCGAAACCGATGAAGACCATGCGCAGACATTATCGCTTATGAAAGAAGTCGGATTTGATATGGCTTTCATGTTTAAATATTCCGAACGTCCCGGAACACATGCAGCGCAGCATTTGCCCGACGATGTGCCCGAAGAAATAAAGCTCAGGCGGTTGGATGAAATTATCAAACTCCAGAATGAACTCTCTGCAGCAAGCAACCAGCGCGACGTGGGCAAAGAATTTGAAGTCCTCGTGGAAGGATTTTCCAAACGCTCCAAAGAGCAGCTTTTCGGTCGTACTTCGCAAAATAAAGTAGTGATTTTTCCACGGGAAGGACGCCATATCGGGGAGACTATCCGAGTGAAAATCAATAGTGCCAGTTCTGCAACTTTATTTGGAGATGTGGTAGAATAACTATTTTATCAGGAATTTCTAAAAATCAACGAATTAATATTACTTTTGGAAAAATATTAGTAAACATTGATAACTTTACGATTATGACAAAAAACATGGGAAAAGCCGATAGATTGATTCGAACAATCCTGGCAGTTGTTTTTCTGGGACTGTTTTTTTGTAAAACAGTGACCGGGACGTTGGGTATTGTCTTGCTGGTGCTTGCAATTGTATTTTTACTGACAAGTTTGGTTAGTTTTTGTCCGCTTTACATGCCTTTTGGAATAAAAACAACCTGCGAGAAAAAATAAACATAAGCAACGAACGAATGAAGCAGCGAAGGTTACATACTTTCGCTGTTTTTGTTTTTATAAAAATCGAAAGAGCGCAGTTTCGACTAGCTTCATGGGGTTATTTGAAAAAAGCGGACAAAAAATTCTATAATTATGTATAATGGTTTTAAATTGTAAGTGAATTCCGGTAAAACCTTTAAAATTTCCTTTTTTTTAGATGGTTTTATTTAGTTAATATACAGGTAATTAAAAACATAGTTAAATATCGAAAATAATAAGGAAATATTTCTTTAATTAAAAATCTTGTTTTATATTTGTGATGAATTTGTATAACATAAATTAATAGTAGTCTTGTGAATCTGAACCAAATAATAGGGCTTTGTGATGGCGAAATTTTGAACGAAACATCTGATATAAAAGATTTTCGTACAGCATTTTCGTCCGATCTGATGAGTGATGTGCTGCGCTGGCACAGTGACAACATGATTTTGATAACCGGACTGGCTACTATTCAGACAATCCGCACAGCCGAAGTTTCGGGAATATCATGCATAGTGCTGGCTCGTGGAAAAAAAGTGTCGGATGAGATGCTCGAACTGGCAAAGGAAAGTGATATTGCAATCATCACGTCTCCTGCTTCCATGTTTGAAATTTCAGGTAAACTCTATGAAAACGGTATTAGGCCGCTATACTAATGCATTTACAGTTTGAAATAGAAGGTGGAGACTTCAGTGCAGCCGGTGAAGCGAGTTCGGAAGTAAAAAAGACATTGAAGCAACTCAATATTCCTCCGGTTTTGGTACGCAGGATTGCGGTTGCGCTTTATGAAGCTGAAGTGAATGTGGTGGCTCACGCATACCGTGGGGTGATGGAGGTGGATATTTCAGGTGGTGGAATTTATGTGAAGTTGAAAGACAAGGGACCCGGGATTGAGAATATCGACAGGGCGATGGAAGAAGGTTTTTCTACCGCATCGGACAAGGTGCGCGAGATGGGATTTGGAGCCGGAATGGGGCTGCCAAACATCAAGAAGAACTGTGACGAGATGAAACTCACATCTACTCCCGGAGTTGGAACAACCCTTGAATTGACAATTAACTTTTAAATAATACCAACATGAAGGGTCAGCACTATGTGCATGCGATCCAGGTCAATACTGAGAAGTGTATTGGCTGTTCGCATTGTATGCAGGTTTGTTCCACACAGGCAATTCGCATAGTGAATGGTCATGCCCGCATCATGCCCGAGCGATGTGTCGATTGCGGTGAGTGTTATAGTGTTTGTCCCGTTGCAGCCGTTTATGTAAAAGACGATGAACTGGAGTTAAATCTGCAGAAATTCATTTATAAAATAGCTTTGGTACCGGCTGTTTTCTTCGGTCAGTTTCCTACCCAGTATTCCGTTTCACAAATTTCATCGGCAATTCGAAAACTTGGTTTTAATGCGGTTTTTGAAGTTGAGCATGCCGTTGATTTTATCAAGGAACAATATGTCGAAATAGCAGAGGATGCGGAAATTGCACGTCCTGTGATTAGTTCTTTTTGTCCATCAGTTGTACGGCTGATTCAGGTCATGTTTCCTTCTCTGACCGAAAATATACTTCGCTTAAAAGCCCCACACGATCTGGCCGCAATCTATCTGCGGCATATCAACTCCAACTCCAATATCAATCCTGAAGAAATAGGCGTATTTTATTTTACACCTTGCGCTTCGAAAATCGTGGCGGCTAAGGCACCGGAAGGAGAAGATGATTCACCGACAGACGTGGTCGTAAGTATGAAGCTCCTTTACAACAAAGTTTACAGAATAATCAAAGATATTCCTTTGTCGGATGACTTGAAGCGGAGTTCAACCATGGAACCGGATTCGATTAAATGGGCACTTTCTGCTACCGAACGGGAGTATTTCAAAGGACGCAGCCTGGCTATTGACGGAGTGGAAAATGTGATAAAATTCCTCGAAAAGCTGGAGTCAGGGCACATCACAGATATCGATTTTCTGGAATTACGTGTGTGTGACCAGGGGTGTGCAGGAGGCATTCTTTGCCCGGGAAACCGTTTTCTGACCGTTGAGAGGATAGGAGAAAGAGTAAAAAAATTACAGAACAGATTGGTTGAAAATAAAGAAGTTGTAAATCCGCTGATGAATCACCGGGAGTTGTTGGAAAAAGGATGTAAAACAGAGGCGATAAAGCCCCGAGAAGGGTTGTTGCTGGACGATGATGTGGAAATCGCCCTGCAGAAAATGAAAAAAATCAAGGCGCTGAATTCGTATCTTCCCGGATTTGACTGTGGAGCCTGCGGTGCACCTACCTGTAAAAATCTGGCAGAAGACATCGTGAAAGGGAAGGCAAATATGTCGTATTGCGTATTTGTACAGCGGGTGATGGAAAAAAACTACAAACTCAGTCCGGAACAGGCGTTCCAGACCATTGAAAAGATTTGGGGTAAAGACAGACTTAATAAATACAAAGACAATCATGGAGAAAAAGAATCTTAAAAAGCTCATTGATGACCTCGGTTTTACGTGTGTGGCAAATGAAAATCTGCTCGATAGAGAAGTAAATTCAGCATATGTGTCTGATTTGTTGAGCGATGTGATGGGGAAGGCACAGCCACAGATGCTGTGGGTAACATCACAGATTCATAAAAATATTGTAGCGGTTGCTTCCCTGATTGAATTGAGCGCCATTGTAATTGTAAATGAACGCAAGCCCGATGAAGATATGCTGAAACTGGCTCAGGAAGAAGGAGTTGTTGTGCTTACGTCTGACAACCCGGCTTTTGAAACAGCAGGGCTTTTGTATAATTATTTGAATACGGCCCCCTAAATCCCCCGCAAGGGGACATTTTGAGCGTGGTACTATGATGATTAGATTAAATACAGAAAATTGGACTCTGAATCCTTCATAAGAAATTCCTCCTTCAGGGGGCGAGGGGGCTGTACTTTCAAAGCCGACCTGCACATTCACACGTGCCTTTCTCCTTGTGGTGATCTGGAGATGAGTCCGCAGAATATTATCCGAACAGCCAAAGAAAAAGGGCTGGATATCATAGCAATTACTGACCACAACTCCACCCGCAATGTAAGAACCTGCATGGAGTTAGGTAAAAAAAAGAATCTGTTCGTCATCGGCGGATGCGAAGTGAATACACAGGAAGAGGTGCACTGTCTGGCTTACTTTCCTGATTTGGAAAAACTGGATGAGTTTCAGAATTTCTTGGATGAACATTTACCGGACATAAAGAATAATCCGGATATTTTTGGACATCAGGTGGCAGTAGATGAAGATGACAATATTATATATGAAGAAGAAAAAGCGCTGATTATGGCTCTGGATATTGATATCGAGTCGGTTTCTGAAAAAGTTTTGTCAATGGGTGGAATTTTCATTCCCGCGCACATTGACAGGTCTAAAAACAGTATTTTTAGCCAGCTCGGGTTTATTCCGTTTGATTTGAAATACAATGCACTGGAGATTTCCTGGCGTACAACTGTTGAGAAACTTACTGAAAAATACCCAAAATTGACCGGAAAGAGATTTATACTAAGTTCGGATGCTCACTATCCGGAAGATATAGGGAAAGTGCATACTAAACTGAAGATGGAAAAAACAGATTGGGAGAGTTTTGTTAAGGCAATTCATAGGTTGTAAAATAATTGTACAAAGAAGTTGGTTGATCTTGCAATGCATATGATGGACATTGTCCAAAACTCAATCCGGGCTGGAGCCTCGAATGTGGAAATCACGTTTATAGAAAATAAAACGGATAGCAGTTTGACATTTTCTGTAAAAGATAACGGTACCGGAATGACAGAAGAGACTGTTAGGAAAATTTCTGATCCTTTTTTTACTTCCCGAACTACTCGAAAGGTTGGATTAGGTGTACCTTTCTTAAAAATGACTTGTGAGCAAACGGGTGGCTCGCTGACAATTCAGTCGGAACTGAATAAAGGAACCGAAATTACTGCTGTTTACAGAACAGATCATCCGGATTGTCTGCCTCTGGGCGATCTGGCCGGTTATCTGGTTTTACTGCTGATAGCCAATCCGAAAATGGATATAAAATTCACCTACCGATTGGGTGATGAAAAGTTTGAAATTAGCGCCAGGGAGCTGGGCGAAAATGAAATTGATGACTTAAACAGTGCCGGTATGTCCGCCGCTGTAAAAGAATATATCAATGAAAATCTGAAAGAATTGTTTTTAGTTCGCAAGACCGAAAGTTATTTGTGTTAAGAATTAAATATTAACTATATTTCAATCAAAACAAAAATGGAAAAAATAAAAACATTGGCTGACTTGAAACTGAAACAGGAAAAGTTCAGATCTCAGGTAGAACTGAGGAGTAAAGCAAGCCGGGCCGAAGAACTTGTACAGATAAAGGTAGCGATGGCTACCTGCGGCATCGCATCCGGCGCCAAGGAAGTGATGGAGTTTTTTGTAGAAGAACTGGACAAAAGAAATATCGAAGCTGTGGTGACTCAAACCGGTTGTATGGGATATTGCTTTGCAGAGCCGACAATCGAGGTGACACTTTTTGGAAAAGATCCGGTAGTCTTCGGTTACGTAGATGTGAAGAAAGCCGACGAAATCATCGAACGCTACATCAAAACCGGAGAACTGGTAGATGGAATTATACCCAAGAATTACGAATCAATTAATTAAGGGAGGACATTCGCATGGCAAAATTCAAATCACACATCCTGATTTGTGGTGGTACAGGTTGTCAATCATCGAACAGTGAAGCCATTTTAAATAATCTGGAAAGAGAGTTGGCTACCAAAGGACTGATTGAAGATGTTCAGGTAATTCGCACCGGCTGTTTCGGCTTCTGTGAAAAAGGACCTATCGTTAATGTATTGCCGGACAATACTTTCTATGTGGAAGTGAAACCGGATGATGCACAAGAAATCATCGACGAACATATCATCAAAGGACGCCGCGTGAACCGGTTGTTGTATGTAAATCCGGAAAACGAAGAGCATGTCCCCGACTCCAAACACATGGGATTCTACAAAAAACAATTGCGTATCGCTTTGCGTAATTGCGGTTTGGTGGATCCTGAAAATATCGAAGAATCCATTGCACATGATGCTTATCAGGCGCTTGGAAAAGTGTTGACCGAAATGTCGCAGACCGATGCCATTGAGATCATTAAGAAATCTGGCTTGCGCGGACGTGGCGGCGGCGGATTCCCGACCGGACTCAAATGGGAAATCACTAAAAACAGTGTTTCGGATAAGAAATATGTGGTTTGTAATGCCGACGAAGGCGATCCCGGTGCATTTATGGACCGTTCCATCCTCGAGGGAGATCCGCACTCCATCCTCGAAGCCATGGCCATTTGCGGTTATTGCATAGGTGCTGATGAAGGGCTGATTTACATCCGCGCTGAATATCCGCTGGCTATCAAACGTCTGAAAGTGGCCATCAAACAAGCTGAAGAATACGGGCTTCTGGGTAGCGACATCATGGGTACCGGCTTCAATTTCAAAATTAAACTTCGCTACGGAGCCGGAGCTTTCGTGTGCGGTGAAGAGACTGCACTCATCCATTCCATGGAAGGCAAACGCGGCGAGCCTACCAATAAACCTCCATTCCCGTCCGTGAGCGGTTACCTGCAAAAACCGACCAACGTAAACAACGTGGAAACATTCGCCAATGTGCCTGCTATTATTCTGAAAGGCGCAGAATGGTTCTCTTCCATTGGTACGGAAAAATCCAAAGGAACAAAAGTTTTTGCTCTGGCCGGAAAAATCAACAACGTTGGACTGATTGAAGTGCCGATGGGAATTACACTTCGTGAAATTATATTCGAAATCGGCGGCGGCATCAAAGGAGGTAAAAAATTCAAAGCCGTTCAGACCGGAGGCCCTTCGGGAGGCTGTTTGACTGAGAAACACCTGGATACGCCGATTGATTACGATAACCTGCTTCAGGCCGGCTCCATGATGGGTTCGGGAGGTATGATTGTGATGGACGAAGACGATTGCATGGTTTCTGTGGCTAAATTCTACCTCGATTTTATTGTGGAAGAAAGTTGTGGAAAATGTGCTCCCTGCCGTATCGGTAACAAGCGTCTGAACGAAATTCTTTCCAAAATCTGCGACGGCAACGGTACGCAGGAAGACCTCGAACGACTGAAAAACCTCAGTAATGTAATCAAAGACACTTCTCTCTGCGGACTCGGTCAGACTTCACCCAATCCGGTGCTTTCTACGCTGGCCAATTTCCAGGAAGAGTACTACGAACACGTGCATGATAAGAAATGTCGTGCCGGACACTGTAAAAATCTGCTGTATTATGTTATTGATCCTGAGGCTTGTATCGGTTGTATGCTTTGCGTTCGTAACTGTCCGGTGAATGCTATTACAGGTGAAAGAAAGCAGTCGCACTTTATCCACCAGGAAATCTGTATTAAATGTGGTGCTTGTATGGAAAAATGTAAATTTGACGCCATCAGTCTTACTTCTGAATATGCTATGGCAGAGCATTAGACTACAGATGTTTTAATTTTAACAGAAACAGATTTCAAAAAAATAAAGATACACTAAAGGAAGATTAACGAAAGCATAACAGAAACAGACATCTGATGTCTGAAATCTGTTATCTGAAATCTAAAAAAAGAAACATGGAAAAAATAGAATTGACCATCGATAATAAGAAAATTGAAGTTGATAAAGGTACGACCGTGCTGAAGGCAGCTCGTCAGGCAGGGATTGACATTCCTACGCTTTGCCATATGGAACTTCACAGCATGAATATTGAGAACAAACCCGGTGGATGCCGTATTTGTGTGGTGGAAGTGGAAGGTCGCCGGAACCTGGCACCCTCCTGTATTACGGAAGTTACGCCCGGAATGGTTATTCACACCAATAACATCCGCGTGCTGAATGCCCGTAAAACAGTTCTGAAACTGATCATTTCTGACCACCCTTTCGACTGTCTGGTGTGTGCCAAATCAGGCGATTGTGAACTGCAAAGCCTTGCTATTCAGTGTGGTATACGTGAAATTCCCTATCAGGGAGAAAAATCAACCTATCGGAAGGACTTGTCGCCGTCCATCATCCGCGATGTGGATAAATGCGTCATGTGCCGACGTTGTGAGATGATGTGTAACGAGGTGCAGACCGTAGGCGCACTTTCGGCTGTAAACCGGGGATTTATGTCCGTTGTTGCTCCGGCATTTGAAATGGACCTTGAAAAATCGCCTTGTACCTATTGCGGACAGTGCGTTTCCGTATGTCCCACCGGCGCTTTGACCGAAGTGGACCATACCAGCCAGGTGCTTCGTGCGTTGAGTGATCCAACCAAAACCGTGGTGGTGCAGACCGCACCTTCCGTTCGTGCTGCTTTGGGCGAAGAGTTCGGACTGGAGCCGGGAACTTTGGTTACAGGAAAAATGGCTGCTGCACTTCGCCAACTTGGTTTCAAATATGTGTTTGATACCGATTTCGCAGCCGACCTTACCATTATCGAAGAAGGAACAGAGTTGCTGGGACGTTTGAAAAGCCATCTGAATGGTGATAAAAATGTGAAACTGCCGATTTTGACCTCCTGCTGTCCGGGTTGGGTGAATTTCTTCGAGCATAATTTCCCTGACTTGCTGGATGTTCCTTCAACAGCCAAATCGCCGCAGCAGATGTTTGGCGCCATTGCCAAAACCTATTTTGCAGATAAAATCGGCGTGAACCGCAAAGATTTAATCGTGGTTTCCATCATGCCATGTCTGGCGAAAAAATACGAGTGTCAACGCGATGAATTCAAGGTGGACGGTAATCCGGATGTGGACTTCTCCATGTCCACCCGTGAATTGGCGCACTTTATCAAGCAAGCCAACATCGACTTCCTGAACCTGCCCGATGAAGAATTTGATGCTCCGCTCGGTGAGTCCACCGGAGCCGGAGTTATTTTCGGGAATACGGGTGGAGTAATCGAAGCGGCCTGCCGCACCGCGTATGAATTATTTACAGGAAAAACGCTGGATAAAGTTGAGTTTCATGAACTTCGCGGTATCGAAGGCATTCGTTCGGCAACGATTGATTTTGACGGACTGCCGGTGAATATTGGTATTGCACACGGATTGGGTAATGCCCGAAAACTGCTGAATGAAGTTCGTGCAGGACGATCCAAGTATCACGCCATTGAGATTATGGCATGTCCGGGCGGTTGCATTGGTGGTGGCGGACAGCCGTTCCACCACGGTCACAGCGAAATTCTGAAAGCAAGAGCGGGAGCCATTTATTCCGAAGACGAACGGAAAACTCTCCGCAAATCGCACGAGAATCCGTACATCGTTAAGCTTTACAAAGAATTTTTGGGAGAACCCGGCGGACATAAAGCACATTCGCTTCTGCACACTCATTATTACGATAAGAGCGTGGAAGTTACGATTGAGCATTAACCCCTAGCCCCTAAAGGGGAAAGGCAAAGCCGATTTAGTTTTTATAAATATTCAATGAAAAAACAGGAATTTAATCCTTTTAAATGTTGAACAACGCCCTAAACTCCCCCCTCAGGGGAATCGGGGGCAAAAAAATAAGATTATGACAGTGCAAACATTGCCCGAAAATAAATTAGAAGTCAAGATAAAATTATCTGACGAAAAGATTGAGAAAATCAATGAGATCTGCGAAAGTTTTGATAATGATCCCGGCGAACTAATCAATGTGCTTCACGAAACGCAAGTGACCTACGGCTACCTGCCTGCCGAAGTGCAGGAAGTAATAGCGCACAATTTGAATATTTCGGTGGCGCATGTGTATGGAGTGGTGACTTTCTATTCGTTTTTCACCATGGTGCCGAAAGGTGAACACCCGATTTCTATCTGCCTGGGAACGGCTTGCTACGTGCGTGGTGCCGAAAAAATTCTGGATGAATTCAAAAAGGAGCTGAATATCAAAGTGGGCGAAACAACTGCCGACAAAAAATTCTCCATCAGTTGCCTGCGCTGTGTGGGTGCATGCGGGCTTGCGCCTGTGGTGATGGTGGGAGAGAAGGTGTACGGACGTGTGTCGCCGGATAGTGTGAGAGCTATTTTAGATGAATACAAATGAGATTTACGATTGAAATTGTACGAGATTTAGATTTTGATTCTCATATTTCAAAAGGGATTGAAGAAAATTTCAGTCCCTTTTGCTTTTTAGTGAAAATGAAGTTACTTTTACAGAAAAAATTTGCGCCATGAGACCAAAGTTACTTTTTGTCGCTTTTCTGCTGTCAGTGTTTTCCGTTTTTTCTCAAAATAATGACAGTACGCTTTTGAAGGAAATTAAGAAGCTAAACAACAAACTGGATGATTACCGGCATACTTTCGATCAGATTTTGAAAAATGTGGACGATGTGCTGTGGTTTGAACGGGTGAGCGATGTGGCCTATATCGACAAAGTGCGGATTGCCTCCACGCCCCGCTGGAAGCCGAGAACGGCGGACGACCGTTTTGCCGGGAATAAATTGCAGATTTACGCTTACGTTTTTTTTCCAAATGACATCAATTATCAAAAAAAATATCCGCTGATAGTGCTTCCGCACGGTGGTGTACACGCCGATTTTACGACGTATCACACGCACATTGTGCGCGAAATGGTGGCGCAGGGCTACATAGTGATAGCTCCGGAATACCGTGGCAGCACGGGTTATGGCAAAACGTACTATGAAAACATCGACTACGGCGGTCGTGAAAACGACGATGCGATGGCAAGCCGTGATTATATGCTTGAAAATTACAGTTTTGTGGATCGGGACCGGGTTGCCATTGTGGGTTGGAGCCATGGCGGAATGATTGCGCTGATGCAGATTTTGCAACATCCCGAGGCGTATAAATGTGCCTTTGCAGGAGTGCCGGTAAGCGATTTACACAACCGGCTTGCCTCACACGAGGCAAGTTACACCGCGTATTTCTCAGCCGATTATTTCATTGGGCAGACGCCGCAGGAAAATCCGCAGGAATACACACGCCGCTCGCCCACGCACTACGCCAAAAACCTCCAAACTCCGCTCCTTATTCACACCAATACGAATGATAACGACGTGTATGTGGAGGAGGTGAAGCTGATGATTGACAGCCTGAAATTTTACGGAAAGGATTTTGAATACCGGATTTTTGAAAACTCATCGGGCGGACACAGTTTCGACCGGATAGATATGAAAGAAGCTACCGATATCCGTTTTTCGATTTATAAATTTCTGGAAAAACACCTGAACCCGCCGAAACCTTTCAAAACTGAAAAAGCGATGCGGAAGGCAGGTTACGGGTTCAACTGATTTTTGTAAAACCGTCTGGAATTTCCCTGTTCTCCATAACCAATTCTACAACCGATTTCTGCGAGTGATTTTTCCAACACCTTTAAATCATCCTCGTTGCTTTGGTTGGAAACCGGTTTGTTTTCGTAGAGAAAATAATCGTCACGGTATTTTCGGGGTGTGATATTGGGCATCAGCACATTAGCTCCTATCTGAATAGCCTGTTCGCGCCCGTTTTTTTCAATAGTTTGCAGCGCGGTAGTGGCGGCAATGTTGATATCTGGCATTAAAATCCGAAGGATAGCATTCATCTTCAACGAAAAATTAAACCGCTCTTTCAAAGGCATTAAACTGTCTTTATAAGCAAAAAGCGGCGTTTCATGATGTTCAATGTATGGTCCCATACCGCACATGTCAATGTCGAATTGCTTCATAAATAGCAAATCATCAGCCAGATTTTCAAAGGTTTGAAAGGGAAGTCCAATCATCACACCGGTTCCGGTCTGATAACCGGTTTTTTTTAGCATTTCCAATGCTTCCAGCCGTAGTTCAAAACGGTGAATATCATCATTAGGGTGTAGTTTGCGGTATAATTCGGGATTGGAAGTTTCGATGCGCAGCAGATAGCGGCTGGCTCCCGCTTCCATCCATTTCCGGTAGGTTTCTTCCGTTTGTTCGCCGCAGGAAAGGGTCACACCCAGCTCTCCATGGGTTAATTTAGAGGTTTTTTGTAATATTCGGGTGATTTTTTCTGTAAATGCATTGCTTTGAATTTCTCCCGATTGTAAGGCAACTGATCCGTAACTATTCTCGTAGGCATATTTTATCACTTCCAACACTTCATTTTCGCTGATGGAATAGCGGTGCACATTGGAATTCGATTTTCGGATACCGCAATAGTAGCAATCTTTTTCACAGCTATTTGACAGCTCTACCAACGCCCTTAAATGTACCGTATTGCCAATGTATTGTTGTTTAATTCTTGCAGCATGATTAAATAGCAACTCCATATCTTCACCTGTGGCATTGAGAAGACATACAATATCGGCTTTCGAAAGTTCGGGTTTATGTAAAATCTGTTGGATGAACATGCAAGATTTTATCTTTTTTCTGAAATTATTTTTCGAATAAACGAGTTTACAAAAAAATCATCATAATTAAATATTTCACGGTTAGTTGGGTGAATTTCAATATCTTCCATCGCATCAGTTGCCATTTCCAATATTACCCGTTGGTTTTCATCCAACACTTCAATTCTGTCAAAGTTATTTTTTCTAATTTTTCTAATTGTTCGATTGTGTTCATCTTCAATAATAAAATTGCCAAAAATATCCTTTTTGATTTTCCGATTTACATTTCCGTTTTCATCTTCAATAATTAGCTCTTTTGTTTCCTTGTTTATGATAAAATTAATAAAAGCATCTTCAACGTAAGCTCTCAATCTGCCATTCAGCGTTCCCCTGATAATAGTATTTCCAAAAATATCTTTACTGATATTCAATACAGTCTTACCGTCCCCGTTTTTGATATTGGTATTTCCAAAAATATCTTGCTCAAATGATTTGATTGTTTTCCCGTTTTCGTCTTCAATTATGGTATTATTAAAGATGTCTTTTTTAATTTTCTGTATCGTACGTCCGTTACCATCCTCAATTATTTTATCTCCAAAAATATCTTTTTTAATCTTCTGAATTGTGTGCCCGCTACCGTCAGAGATTATAGTGTCTCCAAAAATATCCTTTTCAATTTTATACTCAGTTATACCGCGTTCATCTTCAACAATTGTATTCCCGAAAATATCCTTTTTAATTGTCCGTATTGTTCTTCCATGTCCATCTTCTATTACTGTATTGTTGAAAATATCTTTTTTATGGACTTCGATGACAGAACCGTGTTCATCTTTGTAAATTGTATTTCCAAATATATCTTTCTCTACTGTTGTTTGACCATACAACAAAGAAGATGTTAAGAGGAACAAGAAAAATATCAGTTTTTTCATACGGATTAATTTATTAAATGTATCATACTAATTTTTAAATGCTCAAAAATGGTGACGTCGCCCGTTCGAAAATCCCGTTCACAAACGCCAGCGTCATACCGTAGTTTGTCACCGGAATTCCGGCTTCAATAAACGGTTTCAGGCGATTGAGCAGTTGTTTTCGCGTAACCATGCAACCGCCACATTGGATAACGAGTTTATAATCAACATCAAATGCTGTGGAACGAACCGGAAGTCCCCCTTTGGGGGGATTTAGGGGGGACAATCCCGATACAAACTCAAATTCCAACTTTTTTCCGGTAAATTTTTGTAATAATCCGGGGATTTTCACTCTGCCAATATCATCGCAACTGACCTGATGCGTACAGCTTTCAAGGATTAAGACCCGGTCACCGTCTTTCAGTTGCGATATATGCGGTGTTCCTTCCAGGTATTTCTCAAAATCGCCTTTCAGCCGTGCAAAAACAATGCTGAAACTGGTCAGCGGAACATCCATCGGGACTATTTTTGAAACATAATTAAAAGCCTGACTGTCGGTTATAGCTAACGCGGGTTTTATGCCCAGTTCGAAAAAATTTTCCAGTTCGGTTTCTTTTACCACTACTGTAATGCAGTTATTATCAAGTACATCGCGTATAGCCATGTTTTGCGGGAGTATCATCCTTCCGTCCGGAGCTTCGCTGTCAATGGGTGTAATCAGCAATACCACATCCTTCGGCTTCACCAAATCTCCCAGCAACGACGGTTTTTGGTAGGTGGTAGTCGGGATGGTGCTTTTTAGCAATGAAATGAGCAGTTCTTTTTTTTCATCGTTCAGCGTGCTGAAATCAAGTATTTCAGAAGATGAATGAATTTTTATTTCAGCGATGGTTTCGGTAGTTAAGGGCGAAATATCACTTTTATTATGAACGATCAGGTACGGAACGGCGTACTCATCGAAAAGTTTAATTAAATCAAGTTCAAAATTATCAAATGTATTTTCCGCGATTACCAGGATGGCGCAGTCGACCTTCTTGATGGCTTCTTTCGATTTTTTTATCCTTTTCTCGCCCAGTTCGCCCGCATCGTCAATTCCGGCAGTATCAATTAATACCACGGGACCAATGCCAAATATCTCCACGGATTTGCTTACCGGATCGGTGGTCGTGCCCGGTCTGTCGGAAACGATGGCAATGTCCTGTCCCGTCAGCAAATTGATCAGCGAACTTTTTCCGCTGTTACGCCGACCAAAAATGCCGATAAAGGCGGTGGCCCCCCGGCCCTCCCGAAACCTGTTCAGGATAGGCTCTGAAGGGGGAGAAAAATGCCCACCCACCCGCTGTGGGGGGAGTTGAGAGTTTATATTTATGTCATGCGATTTATTCATGCAAATTATAGTAATTAATTTCCCCCATTAGGGGGTTAGGGGCGGTTCCTGTTTTTAAAAATACAAATCCCTGTCTCCCTGTTTTATTTTTTCAATGCGTTCGCGTACCTGTTTTTGCATTGTTTCATCCAGTGTCAGAATGTTTTTTTCAATCACTTTCCAGCCTTTTTCCGTTGTTTTATCCGGAGCATAATCCACCAGGTATTCCGTCAATGTGAGTATGGCGTTGGGGGTGCAGTATCGTTTTATAAATCCGGGAACGGAGAATTCCATAAAATGCTCGCCGGTGCGCCCCAGCCGGTAGCAAGCCGTGCAAAACGAAGGCAACATGTCCTGTGAGAGCAATTCCTCGATGACTTCATTCAGCGAGCGGTCGTCGCCAATTCTGAACTGACCTCTGTTCAGGTCCTGTTTGGTGTTTTGTGTTTCCACATAACTGCCGATTTCAATTTTTGTGCCGCCGTCGATTTGCGAAACGCCGTACTGGATCAGTTCGTTGCGCAGTGCTGCCGGTTCGCGGGCAGTGAGTATCATGCCGGTGTAGGGAACCGCCAGGCGGAGAATGGCAACCAGTCGGGCAAAATCTTCATCTGAAACAAAATATGTATCTTTCATATCGAGCATCGAGGCATCCTTTACCCTGGGAAATGATATGGTGTGAGGACCCACGTTGTAGCAAGCCTCCAGGTGGTTGGTGTGGCGTACCAGTCCCAGCACTTCGAAACGCCAGTCGTATAGTCCGAAGAGCGCACCGATGCCTACATCGTCAATGCCGCCTTCCTGTGCCCGGTCGAGCGATGTTAAGCGGTAATCGAAATCGGCTTTTTTGCCACGCAGGTGGTAGGTTTTATAAGCTTCGCGGTTATATGTTTCCTGGAAAACCTGAAAAGTGCCTATTCCCGCAGCTTTCACGGTTCTGAAACCTTCAATTTCCATCGGTGCGGCGTTGATATTCACGCGGCGGATTTCTCCGTTTCCCTTTTTCACGCTGTAAGCCACTTTCACGGTGTGAGCAATGTATTCAGCGTCGTATTGTGCATGTTCACCGTAAACCAAAATCAACCTTTTTTGTCCGTTATCTTCCAGCGCTTCAATCTCATGTTTCAGTTCATCGTCGGAGAGACTTTTCCGTACCTCAGCAGTATTTGAAGCCCGGAAACCGCAATAGGTGCAGTTATTCGAACATTTATTGCCCACGTAAAGCGGAGCAAAAAGTACAATCCGGTTGCCGTAGATATTCTTTTTCAGTTGTTTGGCTCCTTCTTTTATTTCCTGAATAAGTTCGGGATCGGTCGCGTTAATCAGCACAGCCGTTTCTTCCAGATTTAATCTTTTTTTTGATAAGGATTTCGCTATGACTTCCCTGACACGTTCTTTTGTCGAAATCGTGCTGTTCAGATAATTCTGAATTTCATCCGTGTCGATGAACGGCGTCATGGGCTTATCCGGGATGCTGTAGGTTTCGGGGGTAAATTTCATGATTATAAAATTTATTCAACAAAGATACTAATAGAATGACAAATTAAGGAATTATTTCCTTAATAATTTTTTTAATTACGGGCAAATGAGTAATTTTGTAACCGATTTCAATATTTCACTTTCTCCGTTACCGAATGTCCGGTTTTTTTACTTAAAATCAGCTTTCGGGTATTTTTTTTTCAAAAAAACAATTAAATACTAACTCTATTTCAAACTAAAAACAGAAAATCTATGTGGTTAATTCATTCCTCCATCGGGAGAAAGGTTATCATGAGTGTAACCGGAATTTTTCTCATTCTTTTCCTGACATTTCACAGCATTATGAATGTCACTGTACTTTTCAGTGCTCAGGTTTATAATGATATTTGCGAAATTTTGGGAGCAAACTGGTATGCCATACTTGGCACAGGAGCACTTGCACTGGGTTTTGTACTGCATATTTTATATGCGCTGTATTTAACCCTGCTTAACCTCAAAGCGCGTGGTAAAGACCGTTATGCCGTTACTCAACGTCAGGAGGGCGTAGCCTGGGCATCAAAAAATATGTTTGTGCTCGGTCTCATTATTTTCGGATTTCTTGTCCTGCACTTATTCAATTTCTGGGCAAAAATGCAGTTGGTAGAACTCACTCATGGACATGGCTGGGTTGAAGCAGGTCTGCCAAATCCACAGGAAGGAGCATTCTTCATCAACGAACTTTTCAGTAATCCGGTTTATTCGATCATTTACATTGTGTGGCTGGCTGCATTGTGGTTTCACCTTACTCATGGAGTATGGAGTTCGCTTCAGTCAATCGGGGTGAACAACAAAACCTGGTTACCCCGTGTGAAATGTGTTGCTAATGTGTATTCAACCATTATCATTATACTGTTTATGGCTATACCGGTTTACTTTTTATTAGGTTTTCGGGTGTTGTAATGCCTGTGTTTAAATATAAAAAAATATAAGAATTATGGCAAAGAAAGAAGATATTTTCGATAAGGCAAAAGAAGCTGTAAACAAAGCAGCTGAAGTCATCAAAGATACTGCCGAAGATTTAGTGGAAAATGTACAGGAACTGGTTGAAGATGTAAAAGATTTCATCGAAGACGACAAAACCAAACAGGTGGTTGCTTCCGTGAAAAATGCAGGCGAAAAAATTGCACAAACTGCAAAAGAAAGTGCTGCAAATGTATCTGAAACCATCAAAACTACGACTCAACGCGTTGTTGCTGATGTGAAAAACGACACTAAAATCATTACCCGTAAAGATGCCAAAATCCCCGAAGGACCACTGGCCGAAAAATGGAGCAATTACAAAGCTCATCAGAAACTGGTAAATCCGGCCAACAAGCGCCGTCTGGATGTTATTGTAGTGGGTACAGGTTTAGCAGGTGCTTCTGCTGCTGCTTCGCTTGCCGAAATGGGTTTCAATGTGCTGAACTTCTGTATTCAGGACAGCCCACGCCGCGCACACTCCATAGCAGCACAGGGTGGTATTAATGCAGCCAAGAACTACCCGAACGATGGAGACAGCGTTTATCGATTGTTTTATGACACAATCAAAGGGGGTGACTACCGGGCACGTGAAGCCAACGTATATCGCCTGGCCGAAGTTTCAAATAATATTATTGACCAATGCGTGGCTCAGGGTGTACCTTTTGCACGTGATTACGGCGGATTGCTCGACAACCGTTCGTTCGGCGGTGCGCAGGTATCGCGTACATTCTACGCCAAAGGACAGACCGGACAACAGCTGCTGCTTGGAGCATACTCCGCACTGAGCCGTCAGGTGGGCAAGGGCACCGTAAAACTCTACGTTCGCTATGAAATGCTCGACGTTGTCGTAATCGACGGACGTGCCCGCGGAATTATTGCCCGCAACCTGGTAACCGGAAAAACAGAACGATTCTTTGCTCATGCAGTGGTAGTGGGTACAGGAGGATACGGTAATGCTTTCTTCCTGTCGACCAATGCCATGACTTCCAACGGTTCTGCAGCCATACAGATGTATAAAAAAGGGGCATATTTTGCCAATCCGGCATACGCTCAGATTCACCCGACGTGTATTCCCGTTCACGGCGACTACCAGTCCAAACTCACCCTGATGTCTGAATCGCTCCGCAACGACGGCCGCATTTGGGTGCCGAAGAAGAAGGAAGATGCCGAAGCCATCCGCGCAGGCAAACTGAAACCAACCGACCTCAAGGAAGAAGACCGCGACTACTACCTGGAACGCCGCTACCCGGCTTTCGGTAACCTCGTGCCGCGCGACGTGGCATCACGTGCTGCAAAAGAACGTTGCGACGCAGGTTTCGGAGTTGGAAATACCGGACTCGCTGTTTATCTCGATTTTTCGGAAGCCATAAACCGCCTCGGAGAAAATGTGGTCAGAGCCCGTTACGGCAATTTATTCCAGATGTACGAAAAAATTGTGGACGACAATCCATATAAAACCCCGATGATGATTTATCCGGCTATTCACTACACTATGGGTGGAATCTGGGTCGATTATGAACTCCAGACATCTGTAAAAGGATTGTTCTGCATCGGTGAAGCCAATTTCTCCGATCACGGAGCCAACCGGCTGGGAGCATCAGCACTCATGCAGGGGCTGGCCGACGGATATTTCGTACTGCCGTACACCATTCAGAATTACCTGGCAGATCAGATTCAGGTACCGCGCATCAGTACCGACCGCGAAGAATTTGAGCAAGCTGAAAAAGCTATAAATGAAAGAATTGCAAAAATAATGAGTATTCAGGGCAAGTATTCCGTAGATCATATCCATCGTGAACTCGGTTTGGTTATGTGGGATTATGTAGGTATGGGACGTACGGCTGAAGGCCTGAAAATAGCTTTGGAGAAAATTCAGGCCATACGAAATGAATTCTGGACAAATGTATATGTACCCGGAAAATCCGAAGGTCTGAATGTGGAACTTGAAAAAGCGCTCCGTCTGGCCGACTTTATTGAAATAGGTGAACTGATGGCACGCGATGCATTGCTTCGCGAAGAAAGCTGTGGCGGCCATTTCCGCGAAGAGTACCAGACTCCCGAGGGGGAAGCATTAAGAAACGACGAGAAATTCTCATTTGTATCGTGCTGGAAATATACCGGCGAAGGCAGTGAACCTGAATTGGTCAAAGAACCGCTGGATTACGAATTCATTGTAAGACAACAACGGAATTATAAAGCATAACAGCCCCTCTAAATCTCCCCGAAGGGGAGACTTTTAGAGCGTGCTATAATGATAATTAATTATAAAATTAACTTCAAAATTTCCCCTTCGGGGGAATTAAAGGGGGCTTATATGGAAAAAGTATTAAATCTCACGCTGAAAGTATGGCGTCAAAACGGTCCGAAAGTCAAAGGTGCTTTCGAAACCTATAAATTAGACGGGATATCACCCGATTGTTCATTCCTCGAAATGATGGATATTCTGAACGAAAAACTGATAAGTGAACACAAGGAACCGGTTGCTTTCGATCATGATTGTCGCGAAGGTATCTGCGGTATGTGCAGCATGTACATAAACGGACATCCGCACGGACCCGACGGAGAAATCACTACCTGCCAGCTGCACATGCGCAATTTCAAAGATGGCGCAACTATTACCATTGAACCGTGGCGTTCGGCAGCATTTCCTGTTATCAAGGATTTGATGGTGGATCGTGGTGCTTTCGACAAAATTATTCAGGCTGGCGGTTATGTCTCGGTCAATACAGGCGGTGTACCTGATGGAAATGCAATTCCGATTCCGAAACCTGCTGCCGACGAGGCGATGGATGCTGCTTCCTGTATCGGATGCGGTGCTTGTGTGGCTGCATGTAAAAATGGTTCTGCCATGCTTTTCCTCTCAGCCAAAGTAAGTCAGCTGGCATTGTTGCCGCAAGGCAGGGTAGAAGCTGCTCATCGTGCCAAAGCCATGCTTGCCAAGATGGATGAACTCGGATTTGGTAACTGTACAAATACCGGAGCCTGCGAAGCAGAATGCCCGAAGAATGTATCTATTTCGCACATTGCACGATTGAACAGAGAGTTTATCAGTGCAAAATTCAAAGACTAAAATCCCTCCAAACCTTCCCAAAAAGGAGGCTTTTGGATTGATCAGAAATAAAAAAGTCCGTTGCAGGTGCTGCAGCGGACTTTTTTGGTAGTTGGATGATTTTTACTTTTTTCGTGGTTTGGTTTTCAATGCTTTTTGAATGGCAGGCACCACCATAGCTTCCATCACATCGTATCCGGCTGATGTACAATGCACTCCATCATAAGTGTATGCCGCTTTCATGGCATTTTTTTCGTCGGCCATAGCGCTGAAAAAATCCAGATAAGTGATTTTTGCCGTTTTAGCATATTCTTCAATCATTTTGTTGAGTTGAGGAATTTTGATATTGGGTTCCAACCCTTTTCTCCAGGGATAATCATATGCCGGAAGTACCGAGCAAAGCACTACCCGAATATTATTGGCAGTAGAGAGTTCGGTCATGGATTTCAGATTGTCCAGAATCATTTCCGGTGTGGAGGGTCCCGTATTTCCGGCAATGTCATTAGTGCCGGCCAGAATCACGACTACTTCAGGCTTCAGGCTAATCACATCCTGACGAAAACGTACCAGCATTTGCGGCGTAGTTTGTCCGCTTATGCCACGGCAAACATAGGGATTCTTGCTGAAAAAGTCGGGATGCGTACCTTTCCAGCCTTCAGTGATGGAATTTCCCATAAATACCACCCTGTTTTTGATTTCAGGTTTTAATAGAAGCGTATCATTCTCTTTTTGAAATCGTTTCAGATTTGCCCAATCCTGAGCATTTATACTGAAATTACCAACTAGAAATACGATTAGAAAAACTGATTTTAATACCTGGATTTTCATAGTCTTATCTATCTGTTTATTTTAATATTCTGTTAAAGCAAATAATTTATTATCAAAATACACTATGGGTTAAACCACAATTTGCTTCACAATTTTTTAATCTTGATTAAGTAAGTTATATATTCATTTTCCGCTAAAATCCAGTATGTTACAATCCTTCAAAACTTCCCTTTTAGAGCCTGTCCCGCACTTGCTTCGGGAGGTTGGGGCATCTTTACAGTTTTATCGCTTCCAGTGCTTTATCCAGTCCATCGGCATTTTTGCCGCCTGCTGTTGCAAAGTGAGGTTGTCCGCCTCCGCCACCCTGAATAAATTTGGCAGCTTCTCGGGTAATGTTAACTGCACTGTGTCCTTGTGCCACCAGGTCGTCAGACAGAAGAACAGTCAGGGAAGGTTTACCGTCGAAAATGCTGCCGATTGCCACAAATAGTTGATTCCCAACTACATTCTTAATCTGGAATGCCAGTGTTTTGATGGCATCTGTTGGCAGTTCGGTGCGGAACCGGATTGTTTTTACGTCGTTTTCTTCCTTTGCTTCAGCTATCAGCTTGTCACGCAACGCAAAAATACGTTCGTGCATGAAGTTTTCCACCTGTTTTTTCAGGTCGCTGTTTTCTTCGATTGTTTTGTGAATAGCTTTTGTCAGATCGGGCGTATTACTGAGAAGTTCTTTGGCTGAGAATAATGTGTCTTGTACGTTGTTAATCAGGTCTTCCACCGCTTTACCGGTGATAGCCTCTATTCGGCGTATTCCGGCTGCTATTGAATTCTCGCTTACTATTTTCACCATGCCTATTTCGCCTGTAGCGTGCACATGTGTGCCTCCGCAAAGTTCTACTGAGTTGCCAAACTGAATGACACGAACGGTATCGCCGTATTTTTCGCCGAAAAGAGCCATAGCACCCATCGCCTGAGCTTCGGCAATCGGAGTTTCGCGCATTTCATGAAGTGGGTAATTGGCCCGTATTCTCCGGTTGGCAATTTTCTCCACTTCACGTATTTCTTCACGGGTCATTTTCTGAAAATGCGAAAAGTCGAACCGAAGGCTTTCAGGGCTAACATAAGAACCTTTTTGCTCCACATGATTTCCAAGTACTTCGCGCAATGCTTCGTGGAGTAAGTGAGTGGCGGAGTGATTGCGGGCAGTAGCCAGGCGGTTTTCAATTTCGATTTGTACTTTGAAAGTAGCTGTTACATCTTTCGGGAGTGTGTTTGAAAGATGAACCGAAAGATTATTTTCTTTTTTTGTATCAAAAATTTCTATTTTTTCATCATCGGCAGTCAACGTGCCGGAGTCACCCACTTGTCCTCCCATTTCGGCGTAGAATGGAGTTTGAGTAAGTACAAGTTGGTAGAATGATTTGTTTTTTTGTGTCACTTTGCGGTATCGGAGTATTTCGGCTTCGCACTCCGTCATATCGTATCCCACAAACTGGCTGTCGCCCTCGCGAACGGTAATCCAGTCGCCGGTTTCAACGGCAGCAGCATTACGTGCCCGTTCTTTCTGTTTTTGCATTTCAGCGTTGAAACCATTCACATCAACAGTCATATTATGTTCACGGAGTATCAATTCCGTCAGGTCAAATGGAAAACCAAATGTGTCATAAAGCGTAAAGGCTACTGTACCGTCTAACATTCCTCCTCCTTTGGAGGAGGTTTGCGGAATGCTTTTTTCCAGCAGCTTGATTCCTGTCTCCAGTGTACGCAGAAACGATTCTTCCTCTTCTTTTATCACTTTTTCGATCAGCGTTTTCTGAGCAATCAATTCCGGGTAGGCACTTCCCATTACCTGCCCAAGCACCTGAATAAGCCGGTACATAAATGCATGACGCTGACCCAGGAACGTGTATCCGTAGCGTACGGCGCGGCGCAGGATACGGCGTATTACATAACCCGCTTTGGCATTGGAAGGTAACTGGCCATCAGTAATGGAAAAGGCAATGGTACGGATGTGGTCGGCAATAACGCGCATGGCCACGTCTGTTTTTTCATTTTCACCGTATCGGTGGTTTGTGATTGTTCCGATTTCTTTGATTATCGGTTGGAAAATATCGGTATCGTAATTGGATTGTTTTCCCTGTATAGCCATACAAAGCCGTTCAAAACCCATGCCCGTATCAATTACCTTGGCCGGAAGTTCTTCAAGCGAACCATCGGCTTTGCGGTTGTACTGCATGAATACATTGTTCCAGATTTCAATCACCTGTGGATGGTTTGCATTTACCAATGACAATCCATTTACTTTTGCACGTTCATCGTTCGGTCTGATATCGATATGAATTTCCGAACAGGGTCCGCAGGGTCCTGTGTCGCCCATTTCCCAGAAATTATCTTTTTTATTTCCGTTGATAATCCGGTCGGCCGGCAGAAACTGCGACCAAATTTCGGCAGCCTCGTTATCACGTTCCAGCTTTTCGTATTCAGAGCCTTCGAATACCGTGACATACAATCGGTCTTTGTCCAGCTTGAGCACTTCGGTGAGGTATTCCCACGCCCAGGTAATGGCTTCTTTTTTGAAATAATCGCCGAATGACCAGTTGCCCAGCATTTCGAACATGGTGTGGTGGTAGGTGTCGTGACCCACCTCTTCCAGGTCGTTGTGCTTGCCACTAACGCGCAGACATTTCTGCGAGTCGGCTACGCGGGGATATTTTACAGGATCGTTTCCCAGAATTATATTTTTGAATTGGTTCATTCCCGCATTGGTAAACATCAGCGTGGGGTCATCTTTGATTACCATCGGAGCAGAGGGAACGATTTTGTGGTCTTTAGAAGCAAAAAAATCTAAAAATGATTGTCTGATTTCTTGTGAAGTCATTGTAAAATAATTTTGTTAAATGGTTTACGCAGCCGGCAGGTTTCAGTTATATCTGCCATAATACAATATTTTTTCAATTTAATCTGCAAAAGTACTTCAAAATTATTACTTTTGCATCAACATTCTGGTAAAAAAACAGCAGTCGGAGAGTAATTTACCTTCCTAATCTGCTCTCGATATGTCTTTATCTATCCAAAATACGTGTATGGCGAAGAAAAAGTTTTATTTTAATCCGGAAACTGTTGATTACGAGGAGATTCAGATAACATTTTCCCTTCGTTTGAGACAAATTCTGCTACATACGCTTTCAGGTATTCTGCTGGGAGTTGCTTTCTTTTTCCTGTTTGTGTCGGTGGTAAAATCTCCCAAAGAAAAGGAACTGACTATGCAGAAAAACAAGATGGAAGGTCAGTACAAAGCATTGGAGGGGCAAATGAAAGAGTTTCAGGGCATACTTGCCGACTTGCAGGAGCGGGATGACAACCTGTATCGTGTGGTTTTTCAGGCAGATCCCATTCCATATCAGTCCAGGCATGCCGCTTCGGGCAATATGGATTATTACAATGAGCTGATGAAAATGACCAATTCACAGATTGTGGTGAGGACAACTCAAAAACTGAATGAATTAAAGAAGCAACTGTACGTTCAGTCGAAATCATACGACGAAATTGTAAAGCTGGCTCAAAGTCGCGAAGATTTACTCAAATGCATTCCTGCCATACAGCCTGTGGCCAATAAAGACCTGAAACGGGTGGCTTCGGGCTGGGGTTATCGTTACGATCCGATTTATCATACCAGGCGTTTTCATGAAGGGATGGACTTTACGGCTCCCACCGGTACCGATATTTTTACAACAGGCAACGGAACAATATCAGAAGCCGGATGGCAACAGGGTTACGGCAACTGTGTAAAAGTAGATCACGGATTCGGTTATGAAAGTTTCTACGCACACATGTCCGAAATAAAAGTATCTGTAGGTCAATCGGTTACGCGGGGCGAAATCATCGGGCTTGTCGGCAGCACCGGAAAATCCACCGGGCCGCATCTTCATTACGAAGTTCATTACAAAGGTCAGGTGATGAATCCGCAGAATTATTATTTTCTGGATCTTACGCCCGAAGAATACGACCGGATGATTCAGCTGAGCCAGAATGCGGGTCAGACTTTTGATTAATTCATTTATAATACATAACTATGGCATCTTCTCCGATTCTTTCGCTCGGTTCACCCTGGAGTAAGGAAGCAGCTCCCATCGGTATTTTTGATTCCGGCTACGGCGGACTTACCATCCTGAATGAGATTCGGAAGGAATTGCCTCTTTACGATTTTTTGTATCTGGGCGATAATGCCCGCACTCCGTACGGAACCCGCTCATTCGATGTTGTTTACAAGTTTACCCTTCAGTGTGTGGAATATTTGTTCGGTCAGGGCTGCCATTTGATTATTCTGGCCTGCAATACAGCCTCGGCGAAAGCCTTGCGCACCATACAGCAAAATGATTTGCCAAAAATTGATCCTTCCCGCAGAGTTTTAGGTGTTATCCGGCCAACGGTGGAAGAGGTAGGGAAACTCACAGCAACGAATCATGTGGGATTATTTGCCACCAGCGGCACTGTTCAGTCCAACTCATATCCGCTCGAAATTCATAAAATTTATCCCGATGTGCGGGTTGTTTCGGAAGCATGTCCCATGTGGGTGCCGCTGATCGAAAATAATGAATTTCAGAGTCCCGGAGCTGATTATTTTGTCAGAAAACACACTCACAATCTGATGAAGCAGGATGAAAGGATTGACACTGTAATTCTGGGTTGCACACACTATCCGTTGCTGAAAGAAAAAATTGAAAAAGAACTGCCTGCTCATGTCAGCGTGATTTCGCAGGGTGAAATTGTAGCCAGGAGTCTGGCCGAATACCTCCACCGTCACCCCGAAATGGATAAAAAATGTACAAAAAACGGCACTTGCAGTTATCTGACCACCGAAAATCCGGGAAAATTTTCATCATCGGCTTCTGTCTTTTTGTCGGAAGAAATCACCGCAAGACACGTGGAAGTGGAAATCTGATTTTTTGCCCCATTTTGTAAAAAAAGAGAACGGAAATGACACTTGTTCTGATTTCACTTTTCATTCTTTTTGCCTATGCCGTAATGATAATCAGTTTTATCAAAGGATGGGCGATAACGCCCGATTTTAAGGCCGAAAAAACCGGGAACAGTTGTCTGGTGGCAATAGTTACGGCTTGTAAAAACGAAATAGAAAATCTTCCCCTGCTCTTCATTTCGCTGAAAAAACAAACTTACCGCAATTTTCAGTTCATGCTCGTCGACGACGATTCAACCGACGGCAGCCTGGAATTTGCCAGCAAGTGTACTCCGGAATTTTCGGAACTGACACTACTTAAAAACAAAGGCAAAGGTAAGAAAGAAGCTATCAAAACCGCTATAGTACAAACGGATGCCCGCATTATCGTTTCGCTGGATGCCGATTGCTTACCATCACCCGATTGGCTGGCTACCATTGTGGAATTTTACAGTCAGCAATTGACCGATCTGATTATTTGTCCTGTGAAAATGACCACAAACGGTAGTTTGTTTGGCAATTTTCAGCAGTTTGAGTTTGCTGCCCTGGTAGCAAGCGGAGCAGGTGCAGCCGGAATCGGAATACCCGTTTTGTGCAATGGTGCCAACCTGGCATTCCGCAGACAAGCCTGGCTCAGCAGCGAGGACAGGCTTCATTTCGAAGAACCTGGAGGCGACGATATTTTTCTGCTTCAGAGTATTAAAAAACGGGGAGGGCCTATCCGGTTTCTCAAATCGGGAGAGGCAGCAGTAGAAACCGCTCCCACAAAGACTTTGAAAGAATTTTTCCGCCAGCGCCGCAGATGGGCCGGTAAAAAGGCAGCTTATGCCGACTGGCAGCTGGCTGCTGTCGCGCTGATCGTTTTTCTGGCAAGTTTCATTATCCTGGTGAATCTGGCATTTGCTTTTATTGGTCTGAAATGGCTTGTATTGGCCGGCTGGCTGTATCTGATGAAATGGATGATTGACTTCTCTTTCTTCATGAGGATAAAAGATTTTTTCGGATTGAAAAATGTGGCCGGAAACAGCCTGCTGTTTTCGTTATTTTATCCCTTCTACATTGTTGTTACCGCATTTTTTTCGCTTTTCGGAAAAAGAAAAGGAAAGTGGTAGCAGTTAATTTCTCACTATCAGGTAGTTGTTGATGTAGTCTGTCTGATAGCGTTTGAGCGGATGTTTGGATGGCCCTTTCGACACCCTGCCCCAGCCGTCGGTGATGTAGAATTCCGAACCGCATTTAGGGCAAACGGCATATCCTTCCTGATACTTTTCGGGATTAAGCAGGTGCATGCCGGTGTACACACGCACATTCGGATCGGCTTCGTACGGACAGCACAAGTCATACGAAAAAAAACGGTTACTCAGATTTTCATCATACCCCACTACCACCAATACGCCTGCATAGCCGATTGCAAAAGGAGGATAGGTACGCGGACGTACAAAAATCATCGTGTCGTTCAGTACGCTGCCAAAAGTAGGATTGTAGGTAAGCATGTTGAGGCTTATCTCTACCGGTACATCGGGCACGGGCGATTTGTATTTGTTTTCGCAGCCGAAAAAAACGGCTAAAACAAGCATGAATATGTACCTGGAAATTTTCAAGCGAATGATTTTGATATAAAAACGGTAACTATCCGCTTTTATTTCACAATTCCTGCTGAATGAGGAAAATGGTATAGGCAAGAAACACACCCAGCAGCAAAGCACCTTCCCACCTGTCCACTTTGTATCTTTTGCCTGCAAACATATACAAAATTACAATAATCGTTCCGCCGATAAGCAGTAGCATTTCGCGGTTGAAAGTGGTAGCGTAGCTTACCGGATGAATCACGGCACTCACCGGAAGAATAAACAGCAAGTTGAAAATGTTGGAGCCGATAACGTTGCCAATGGCTATATCGCTGTTCTTTTTTGATGCTGCCACTACCGAAGTGACCAGCTCAGGCAGTGAGGTTCCTGCAGCCACAATGGTTAGCGCAATTATTTTTTCCGAAATACCCAAATCCAGTGCTATATTCTCGGCTCCCGTCACCACCATCCTGCCACCTGCAACTAACAGACTCAATCCAATGACTATGAGAGCCCAGATTTTTAAGGTCGTCATCTGTTTCATTTCAATCTTTTCCACGTCGTTATCAACAGCCGATTGTCTGAATGTGTAGTATATAAATGCGGCAAAAAGTACCAGAAGTGCCATTCCTTCGAAACGTGATAGTACATTTTCTTTCTGGCCGAGAACAGCGTTTGATAATACCAGCACAAGAACTGTGATTACCAGCGAAAACGGGATTTCTTTGCGTATCATGCTGCGCTGAACCGTGACCGGAAATATAAGTGCTACAGTGCCCAGAATAAAGAATAAATTAAAATTGTTGCTCCCGATTATGTTTCCGTAAACAATGTCTGAATGCTTATCAATGGAAGCAATGGAGTTTACAACCAGTTCGGGAGCCGATGTGCCAAACGCAACAATGGTTAGTCCGATAACCAGATCGGAAACGTTGTGTTTTTTGGCCAGTCCGGAAGCTCCGCCAACGAGCCAGTCGGCACCCTTGATTAAAAACACAAAACCTGCAACAATAAAAACGATATCTAAAATCATAAAAAATGTTATTTATGTTATTCAATTGAAGAGTCCGGGAGTCTGAGTTCAGTGCAAAATCAATCTTAAGTAACCCTTTTCACTTTCTGAATTTCAACGTATTCCTTTCCCAGAAAACATTGTCAAAATAACCCTGAATTTGTGGAAATTGTTCACACAGCAGCAATCTTTTTTCGGCCCAGAGCGCATATTCCCGATTCATTTCTACTCCCAGGTAGTTTCTGTTCAGTTTTTTGGCTACCACCGAGGTCGTACCGGAGCCCAGAAAAGGATCAAACACCGTACCACCCGGCGGACAGCTGGCAAGTATCAGTTTGGCTATCAGTTTTTCGGGTTTTTGGGTGGGGTGATCGGTGTTTTCGGGCATGGACCAGAACGGGATGCTGATATCGTCCCAGAAATTGGAAGGGTGGGTGAGTCTGAAGTTGCCTTCGTCGGTTTCATGCCAGTCTTTCGGTTTACCGTCTTTTTTATAGGGTGCAATTACCTGACGTTTCATTTTCACGGCTTCCACATCGAAATAGTAGTCATCCGGATTTTTCACACCAAACCAGATGTCTTCCATCCCGTTTTTCCAGTTTTTGGATGCACCCCGCCCTTTTTCGCGCTGCCAGGTAATGCGGTTCAGTATGGTAAGATGTTCGCTCATCACCTGCTGCAATGCCGAAGTATTTTTCCAGTCGCCGCACAGATAGAGCGATCCGTTGGGTTTCAGCGTTTTCACAATTTTCGGAAACCAGGAGCGGAGGTAGTCCGAATATTTTTCTGAATCAGTGGCTCTGAATTTGAATCCATGAAAATCGCGACTCAAATTATAAGGCGGATCAATAATGATCAGATCGGCAAAACTTTCGGGCAGATCATCCAATACATCAAATAAATCGGACAGAATTGTTTTGTTCAGAATTTTCTCAGGTACCAACGTTTCGTTCTTTTCGGGTATAAAAAGATTATCAAAAAGTTGTACCCGTTCTTCTTCGTTGAGTGTCAGAGTTTGATTTCTTCCGGCTCTGATTTTTTCTTTTATCATTATTTTTCGTTGTTTTTTTTGTGAGTTTTTGATTTGATGTGCAAAGTACGAAAAATTCGGCTGCTGTTGCAAGTGAATCGGTAAAAAAATACCATTGCTACCGATGAACGGGCTTAAAATTAAGTTTGCAGGTGATTGTTTATTATCAACTTAAACGCTATATTTGTAGTGTTATTTATTTTTAAAAAAACGCTCAATTATGGATGAACACGAAAAATTTATGCGAAAAGCCATTTCGCTGTCGATACAAAATGTAAAAAAGGGCGGTGGACCTTTCGGAGCAGTGATAGTTAAAGACAATAAGATTATTGCCACGGGAGTTAATCGTGTGACAGCTAAGAATGACCCAACAGCACATGCCGAAATTGATGCTATTCGAAAAGCTTCAAAAAAACTTGGCACATTCAATTTGGAAGGCTGTACGCTTTACACTTCTTGTGAGCCATGCCCCATGTGTTTGGGAGCTTCATATTGGGCACATTTCGACCGCCTTTTTTATGCCAATACCAAGACTGATGCCAAAAAAATAGGTTTTGACGATTCGTTTATCTATGATGAGATAGAACTGAATCCTTCTGAACGGAGTATCAAAACCGTTCGGTTGCTTCCCGAA